>NZ_JAWLNX010000020.1:6961-123395 GCF_035320975.1 Saccharopolyspora mangrovi | reverse complement strand
AGATCCCGCGATGAGTTGGTTAGGGGCATATAAAGAACACTAACCAAAACAGTCCACTGTTGAGTTCTCAAAGAACACACCCACACCATCACCCACGACCCATTTCAGAGCCGCACGATCCGGGGAGCCATTTCCTCGTTCGCGCTTTTGCTGTGTTCAAGACTAGCAGGCCCTTTTTTCGGTCTCACCGGGGGGTATCCCTTATCCGGTGGCCGCCGAAATGTCGGCTCGCTATTCCGCCCAGCAGCTTACCAAGCGCTATTTTCAATCAAAGAACAGGGTGGAAAACCGCGTCCGCATCCCCAAGCCCTTTGGCTTGCTTCTACTTTCTTGGTTTCCCGTTCGGGGCGCCCACTCTACCATCCGGAGACAGGAGCTTGGTTCGCAACCCCGCATCAGGCCCGGCCCGGTTTCCCGGCCCGTGTCGCGCTGACTCGGAATAAGTTACACGGTCGGTTCCGGAGGGGTCAAACCGGGGGGTCCTCAACCGCAACGGGGCGCTCACCCGCAGGTCAGCGCCCCGTTCCCGTGCTCGTGCTGGGCTCAGTTCAGGATCTTGGCGCCCGCGGTGTGGCGCTTGCCACGGCGAACGACCAGCCACCGCCCGTGCAGCAGGTCGTCTTGGGTCGGCACCCAGTCCTCATCAGCGATCTTGACGTTGTTGACGTACGCGCCGCCCTCCTTGATGGTGCGTCGCGCGGCGCCCTTGCCGTCGACCAATCCGGTCTCGACCAGCAGGTCGACGATGCTCGGGCCGTCGGCCAGGCGCAGTTCGGCGCTCGGAACGGCCGCCATCGCGGAGTCCAGGGTCGCCTCGTCGAGCTCGGCGATCTCCCCGCGACCGAACAGCGCCTGGCTGGCCGCGATCACCTTGCGGGTCTGGTCCTCGCCGTGCACCAGCGTGGTCAGCTCCTCGGCGAGGCGCTTCTGCCCGGCTCGCAGCTGCGGGCGTTCGACCGTGGTCTTCTCCAGCTCCTCGACCTCCTCGCGGTCGAGGAAGGTGAACAGCCGCAGGTAGTTGGGCACGTCGGCGTCGGCGGCGTTGACGAAGTACTGGTACCAGGCGTACGGCGAGGTCAGCGACGGGTCGAGCCAGACGTTGCCGCCTCCGGTGGACTTGCCGAACTTGCGGCCTTCCGAGTCGGTGACCAGCGGGAGCGTCAGCGCGTGCGCGGCGGCGCCCTCCTGCTTCCGGACCAGGTCGACGCCGGCGATGATGTTGCCCCACTGGTCCGAGCCGCCGAGCTGCAACTTCGTGCCGTGCTCCCGGTAGAGCTGCACGTAGTCGTTGGCCTGCAGCAGCATGTAGCTGAACTCGGTGTAGGAGATGCCGTCGGTCTCCAGCCGGCGTTTGACCGTCTCGCGCGCCAGCATCGTGTTGACCGAGAAGTGCTTGCCGACTTCGCGCAGGAACGCGGTGACCGACAGGTTCGCGGTCCAGTCCGCGTTGTTGGCCATGATCCCGCCGGTCGGCGAGTCGTCGAAGTCGACGAACGTCGACAGCTGGTCGCGGATCTTGCCGGTCCACTCGGCAACGGTGCTCTCGTCGTGCAGGTTGCGCTCGCCGACGTCGCGCGGATCGCCGATCAGACCGGTCGCGCCACCGGCCAGCACCACGGGCCGGTGACCGGCCTGCTGGAAGCGGCGGAGCGTCAGCATCGGGATCAGGTGGCCGGCGTGCAGGCTCGGCGCGGTCGGGTCGAACCCGGCGTAGAGAGTGAGCGGGCCGGTGTCGAGGTCTCGTCGCAGCGCGTCGAGGTCGGTGGATTGCGCGATCAGTCCGCGCCAGGCCAGCTCGTCAAGGATGTGCTCACTCACGCGGTTCAGTTTCGCGCATCCCCGCAACTGGGTTCACGCCCGGGCTCGGATGCGGCGGCGTCCGCCACGCCGGTAGGCGCTGACGGCCTCCGAACCGTCGACCCACGACCGCCACGGCAGGTCCATCGCGGCCGCGACGCCGACCCGGGGCCCGCTGCGGACGTCGTCCTCGGCGACCTGGGTGCCGTTGTAGAGGCGGACCGGCGATTCCGGGTCGGTCAGGTCGATGCCGTTGTGCTCGCGGGTGATACCCAGCACCCCGGCGAGCCGGGCGGGGCCGCTGGCCAGCTGGGCGTCCTTGCGGGCGGCGGGTTTGCGGCTGCGGGCCAGGTCGCGGCCGGTGGTGATCTCCCCGGCGCGCACCAGCACCGCCCCGGGGACGCCGTCGGACAGGCACACCACGTTGATGCAGAAGTGCATCCCGTAGACGAAGTACACGTAGAGGTGACCGGCCGGGCCGAACATCACCGAGTTGCGCTCGGTCCTGCCCCGGTAGCAGTGCGACGCGGGATCGTCGGTGCCCCGGTAGGCCTCGACCTCGACCAGGCGCACGCCGACCTCGCCCTCCGGGCTGCTGGACCGCAGTTCGCAGCCCAGCAGCCGGCGCGCGACCCACAGCGGGTCGCGGGCCAGCTCCTCGCGCGTCACCTGGTCCACGCTCAGCACCCTACCGGGCGCGCTGAGATCTCGATCATTCCGACAGCCACCCCCGGTGCTCGGCCACGGCCGCGACGACCCGCTCGCGCTGCTCGGCGACGCGGGCCGGGGCGGTGCCGCCGTGCGAGTCGCGGGACTCGATGGATCCGGCGACCGTCAGCACCTCGCGGACCTGCGCGGTCAGCGCGGGGTGGGCGGCGGCCAGTTCCTCGTCGGTGAGCTCGTCGAGGCCGACGCCGCGCGTCTCGGCGGTGCGCACGCACTCCCCCGACGCCTCGTGGGCGACCCGGAACGGAACGCCTTGGCGCACCAGCCACTCGGCGATGTCGGTGGCGAGGGTGAAACCGGCGGGGGCGAGTTCGGCCATCCGCTCGGTGTGGAAGGTGAGGGTGCCGAGCATCCCGCTCATCGCGGGCAGCAGCAGGTCCAGCTGCTCGACGGAGTCGATGACCGGTTCCTTGTCCTCCTGCAGGTCCCGGTTGTAGGCGAGCGGGAGCGCCTTGAGGGTGCTCAGCAGGCCGGAGAGGTTGCCAATGAGCCGGCCGGACTTGCCCCGGGCGAGTTCGGCGACGTCGGGGTTCTTCTTCTGCGGCATGATCGAGCTGCCGGTGGCCCAGGCGTCGTCGAGGGTGATGTAGCCGAACTCGGCGGTGTTCCAGATGATCACCTCTTCGGCAATCCGGGAGAGGTTGACCCCGAGCATGGCCAGGCAGAACGCGGCCTCGGCGGCGAAGTCGCGGGCCGCGGTGCCGTCGATGGAGTTGTCGGTGGCTCCCCGGAAGCCCAGGTCGGCGGCGATGGCCTGCGGGTCCAGGCTCAGCGAGGAGCCGGCCAGTGCGCCGGAGCCGTAGGGCGAGTAGGCGGTGCGGGCGTCCCAGTCGCGGATCCGGGAGACGTCGCGCAGCAGGGCCTGGCAGTGCGCGAGCAGGTGGTGCCCGAGCAGCACCGGCTGGGCGTGCTGCAGGTGGGTGCGGCCGGGCAGCACCGCGTCCGGGTGCGCGGCGGCCTGCGCGACGAGCGCGTCGACGACGTCGAGGACGCCCGCGGCGACGCGCCGGTTGGCGTCCCGCAGCCACATCCGGAACAGGGTCGCGACCTGGTCGTTGCGGGAGCGGCCGGCGCGCAGCTTGCCGCCGAGGTCGGCGCCGACGCGCTCCAGCAGGCCGCGTTCGAGGGCGGTGTGCACGTCCTCGTCGTCGATGACCGGGGTGAAGGCGCCGGATTCGACGTCGGCGGCGAGGGTGTCGAGCCCGGCGAGCATGGCGTCGAGCTCGTCCTGGGTCAGCAGCCCGGCGCGGTGCAGGACGCGGGCGTGGGCGCGCGATCCGGCGATGTCGTAGGGCGCCAGCCGCCAATCGAAGTGCGTCGACAGGCTCAGCGCGGCCATCGCCTCGGCCGGGCCGGAGGCGAAGCGGCCGCCCCAGAGCTTGGTGGGCTCACTGCCTTGCTGCGTCACGTTCGGTTCCTCGGTGCTCTCTCGGTTGGTTGCGGGCAGTTCCAGGTCAGACTGCCCATGATCGATGTCCCGGTCAGTCCTCACCAGTACTGACCGCGGGAGACCGCGCCCTAGTCCTCATCCTCGGGTTCGAGGCCGCCCGCTGCCATCGCGGTGAAGCGCTCGGCGAGTTCCTTGCCGGTCAGGGGCTCGCGAGCGACGATCATGACGGTGTCGTCGCCCGCTATCGAGCCCACGACCTCGTTGAGCGCGGCGCGGTCGATGGCGCTGGCCAGGAACTGGGCGGCGCCGGGCGGTGTGCGCAGCACCGTGAGGTTGCCCGACCCGTCGGCGCTGGCGAGCAGTTCGCCGAGCAGCCTGCTCAGCCGCGAAGTGCCGCCCTGGACGCCGCGCACAGGACTGCCGTCCTCCGGGATGACGTAGACCGCCGCCCCGCCGTCCGGGCCGCGCAGCTTCACCGCGCCGAGCTCGTCGAGGTCCCTGGACAGCGTGGCCTGGGTGACCTCGATGCCGGCGTCGCCGAGCAGCTTGGCCAGCTCGGTCTGGCTGCGGATGTCCAGCGAGGACACGAGTTCGACGATGCGCGCCTGCCGCGCGACCCGCGTCGTGCTCATGATCGTCGCACCAGCCAGGCCAGCAGGGCCTTCTGCGCGTGCAGCCGGTTCTCGGCCTCGTCGAACACCGCGCTGGCGGGTCCGTCGATCACCTCGTCGGTGATCTCCAGGCCTCGGTGCGCGGGCAGGCAGTGCAGCACGCTGGTGTCGGACTTGCCGGTGGCGGCCAGCAGCTCGGTGTTGACCTGGTACGGGCGGAACGGGCTGACCCGGTCCTTGCCGTCGTTCTCCTGCCCCATCGACGTCCACGCGTCGGTGACCAGCACGTCCGCGCCCTCGACGGAGCTCTGCGGAGTGGTGTGCAGCTCGATCGAGCCGCCGGTCTCGGCCGCGCGCTTGCGGGCGGCTTCGAGCACCCACTCGACCGGGCGGAACCCCTCGGGCGCGCCGATGCGGACGTGCATGCCCGCGGTGGCGCCGCCGACCAGCAGCGAGTGGGCCATGTTGTTGGCGCCGTCGCCGAGGTAGGTCATGGTCAGCCCGGCGAGCTTGCCGTGGCGCTCGCGGATGGTCTGCAGGTCGGCGAGGACCTGGCAGGGGTGGAACTCGTCGGTGAGCGCGTTGATCACCGGCCCGCGCGAGGCCGAGGCCATCGCGTCGATGCGCGCCTGGGCGAATGTCCGCCACACCACGGCGTCGACGTAGCGGGACAGCACGCGCGAGGTGTCCTCGATGGTCTCCTCGCGGCCCAGCTGCATCATCCGCCCGTCCACCACGATCGGCTGTCCGCCGAGCTGGTGAATGCCGACCTCGAAGGACAGCCGCGTGCGGGTGGAGTTCTTCTCGAAGAGCACCGCGATGGACTTGCCCTTGAGCACATCCGACCCGAGCGGGTTGGCCTTGAGCTCGTCGGCGAGGTCGAGGACCTCGGCCTGCTCGTCAGGCGTGAGGTCGTCGTCGCGGAGGAAGTGCCGGGACATCTCAGTTCTCCTTGGCAGCGTTGAGCAGTTCGGGAAGGTCGGTGAGCAGTCGCTGCACCTGCTCACCGCGAACGACCAGCGGCGGGCACAGCCGGATGGCGTCCGGCTGGATGGGGTTGACCAAGTAGCCGCGTTCTTGCGCGGCGGCGGCGACCTTGGCGGAGACGGGCTCGGTGAGGCCGATGGCGATCAGCAGACCGGCGCCGCGCACCTCGCGGACGAGCGGGTGGCCGAGCCCCCGCACACCGTCGACGAGGTCCATGCCGACCTGCTCGACGTGGTCGAGCAGCCCGTCGTCCGCGATGGTGTCGAGCACCGCGAGCGCGGCGGCGCAGACGATCGGGTTACCGCCGAAGGTGGTGCCGTGCTGGCCGGGGTGCAGCAGGTCGCCTGCATCGCCGATGCCGATGCAGGCGCCGATGGGCAGACCGCCGCCGAGGCCCTTGGCGAGGGTGATCACGTCGGGGGTGACGTCTTCGCGCTGGAAGGCGAACCAGAAACCGGTGCGGCCGATGCCGGTCTGCACCTCGTCGAGCACCAGCAGGGCGCCGTTGCGGGTCGCGATCTCGCGGGCTGCGCGCAGGTAGCCCTCGGGCGGGACGACGACGCCGTTCTCGCCCTGGATCGGCTCCAGGAACACCGCGGCGGTGGTGTCGTCCACTTCGGACTCCAGCGCGGCGACGTCGCCGTAGGGCACGTGCACCACACCGGCCGGCATCGGCGCGAACGGCTCCTGCTTGGCGGGCTGACCGGTCAGCGCGAGCGCGCCCATCGTCCGCCCGTGGAAGCCGCCCTGAGTCGCGACGATCTTGGTGCGCCCGGTCAGCCGGGCGATCTTGAACGCGGCTTCGTTGGCCTCGGCGCCGGAGTTGCAGAACAGCACGCGTCCCCGGCCGGTGGCCCCGGCCAGCTCGAGCAGCCGCTCGGCCAGCGTCAGGCCGAGTTCGTGCACGTAGAGGTTGGAAACGTGGCCCATCTTCGCGACCTGGTCGGACACCGCCCGCACGATCGCGGGGTGGGCGTGGCCGAGGGCGTTCACGGCGATGCCGCTGACGAAGTCCAGGTAGGTCTTGCCGTCGGCGTCGGTGAGCTCGGCACCGGAACCGCTGACGAAGGTCAGCTTCGGGGTGCCGTAGTTGTCCATCATGGACGCCTGCCAGCGCTGCATCCCGGTGGCGTTGGTGGTCATGCGTCCTCCGATTCGACGGGGAACACCATCGTTCCCACTCCGGCACTGGTGAAGACCTCGAGCAGGACCGAGTGCGCCAGCCGCCCGTCGATGACGTGCGCGCGCGGCACTCCCCCGCGCACGGCGCGCAGGCAGGCCTCCATCTTCGGCACCATCCCCGAGGCCAAGCCCGGCAGCAGCTCCGCCAGCTGGTCCACGTCGAGCCTGCTGACCAGCGACGACTTGTCCGGCCAGTTGGTGTAGAGGCCTTCGACGTCGGTGAGCACCACGAGCTTCTCGGCGCCGAGCGCGACCGCCAGGGCACCGGCGGCGGTGTCGGCGTTGACGTTGTGCACCACGCCGTCGGCGTCGGGCGCCACCGTGGACACCACCGGGATGCGGCCCGCGCTGATCAGGTCGAGCACGGCCTCGGCGTTGACGTCGACGACGTCGCCGACCAGGCCGACGTCGACCGGTTCGCCGTCGACGGTGGCGGTGCGGCGGGCGGCGGTGAACAGCCGTGCGTCCTCGCCGGACATGCCGACCGCGTAGGGACCGTGCTGGTTGATCAGGCCGACGAGCTCGCGCCCGACCTGCCCGACCAGCACCATCCGCACGACGTCCATCGTCTCCGGCGAGGTCACCCGCAGTCCGCCGCGGAACTCGCCCTCCATGCCGAGCCGGTCGAGCATCGAGGTGATCTGCGGTCCGCCACCGTGCACCACGACGGGGCGCAGGCCCGCGAGCCGCAGGAACACCATGTCCTGCGCGAACGCGGCCTTGAGCTCGTCGTCGATCATGGCGTTGCCGCCGTACTTGATGACGACGGTGGCGCCGTTGAAGCGCTGCAGCCACGGGAGGGCTTCGACGAGGACGCTGGCCTTCTCGGCCGCGGTGGCCAGCCGATCGCTGGTGTCACTGGTCATGAGGAGTACGCGCTGTTCTCTTCGACGTAGTCGTGGGAGAGGTCGGTGGACAGGATCGTGGCCGCGTGCGAGCCGAGGTGCAGGTCGATGACGATCTCGATCTGCCGCCTGGACAGGTCGGCCTCGCTGCGGTCGCGGGCGGTCGCGCCGTCGGCGTAGAGCGTGACTCCGTTGGTGGCGATCTCGACCTTGTCCACGTCGATCTCGGCCTGGGCGCGGCCCAGCGCCATCGCGATGCGGCCCCAGTTCGGGTCGGAGCCGAACATCGCCGTCTTGACCAGGTTGTCCTCGGCGACGATGCGGCCGATGGTCACCGCGTCGGCTTCGCTGACGGCGCCGCGCACGGTGATGTCGATGGTCTTGGTGGCGCCCTCGGCGTCGTCCTGCAGCTGCCGCACCAGGTCCTGGCAGACCTCGGTGAGCAGCGCGGTGAACTCCTCCTGGGAGGCTTCGACGCCCGAGGCGCCGGAGGCCATGACCAGCACGGTGTCGTTGGTGGAGGTGCCGCCGTCGACGTCGAGCCGGTCGAAGGTCACCCGGGTGGCCGCGCGCAGCGCCTCGTCGAGGTCGGCTCCGCTGATCATCACGTCGGTGGTGATGACGCTGAGCATGGTGGCCATGTTCGGCGCGAGCATGCCCGCGCCCTTGGCGAACCCGCCGATCGACCAGCCGTTGTCGTGCGCGCGGTGGGCCTGCTTGGCCTTGCTGTCGGTGGTGAGCACGGCGGTGGCGGCGTCCAGGCCGGACTGCTCACCGGTGTCGAGGGCCTTGGCGGCGGAGTCGACGCCGGGCAGCAGCGCGTCCATCGGCAGGCGCTCGCCGATCAGGCCGGTCGAGCAGACCGCGACCTCGATCGCGCCGACGCCGAGCACGTCGGCGACCTTCTCCGCGGTGGCGTGGGTGTCCTGGAAGCCGCCGGGGCCGGTGCAGGCGTTGGCGCAGCCGGAGTTGAGCACGATCGCGTGCAGCTTGCGCTCCTGCAGCACCTGCTGGGACCACAGCACCGGCGCGGCCTTGACCTTGTTGGTGGTGAACACGCCGGCCGCGGACTGCTGCGGACCGTCGTTGACCACGAGTGCGAGATCGCGCGCGCCCGCTGCCTTGATGCCTGCGGCGATCCCCGCCGCCCGGAAACCGGCGGGACCGGTCACGCTCATTTCTTCTCCTCGGTTCTGGTGGCGGGGCTCACGGCGCGATGCCGGCGGTGGGCAGTCCGGTGGTCTCGGGAAGGCCGAGCGCGAGGTTCATGCACTGCACGGCACCGCCCGCGGTGCCCTTGGTGAGGTTGTCCTCGGCGCCGACCACGATCAGCCGACCGGCGTCCGGGTCGACGGTGACCTGCAGGTGGACGGTGTTGGCACCGAGCGTCGAGGAGGTCTGCGGCCAGGCCCCCTCGGGCAGGACGTGCACGAACGGCTCGTCGGCGTAGGCGTCGAGGTAGACCTTGCGGGCGGTCGCGGTGTCGACGTCGCCGCGCAGCGGGGCGGAGCAAGTGGCGAGGATGCCGCGCGCCATCGGCGCCAGCACGGGCGTGAAGGAGACCTTGACCACCTCCCCCGCCGCCGCGCTGAGGTTCTGGATCATCTCCGGGGTGTGCCGGTGGGCACCGCCGACGCCGTAGACGCTGGCCGAGCCCATGACCTCGGCGGAGAGCAGGTGCGGCTTGAGCGCGCGGCCCGCGCCGGAGGTGCCGGTGATCGCGGTGACCACGGCGTCGGGCTCGACGATGCCCGCGGCCAGGGCGGGCACGACGGCCAGCGACGACACCGTCGGGAAGCAGCCCGCGACGGCGACGCGCTTGCTGCCGCGCAGCCGCTCGCGCGCGCCGGGCAGTTCGGGCACGCCGTAGGGCCAGGTGCCGGGGTGGTCGCCGCCGTACCAGCGGGTCCAGTCCTCGGCGTCGTTGAGCCGGTGGTCGGCACCGCAGTCGATGACCACGACGTCGTCGCCGAGTTCGGCGGCGATGGCCGCGGAGTGCCCGTGCGGCAGCGCGAGGAAGACGACGTCGTGGCCGCGCAGCTGGTCGGCGGTCGTCTCGGTGAGTTCGCGGTCGGCCAGGGGCAGCAGGTTGGGGTGGTGCTGACCGAGGCGGCTGCCCGCGTTGCCCCCCGCCGTCAGCGCGCCGATCTCGACCTCGGGGTGCGCCAGGAGCAGGCGGAGCAGCTCTCCGCCCGCGTAGCCACTGGCACCCGCTACAGCAACCCTCACCGTCATGCGGATGATTATGCACTGCTATGCAAAATCAATCAAACGACTTGTGGCGGCCCGCCCAGTTTCCCACGTCACGTCCCCGCCCGACCTGTGATGTTGCGCCGAGCCCACACCCCCGGCCACCTGCGTCGCGGGGTGCGGCGTCGGGGGCCGGTGGCAGGATCGGCGGGGTGGGTGAGGTCACGGGGTTCCGCGAGGCGGCGTTGCGGCTGCTCGAGGAGCACGCCGTGGCGGAGGACGCGCCCGCGATGCAGCGGTACATGAAGTCGGAGATGCCGTTCGTCGGGGTGCGCAAACCCGCGCGCGTGAGCATCGTCGACGAGCTGTGCCGGCGGTTCCCCTTCACGACGCAGCAGGACCTGGTCGATTCCGCGCGGGCGCTCTGGCGGGACGCGACCTACCGGGAGGAGCGCTACGTCGCGCTCTCGGTGACCGGGCACCGGGCGCAGCGGCGCTTCCAGGACACCGGCGCGCTCGGGCTCTACGAGGAGTTCGTGGTCACCGGGGCGTGGTGGGACTTCGTCGACGAGGTCGCCAGCCGGCGCATCGGACCGCTGCTGCTGAGCGATCCGGACGTGGTGCGCCCGATGCTGCTGCGCTGGTCCACCGACGACGACCGCTGGCGCCGCCGCACGGCGATCATCGCACAGCTGCGCGCCAAGGACCGCACCGACGTCGAGCTCCTGCGCCGCGCGGTCCAAGCCAACCTCACCGATCCCGACTTCTTCCTCCGCAAGGCGATCGGCTGGGCGCTGCGCGAGCACGCCAAGACCGATCCGGAATGGGTCCGCGACTTCGCCGCGAACCACGAGCTGTCCCCGCTGTCCCGGCGCGAAGCCCTCCGCAACATCGGCGGATGACCCGATCTTCACCGTTCGCGATCGCCCGAGCAGGTGCGCGTCACCAAATCACCCGCAATGACGGCATTTCGGGCTCCGGCGTTGACACCGGGTAACTCGCGGGTCATCCAGGTTTCACAGCGCTTGCACGACGTCACAGCACGTGGACCCCCCTGTGGATTCGGTCGGCCCAGGAGGGCATCATCGAGATCGATGACGATGATCCCGCCGCACCCGAACCTGGGGGCCCGCCACGGCGCGGCGCCGATCACGACGTCGTCCTGGGTCGGGCGGCAGGTGCTGTTAAGGCGCGTCGCCGCCGCTGACAGACGCATCCTGGCCGGTTTCGACCAGGACCCCACCCGCGCTCCGTACGCGCAGACCGACGGGTACCGCCACTGGGCGGCGCACCGCGCGAACCACGCCGACTCCCCCGACGACTTCCAGCTGGCCATCGAAACCCGCCGGGACCAGGTCCTCGTCGGCTCGATGTGCACGAGCAAGGCCGACGAACCAGGCGTTTTCAGCTACGGCGTCGGCATCGGCCCGATGCACCGCAGGCACGGCTACGCCGACGACGCGATCATCACGCTGCTCGCGGTCATGTTCGGACGCCGCAAGTTCCGCAAGTGCCAGGTCGGCATCTACCAGGAGAACGTCGCGTCCCTGGCGCTCCACACCAAGCTCGGCTTCCGCGAGGAAGGCCGCACCAGCGAACCCGACTCCCTCTCCGACGGCATGCTGCACCTGGTCATCATGGGCCTCACCGCCGAGGACTTCACCGCGAAGCACCTCCCCCGCAACCACTGAGAACGCGAGAACGGCCCCGTCCCGGGACTTCCCGGGGCGGGGCCGTTCTGCGTGGTGCGTCAGGCGCGGAGGGTGGCTCCGAGGCGGTCGGTTGCGGACTTGACCGCTGCGTCCCTGGCCTCGGTGGCTTCCTCCTGCTTGAGGGTGCGGTCCGGGGCGCGGAAGCGCAGGGCCAGGGCCAGCGACTTCTTGCCCTGCTCCAGCTGCTCGCCCGCGTAGACGTCGAAGAGGCGGACGTCCTCCAGCAGCTCGCCACCGCCGGTGCGGACCGCTTCGACGACGTCGGAGGCCGCGACCGAGGCGTCGACCACCAGCGCCACGTCCATCAGCACCGGCGGGTACGCCGAGATGTCCGGCGCGGTGCGGCGCTCGACCAGCGGCAGCGCGTCGAGGTCGAGCTCCATCGCGCTGGTGCGCTTGGGCAGGCCCAGCGCTTCGACGACCTTCGGGTGCAGCTCACCGGCGTGGCCCACGACCTGCTCGCCGACCAGCAGCTCGGCACAGCGGCCCGGGTGCCACGGGGCGTGCTCGGCGTTGCGGACCGCCAACTCGACGCCGGCGGCCGAGGCCACCACGCGAGCCGCCTGGATGGCGTCCGCCCAATCGGCGGCACGGCCCTTGCCCCACCAGCCGGCCAGCTCGCGCTGACCCGCGAGCACCGTCGCCACGCGCGTGGGCTGCTCGGGCAACGCCGCCAGCAGCCCCGCGATCTGCTCGTCGGTGGGGCGGCCGTCGACGCCGACCTCCGGCACCGCGGGCTGGTCGGCCGACGGCTGGCTGACCTGTCCGATGTGGAACAGCGCGACGTCGCGGTGACCGCGGGAGACGTTGCGCTGCAAGGTGTCCAGCAGGCCCGTCAGCAGGGTCGTGGTCAGCTGCGACTTGTCGCTCTCCAGCGCGTTGAGCACGTTCACCGTGCGGCGGCGCTCGTCGTCCTCGGCGAGGCCGAAGGCGTCCAGCGTCTCCTTGCCGGTGAACGGGAACGGCAGCACCTCGACGTAGCCGGCACCGGCCAGGGCGCGGGAGACCGCGCGCTTGCGGCGCTGCGCGGCCGACAGGCCGTGGCCGGGCGGCGCGGCGGGCAGCACCGACGGGATCGTGTGGTAGCCCTCCAGCCGCAGCACCTCCTCGACCAGGTCGAACGGCTGCGTCAGGTCCGGACGCCAGGACGGCGGGGTCGCGGTGATCAGGCCGACGCCGTCGTCGGAGGTGCCCAGGTCGATCTTGCAGCCGATCTGGGTCAGCCGTCGCGCGGTCACGCCGCGCTCGTAGGAGACACCGGCGACCTTGTCCGGCAGCGCCAGCGGCATCGTCACCGGGGCCGGCGACTTCGGCTCGCCGACGTCGGTGCGGCCTGGTGCGATCGTGCCGTCGCCGTAGCGGACCAGCAGCTGCGCGGCCAGCTCGGCGGCCACCGGCGCCACGGCCGGGTCCACCGTGCGCTCGAAGCGCTTGCCCGCCTCGCTGGGCAGCTTGTGGCGGCGGATGGTGCGGGCGATGTTGGCCGGGTCCCAGTTCGCCGCCTCGATCAGCACGTCGTGCGTGCCGTCGCCGATCTCGGTGCTCTCGCCGCCCATGACACCGGCCAGCGACACCACGCCGGAGTCGTCGGCGATGACGATGTCGTCGGGGTCCAGCGCGCGGACCTGCCCGTCCAGCGTGGTCAGCTTCTCGCCGCTCTCGGCGTGGCGGACCACCAGGTCACCAGCCACCTTCGTCGCGTCGAAGGCGTGCAGCGGCTGACCCAGCTCCAGCATCACGTAGTTGGTGACGTCCACCGACAGCGAGATCGAGCGGATGCCCGCCAGCGCCAGGCGGCGGCGCATCCACCACGGGCTCGGCGCCGTCGGGTCCACGCCGGTGACCCGGCGCAGCACGAACCGCGAGCACGCCTGGGAATCGCGCAGCTCGACACCGCGCGAGGGCTTGTCGTCCTCCGGCACCGGGCGGGTGCCCGGGTCGCCGAACGGCACGTCCAGCGCGTTGGACAGCTCGCGGGCCAGTCCGCGCACCGAGAAGCAGTAGCCGCGGTCGGGCGTGATGGCCAGCTCGATGATCGAGTCGTCGAGCCCGACCAGGTCCACCGCGTCGTCACCGGGGTCGGCCGAACCGGGCGGCAGCACCAGGATGCCGTCGTGGTCCTCGCCGAGGCCCAGCTCCTTGGCGGAGCAGATCATGCCCTCGCTGAGCTTGCCGTAGGTCTTGCGCGAGCTGATCTCGAACTCACCCGGCAGCACCGTGCCGGGCAGCGCGACGACGACCAGGTCGCCCTCGGAGAAGTTGCGAGCACCGCAGATGATGTTCTGCAGCTTCTGCTCGCCCTCCTCGGAGGCGCCGATCTCGACCTTGCAGTACCGGATCGGCTTCTTGAACTCGGTGAGCTCTTCGATCTCGGCGACGCGACCGGCCACGAGCGGGCCGCGCACCTGCGTCAGGTGCTCGACCTCCTCGACCTCCAACCCGATCCGGATGAACGCCTCTGCCAGCGTCTCCGCGGTCGTCTCCTCGGGCAGCTCGAGGTGCTCGGCCAGCCAGGAAACCGGAATCCGCACTTGGTCAGGCCCTTCTCTCGTTCAGGTAAGTGATGTCGGGGACGGTCGTGACGGGTGTCCTCGAAGCGGCGGAGCCGCAGCGCGGATCAACCATCGGCAGACCTGCTAGATGCCGTACGGCTGGGTGAAGCGGATGTCACCCTCGACCATGTCGCGCATGTCCGGGATGCCGTTGCGGAACATCAGGGTGCGCTCCAGGCCCATGCCGAAGGCGAACCCGGTGTAGACGTCGGGGTCGACGCCGCAGGCGCGCAGCACGTTGGGGTTGACCATGCCGCAGCCGCCCCATTCGACCCAGCCGGCGCCGCCCTTCTTCTCCGGGAACCAGATGTCCATCTCGGCCGACGGCTCGGTGAACGGGAAGTACGAGGGCCGCAGCCGGGTCTTGGACTCCGGCCCGAACATCGAGCGGGCGAAGGCGTCCAGGGTGCCCTTCAGGTGCGCCATCGTCAGGCCCTTGTCGACCGCCAGGCCCTCGACCTGGTGGAACACCGGGGTGTGGGTGGCGTCGAGCTCGTCGGTGCGGAAGGTGCGGCCCGGGCAGACCACGTACACCGGCAGGTCGCGGTTGAGCAGCGCGCGGACCTGCGACGGCGAGGTGTGCGTGCGCAGCACCAGGCCGGAGTCCTCCGGCGCCACGTAGAAGGTGTCCTGCATGGTGCGCGCCGGGTGGTCCTTGCCGAAGTTCAACGCGTCGAAGTTGAACCACTCGGCTTCCAGCTCGGGACCCTCGGCGACCTCCCAGCCCATCGCCACGAAGGTGTCCTCGATCTGCTCGGCGAGCTGGGTGATCGGGTGCCGGGCGCCGGTGGGCACGCGGTCCCAGGGCAGCGTGACGTCGACCGACTCCTCGCGCAGCACGCGCTCGTCGCGCTCGGCCTGCAGCGTGGCGCGGCGCTCGTCGAAGGCGCCCTGGATGGCCTCGCGGGCCTGGTTGACGCGCTTGCCCGCTTCGGAGCGGGCCTTGGGCGGCAACGCCCCGATCTCGCGGCGAGCGGTCAGCAGCGGCGAGCGGTCGCCGAGGTGAGCGGGCTTGACCGCGGCGAGCTCGTCCAGATCGGCAGCGGCGACGAAGGCCTTCTTGGCCTCCTCGACCGCGGCGTCCAGCGTCTCCTGCGACAGCGCGGCGACCTCTTTCGGGTCGTACGAGTCGTTGGCTCCAGACATCGTTAGTGCGTGACTCCCGTTGATCCCACAGGCATCATCGGCCAGGTCCCTGTTCTGCCAGGTGGCTGGGCCTGCGAACCTGCTGAGGTTGCATACGACTCTTCGGTGCGAAGCCGCAAGCTGACATGGGCGATTCTAGGCGACGGCGTCCATCGCGTTGCGCGGTGATCCGTTCCGCCCGAGCTCAGCGGTGCTGGGCACGCGCCGAAGCGTAGAGGCAGACGGCGGCTGCCGTGGCCAGGTTCAAGCTCTCCGCCTGGCCGTAGAGCGGCACCCGCAGCGTCGTGTCCAGCTGGGCCTTGACCTCGTCGGACAGGCCGTGCGCCTCGCTGCCGAACACCCACGCGGTGGGTTCGGCGAGCTCACCCGCCCGGTCGGCGGTGTCGAGGTCGCCGGTGGCGTAGCCGTCGGCGCCGACCAGGCGCAGCCCGGCGTCCCGGCAGGCCGCCAGCACCGCGCTCACGTCGCGGTCCCGGGCCACCGGCAGGTGGAACAGGCTGCCGGTGGAGGCGCGCACCGCCTTGCCGTTGTAGGCGTCGACGGTGTCCCCGGCGAACAGCACCGCACCGGCACCGGCGGCGTCGGACACCCGCACCACGGTCCCGGCGTTGCCCGGGTCGGCGATGCCGACCAGCACCGCGACCAGCTCCGGCCGCTGCGCCAGGGCGCTCGCGGGATCGGTGCGGGGCAGGTCGCAGACGGCGACCACGCCCTGCGGGGTGACCGTCTCCGACAGCGACGCGGCGGCCTTGTCGGTCACCTCGTGCACCGGAACGCCGGCCAGCACGGCGCGCTCGGAGAGCTCGGCGTGCCGCGGCTGCTCGGTGACGAACAGCTCGCGCACCCGCAGCCGGTCGTCGGCGTGCGCGGTCAGCGCCTCGCCCACGGCTTGCGCGCCCTCGGCGAGGAACGCGCCGGCCTTCTCCCGGCCTGCGCGGCGGGTGAGCTTACGAGCGACCGCGACCCGGGACGATCGCTCGGTGAGCGGGGTCCCGGGTCGCGGATCGGAAGTGCGTTCGGCGATCAGGCCGCACTCTCCGGCAGGTTCTTGCGCGCCACGTCGACCAGCGCCTCGAAGGCCTGCGGGTCGTTGACGGCGAGCTCCGCCAGGATCTTGCGGTCGACCTCGACCTCGGCCGCCTTCAGGCCCTGCACGAACTTGTTGTAGCTGAGGCCGTGCTGCCGGGTCGCGGCGTTGATGCGGGTGATCCACAGCTTCCGGAACTCGCCCTTGCGGGCGCGGCGGTCCCGGTAGGAGTAGGTCATCGAGTGGAGCATCTGCTCCTTGGCCTTGCGGTACAGCCGGGAGCGCTGACCGCGGTAACCACGGGCCGACTCGAGAACTGTGCGGCGCTTCTTCTGGGCGTTGACCGCCCGCTTGACGCGTGCCACGGGGTCCGTCCTGTTATCTCATCGGGGGCGGCGGTTTCGACCGCCCAATGCGGGTGGCTGGATGGCTTGCGATGCCGGACTACTGCTCCCTCGGGGGTGCAGCGGGGAAGTCGGCGTCAGCGACCCAGCAGCTTGTTGATGCGCTTGACGTCGGCCTTGGCGACGGCTTCGGTGCCCTCGAGGCGACGGGTGACACGGCTGGACTTCTTCTCCAGGATGTGCCGGCGACCGGCCTGCTCGCGCCGCAGCTTGCCCGAACCGGTCACCTTGAAGCGCTTCGAGGTGCCCTTGTGGGTCTTGTTCTTCGGCATCTTCCGTCCTCGTTTCGTACTGGAGCCGGGCGGGGGCGCTGTCGGCGTCCCGACCCGGCCTCACATCACGAGCCCTGGCGCAGTGCTTACGCGTTGGCCTTGGGCTTGGTCTTGTTGGTCTTGTGCGGCGCTAGAACCATGATCATGTTCCGACCGTCCTGCTTCGGGTTCGCCTCGATGAACCCGAGCTCGGAAACGTCATCGGCCAGTCGCTGCAACAGGCGGAAGCCCAACTCGGGCCGCGACTGCTCGCGACCGCGGAACATGATCGTCACCTTGACCTTGTGACCCTGACCGAGGAAGCGGGACACGTGGCCCTTCTTCGTCTCGTAGTCGTGCGGGTCGATCTTCGGCCGGAGCTTCTGCTCCTTGATGACGGTCTGCTGCTGGTTGCGACGCGATTCGCGAGCCTTCTGCGCGCTCTCGTACTTGAACTTGCCGTAGTCCATGAGCTTGCAGACCGGCGGGCGCGCCTGCGGGGCGACCTCGACAAGGTCCAGATCCGCTTCCTGGGCAAGGCGCAGGGCGTCCTCGATGCGGACGATCCCGACCTGCTCACCGTTGGGTCCGACGAGTCGGACTTCCGGAACCCGGATGCGGTCGTTGATGCGCGTCTCGGAGCTGATGGGGCCTCCTCGGTTCGATGGCTGTGTTACTGCACACCACGGCGTGTAGAGCTCACCCCGGAATGCAAAAGTCCCGCCGGCCGTTCGCTCGCGCGAACACCGCGGGACCCTGACTCCAAACCGATCGAACCGGTATCAGCCGATACCGTTCGCACCACCGACGCCACACGGGACGTCGACAGGACCGGAACCCGGCGGCCTCGGCGGCTGCTCGGGTGGGAGCGGGGCTCCACTTTGCCGCCCCCGCCGCAGCGGGGGCTGGTCGTGCGTGTCAGGGTAGCAGGCGTGACCGAACCGCAGCCAACCACTCCCCCGAACACCACGACCGGCGCCGGCGAGCCGGCACACGACGCGGATGTCGACTTCAACGTACGCGACCTCTCCGATGTTCCCAGCGTCGAGGTGATCAGCCGCGCTGCGGTGATGCTGATGTCCGCCGCCGCGGAGAAGCTCGGGCTCGCCGACGAGGACCCCGACACCGCCCCGGTCCGCGACCTCGACGAGGCCCGCCGCCTGATCACCGGGCTGGCCGGCCTGATCACGGCCTCGGTGGAGTACCTGGGACCGCACGCCGGCCCGCTGCGCGACGGCCTGCAGTCCCTGCAGCGCGCGTTCCGCGAGGCCTCGACCCACCCCGACGCCCCGGGCCAGGGCCCGGGCGAGAAGTACACGGGTCCGGTCTACTGACGCTGGCCGAGCTCCCGGGAGATGTCCGCCGCCGTGCGGCTCAGGTCCGGGAGCCAGCCGAGCAGGTCGTTCCAGGACAGGAGCACCTTCGGCACCGAGATGGACATCGCGGCCACCGCTTCGCCCCGGTGGTTGCGGACGGGGGCGGCGATGCAGTGGGTGAACTCCTCGTGCTCGCTGCGGTCCACCGCGTAGCCCTGCGACCGGACCTGCTCCAGCTCCGCGAGGTAGCGGGCGGGTGATTCGATCGTGCTCGGGGTGAGCTTCGGGTACGGGATCCGCTGCGCGAGCCGTTCGCGCTTCTGCTGCGACAAGTCCGCCACCAGCGCTTTCCCCACCGCCGTGCAGTGCAGCGGGGCGCGGCGGCCGATGCGGGAGTACATCCGGACCGGGTGGATGCTGTCGACCTTGTCGATGTAGACGACCTGGTCGTCGTCGAGGGTCGCCAGGTGGACCGTGTGGCCGCTGCGCTCCCCCAACCCGGTCAGGAACGGCCGGGCCACGTCGCGCACGTCGAGGTCGTCCAGCGCCTGGTGGGCCAGGGCGAACACGGTGCTGCCGAGGCGGTAGCGGTGCGCGTCCTCGCGGCGGACGAAGCGTCCGGATTCCAGCGTGCGCAGCAGGCGCATCGCGGTCGTCTTGTGCACGCCGAGCCGCTGCGCGAGGCCGTCGAGGGTCTGCGGACCTTCGGCCAGCGCGGTGAGCGCGGCCAGTCCGCGTTCCAGGCTCTGACTCACCGGCGTCTCCGATCATCGTTGACTCGACGAAGCGGGCAATGCTACACACCAGAGTCGTTCGTCGCGCAACATTCGTTGCAAAATGCGCAATAGGAGGCGGCAGTGCCCGCAGGGATCAACACAGGAGCGGTCCGCGCGTTGCGCGACGAGATCATCGACTGGCGGTTCAAGGGCATGCCGGCGGATTCCTCCGGCACGACGGTGGGCGAGTTCCTGGCGCGGCGGCCGAAGCTGTTCGAGGCCGGTTTCGTCGGACCGCTGCTGACGCTCGACGACGCGGCGATGGAGCACAACCTCCGGACGATGGCGGCCTGGTGCGGCGAGCACGGCTTGGAGATCGCACCGCACGGCAAGACCACGATGGCGCCGCGGCTGTTCGAACGTCAGCTGGAGCACGGCGCGTGGGGCATCACCGCCGCCAACGTCAGCCAGCTGCGGGTGTACCGGGCGTTCGGGGTGCAGCGGGTCCTGTTCGCCAACGAGCTCGTCGACCCGCACGGGCTGGCCTGGCTGTCCTCGGAGCTCGACGCCGACCCGGACTTCTCCTTCTGCTGCTACGCGGATTCGCTGCGCGGGGTCGAGCTGATGGCCGCCGCACTGGCCGAGCACGGCGGGACCCGCCCGGTGGACGTGCTGGTGGAGTTCGGCGTTGCCGGCGGCCGGACCGGCACGCGGACCGCGTCGCAGGCGCGCGCGGTGGCGGCTGCGGTGGCCGCCGAGCCGCGGCTGCGGCTGGTCGGGGTGTCCGGCTACGAGGGCGAGGTGGCGCACGACGTCGAGGCGTCCTCGTTGTCGGCGATCGACGACTACTTGAACGAGTTCCGCGACCTGGTGGCGGAATTCGCCGAGGCCGGCTACTTCGACGGGCTCGGCGAGGTCGTCGTCAGCGCGGGCGGCAGCGCCTACTTCGACCAGGTCGCCGAGGCGCTGACCCGGCCGTGGCCGGAGGGCTTGCCGGTGGTGCCGGTGCTGCGCAGCGGCGGGTACCTGCTGCACGACGACGGCTTCTACCGGGTGCGCTCACCGTTCGGGCGGGAGCACCGGCTGGCCGGGGCCGAGCCGCCGTTCCGGCCCGCGATGCGGATCTGGGCGCAGGTGATGTCGCAGCCGGAGCCGGACCTGGCGCTGCTGACGATGGGGCGCCGCGACGTCTCCTTCGATCAGGGGCTGCCGGAACCGCAGGTGGTCCGGCGCGACGGCGAGGTGTGGGAGTTGGCCGGGGATTCCTGCCACCTGTCCGGCCTGGCCGACCAGCACGCGTTCCTCAAGCTCACCGGGGCCGAGGTGCGGGTCGGCGACTGGATCGGCTTCGGCTTGTCCCACCCGTGCACGGTGCTGGACAAGTGGAGCCTCATCCCGGTCGTCGACGGCGACGAGGTCGTCGACCTGGTCCGCGCCTACTTCTGAGCGGGTGGAAGTTCCCACCGAAACTTCCACCCGCCTCACCCGGCTCAGTCCAGGACGGCGAGGGCGTCGATCTCGCAGAGGAGACCGGCGGGCAGACCGACGTAGACGGTGGTGCGGGCCGGGAAGGGCTCGCCGACGACGCAGGCGTAGACCTCGTTCATCTCGGCGAACTGCGAGGTGTCGGTGAGGTAGACGCGCAGCATCAGCACGTCCTGCAGCGATCCGCCCTCGGCCTCGATGATGGCGATGACGTTGCGCAGGCACTGCTCGGTCTGCTCGGCGACACCGCCCTCGACGACCTTGCCGGTCGCCGGGTCGACCGCGGTCTGACCGGAGACCTGCAGGATGTTGCCCTTGCGCACGCCCTGCGACAGCGGGATGTTCGCCGGTGGCTTGGGAGCGGCGTCGGTGCTGACCACGGTCCTGCTCATGTCGGTGTCCTTCCACGGATTTCGGTGTCGTGAAGCGGGAATTCGGCCGGAATCGATCTCCATTGCTTTCCCGGGGAATGGTACTTACCATTCGACCACCCGGCGCGGACCGAGTGCCCGGCGTGTGACCGGAGGAACAGATCCACTGTGGACATCGTCTTTCGCGGCGCGCGAGTCGTCGACGGTGACGGCGGCCCGGCGTTCCTCGCCGACGTCGGCGTGGCCGGCGGACGCATCGTCGAGATCGCCGGAGCCGGAACGCTGAGCGGCCGCCGCCGCATCGACTCCGACGGGCTCGTGCTGGCGCCCGGGTTCGTGGACATGCACGCGCATTCGGACCTGCGGCTGCTGACCGAACCGGACCACACCGCCAAGGTCTCGCAGGGCGTGACGCTGGAGGTCATCGGCCAGGACGGGCTCTCCTACTCCCCCGTGGACGACGCCACCCTGGACACGTTGCGCACCCAGCTGGCGGGGTGGAACGACGATCCGCAGGACTTCGACTGGAACTGGCGCAGCGTCGCCGAATACCTCGACCGGCTCGACGCCGGCATCGCCACCAACGCCGCCTACCTCGTCCCGCAGGGCACGCTGCGCCTGCTGTGCGCCGGTTACGAGGACCGGCCGGTCACCGAGGACGAGCTCGACCGGATGCGCGAGGTCCTCGCCGACTCGCTCGCGCAGGGCGCGTTCGGGATGTCCTCCGGGCTGACCTACACGCCCGGGATGTACGCCGACACCGCGGAACTGACCGCGCTGTGCGAGGTCGTGGCCGCGCACGGCGGCTACTACAGCCCGCACCACCGCAGCTACGGCGCGGGGGCGCTCGCGGCCTACGAGGAGATGGTCGAGGTCAGCCGCGCCTCCGGCTGCCCGCTGCACCTGGCGCACGCGACGATGAACTTCGGCGTCAACGCCGGTCGCGCCGGAGAGCTGCTGGCGATGCTGGACGCGGCGCTCGACGACGGCTGCGACATCACCCTCGACTCCTACCCGTACCTGCCGGGCAGCACCTCGCTGCACGCGCTGCTACCCAGCTGGGCGATGGCCGGTGGCGTCACCACCACCCTGGAGCGCCTGCGAGATCCCGCGCAGCGGCGGCGGATTCGCGACGTGCTGGAGGTCGAGGGCTCCGACGGGTGCCACGGCGTTCCGGTCGACTGGAACACCATCGAGATCAACGGCGTCCGCGAGTCCGGCAACGCGCACCTCGTGGGCCGCAGCGTCGCCGAGTCCGCGCTGGCCGTCGGCGCGCAGCCCACCGAGTTCTACTTCGACGTGCTCGTCAGCGAGCAGCTCGGCGCGTCGTGCCTGATGCACGTCGGGCACGAGGACAACGTGCGGGCGATCATGCGCCACCGCACCCACACCGCGGGCAGCGACGGACTCCTGGTCGGTGCGCGCCCGCACCCGCGGGCGTGGGGCACCTTCCCGCGCTACCTCGGCCACTACGTGCGGGAACTCGGCGTGCTCGGGCTCGAGGAGTGCGTGCGGAACATGACCTCGCGGCCCGCCGACCGGCTCGGCCTCGCCGACCGCGGCCGCGTCCGGGAGGGCCACGTGGCCGACCTGGTGCTGTTCGACCCCGAGGCGGTCCGAGACACCGCGACCTTCGACCAGCCGCGGCAGCAGGCCGTCGGCATCCCGCACGTGCTGGTCAACGGTGTGCCGGTGATCGACGGCGGGAACCGCACCGACGCACTCCCCGGACGCGCGCTGCGCAAGGACCGCTAGGAGATCCCGTGTTCCTCAACTGGCTGCAGCACGAGACGTCCGGATTGCTCACGTTGTGCGCGGCCGGGATCGCGGTGCTGCTGGTGATGATCATCCGGTTCCGCATCGAACCGTTCATCGCGCTGCTGGTCAGCGGGCTGCTCATCGCCTTGGCCGCCGGGCTGCCCGTCGAGGACGTCGTCGGCACCGCGCAGAAGAGCAGCGATTCGCTGCTCGAAGGCGGTTTCGCCAGCATCCTCGGGCACATCACCGCGATCATCGGTCTCGGCACCATCCTCGGGTCGATGCTGGAGGCCTCCGGCGGCGCGCAGCTGCTGACCCGCAAGCTGCTGGCGGCGTTCGGGGAGAACCGGGCTCCGCTGGCGATGGGGCTGTCCGGGCTGGTCTTCGGCATCCCGGTGTTCTTCGACATCGGCATCTTCGTGCTCGCGCCGCTGGTGTACGTGGTGGCGCGGCAGGGCAAGCGGTCGATCCTGCTGTACTGCCTCCCGCTGGTGGCCGGGCTGTCGATGACCCACGCGTTCCTGCCGCCGCACCCCGGTCCGGTCGTGGCCGCCGGGCTCTTGGGCGTGGACCTGGGCTGGATCATCCTGATGGGACTGGTCTGCGGGCTGCCGGCGTTCGTCGTGGCCGGGCTTCTCTACCCGGTGTGGATCGGCAAGCGGATCGATCTGCCGGTGCCCGCCGACATGCTGGCCACCGCCGACGAGCTCGCGGCCAAGCGCGAGGGGCAGCGCGACCCTTCGCTCGCGGTCGTCGCGCTGATCATCGGGTTGCCGATGGTGCTGATCCTCGGCGCCACCTTCGGCAGCATCACCCTGCCGGAGGGAAGCGCCGTGCTGTCGGTGCTGACCTTCCTCGGGAACCCGACCGTGGCGCTGACGATCGCCGTGCTGCTGTCGTTCTGGCTGCTGGGGACGCGGCGCGGGATGACCGGGCGGGACCTGTCCGAGCTGACCAGCGGTGCGCTGCGCCCGCTGGGGATGTTGCTGCTGGTCGTCGGCGCGGGCGGGTTCTTCGGGAAGGTGCTCGCCGAGACCGGTGTCGGGGACGCGCTGGCCGGGTCGCTGCAGGGCGTGGGGTTGCCGATGATCGTGTCGGCGTACGTGATCAGCAGCGGCCTGCGGATCGCTCAGGGGTCGGCGACCGTGGCGATCGTGACCACCGGCGGGATCGTGGCTCCGCTGGTGGGTTCTGCGGGGTTGTCGCAGGCGCAGCTGGCGTTGATCGCCGTGGCGATCGCGGCCGGGTCGATCATCGCCTCGCACGTCAACGACGGGGGTTTCTGGATCATCTCCCGGTACTTCGGGATTCCCGTCGCCGACATGCTCAAGACCTGGACCGTGCTGGAGACGCTGTTGTCGCTGGTGGCGTTCGGGATGGCTGCGGGGATGTCGCTCCTGGTGGCGTGACGGCACGCCCCTTCGGCGGGGGCCGAGTTAGGCCGTTTTGGTCTAGTCCACCTTGTCCGCGCTGCGACAGACTTCGCTCCTGCTTTGTCGTCCAGCAGGGAGAACGTTGTGGGTGGTTCGTTTTCGCGTCGTGGGTTCTTGAGCGCGGTCGGGGCGTTGGGGGTCGCCGGGGCGACCGCCGGGTGCGCTTCCGCCGCCGGGCGGCAGGGCGCGGCCGCCGCGCACCAGGTGCACCAGGCGCACGCAGGGCTGATGACCTTCATCGGCAGCTACACCAGCTCGCAACCCGCGGGGCGGGGTGTGGACATCGCGATGCGGGACATGAACGGGCTGCTCACGCCCTCCGGAACCCTCCCGGGCGTCGCCGACGCCTCGTTCTTCGCCTGGTCCCCCGACCACGAGTTCCTGTACGTCACCAACGAGCGGCCGCAGGGGTCGATCACCGCGATCGACGTCAGCTCGCACGAACCCCGGCTGATCAACAGCGCGCCCAGCGGTGGGAACGCGCCCACGCACCTGTCGGTGCACCCGAGCGGGGCGTTCATCCTCACCGCGAACTACGGCGACGGGACGGTGGCCGCGCACCGGCGCAAACCGGACGGGAGCATCGGCGAGAACACCTCGCTGGTCGAGCACCCCGGCGCCGAGCCCCACGCGCACCAGGTCCTCGTCGATCCCAGCGGGAAGTGGGTCGTGGCAGTCGATCTCGGGGCCGACTCGGTGTTCGTCCACGCCTTCGAGGGCGGCGAGCTCACCCAGCACCAGCAGCTGACGCTCCCGGCGGGCACCGGTCCCCGGCACCTGGTCTTCGAGGGCACCACGGCCTACCTGCTGGCCGAGCTGAACTCGACGATCACGGTCCTGGGCTGGGACCCCGAGGCGGGCAACCTCACCGCCGGGCAGGTCATCAGCAGCCGCGCGCCCGAGGCCACCGGCGAGAACTTCGCCGCGGAGATCGCGATCTCCCGCGACGGCCAGTTCGTCTACGCCTCCAACCGGGGTGACGACACCATCGCCACCTTCGCGGTGGAGAACGGCTCCCTGGTGTTCAAGGCGGCCACGCCCACCGGAGGCAACTGGCCCCGGCACTTCGCGCTGGACCCCGAGGAGACCTCGCTGTTCGTGGCCAACCAGCGCGCGGGCACCGTCACCCGACTGGCGCGCGACGCCAACACCGGTGCGCTGTCCCCCACCTCGGACAGCTACGCGTGCCCGTCGGTCGCGGCGATCACCTTCCACGGCTGATCCGTCCACAACAGACCCTTCACCGATTTCCCAGTGATGTACGGCAATTTCACAGTGCTCGGCTCGGCCACAGTTCAGCAGCGGAGGACGGTCCGGACCTTGCTCCGGCGAGGTCCGGATCCATAACATCCGCTTTCCCGACACCGGGGCCGACGACCGAGCAGCACAACGGAGACCAGCCATGCGCGCAGGAAAGCCCTCATCGTCGCCGCCGTCGCTGCGCTGCTCGCGGCGTGCGGACCTCCCCAGGTCCAGCAGGCCGGACCGGCCGTCGACGAGCGGTCGGGAACCCTGCGCGTGTGGCTGTTCGACGAGGCCAACCGCGCACCCAAGCAGGCCACTGTGGACGAAGCGGTGGCGCGGTTCGAGCGCGAGCACGCCGGTGTGGACGTCGACGTGCAGTACATCCCGGTGGAGACCAGATCCGAGCGCTTCACCGGCGCCTTCAACGACCCCGCCAGCGCGCCCGACGTCGCGGAGGTCGGCAACACCGACCTCGCGGGCTACGTCGCCGCGGGCGGCCTCGCCGACCTGACCGAGAAGTTGCCGCAGTGGCCCGAATCAGCCGACCTGTCCCCCTCCGCGCTGGACACCGCGCCGACGAGCGGCCCGAGCTCTACGGGATCGCCACCGGCGGCAAGTACCACTACGCGCTGATGCCGTTCATCTGGGCGGCAGGCGGTGCTCTCGCGCGCCAGGAGGGCCAGCGCTGGGTGTCCACCATCGACAGCCCCGCAGCGCAGCGCGGCATCGAGGCCTACGCGAAGCTGATCACCAGCGGGGCCTGCCCGCCCGAGCAGTGCGCCGACATGACCGGCAGCCAGAGCGTGCAGGCCTTCGCCTCCGGCGAGGCCGCGATGACCATCGGCGGCGACTTCAACCGCAAGGCCGTCGACGCTGGCGTGGCGGGCAAGTACGGCGTGGTACCGCTGCCCGGTGACACGACCGGTTCCACCGCACCGGCTTTCGCGGGCGGCAACCTGCTGTCGGTGCTCAAGTCCTCGCAGCGCTCGACGCTGGCGCGCGAGTTCGTCCAGCTGCTCGGCGGCAAGGAGTACCAGCGCAAGATGTACGGCTCGATGGGCAACCTGCCCACGTTCATCGACGTCCAGGGCGAGGTCGCCGATCCCGACCCCGCTGCGGCGCCGTTCGTGATGACCCTGCGCGGCGGGACGCACTTCGTGCCCAGCACCGAGGCGTGGTCGAAGATCGACGCGCAGGGCGTGCTGCCGACGATGGTGCAGCAGATCATCGGCGGAACGCCGGTCGCCGAGGCCACCGCGCAGGCCGCGGCGCAGATGAACGCGGCGTTCGAAGGCCGATGATGGCGCTGCTCTACCTCGCACCGACGGCGCTGCTGCTCGTCGCCATGATGGGCTACCCGCTCTACCAGCTGGTGCAGATCTCGCTGTACGAGTACGGCCAGGCGCAGGCCTCCGGCGGCGCGCCGCTGGAGTTCCTGGGCGCCGGCAACTACCTGGAGCTGCTCGGCGACGCCGAGTTCTGGACGATCCTGCTGCAGACCTGCGTCTTCGCCGCGGTCTGCGTGCTGGGCAGCCTCGCGGTGGGCATCGGACTGGCCGTGCTCGCCACGAGAACCGCGCCGCTGCCCCGGATGCTGCTGTTCCTGGCGGCCATCGGCGCGTGGGCGACACCGGCCGTGGCCGGCTCGACGGTGTGGCTGTTCCTGTTCGACCAGGACTTCGGACTGATCAACGAGGCGCTGACCGGCATCGGCATCAGCGGTGCGGACGGCATGTCCTGGACCTACGACAAGTACCTCGCCTTCGGTCTGGTGGCCGCCGAGGTGATCTGGTGCTCGTTCCCGTTCGTGCTGGTCACCACCTACGCGGGCTTCACCGGGATTCCCGGCGAGGTGGTGGAGGCCGCGGCGCTGGACGGCGCTTCGGCGTGGCGGACCGCGCGCAGCGTGCTGCTGCCGGTGCTGGTCATCGCCACCATCCAGTCGATCATCTGGGACTTCAAGGTGTTCACGCAGATCTACGTGATGACCAACGGCGGCGGCGTGGCCGGGCAGAACATGGTGCTCAACGTCTACGCCTACCAGGAGGCCTTCGCCGCCTCGAACTACGGGATGGGCTCGGCGATCGGCGTGGTGATGACCGCGCTGCTGCTGGTGATCACGCTGCTCCACCTGCGCGCGCAGCGCGGGAACGAGGTCCTGGCATGACCCGAGCTCGGATGACGGCCAACACCGCCGCGATCGTGATCGCGGTGCTGGTGGCGTTCCCGCTGTACTGGATGGTGCTCTCGGCGTTCAAGCCGGGAGCCGAGCTGCAGTCCACCGATCCGCGCCCCTGGACCACCGCGCTCACGCTGGACGGGTTCCGCCGGGTGTTCACAGTGGACGGATTGGGCGGCTACTTCCTCAACAGCCTCCTCGTCGCGGGCGCGGTGGTGCTGCTGTCGCTGCTCATGTCGTTCCTGGCGGCGGTGGCGCTCACCGGCTGACGATCCCGCTGTTCTTCCTGATGCGCCAAGTGGGTTCAGCAGTTCCCGCGTTCGGGCTCAACCACCTCGGCTCGCTCGTGCTGGTGCACCTGGCGTTCAGCCTGCCGCTGTCGATCTGGATGCTGCGGGGCTTCGTGGCGGCGGTCCCGGTCGAGTTGGAGGAGGCCGCCACGCTCGACGGCGCGAGCCGCGCCCGCTTCGTCTGGCAGGTGCTGTTCCCGCTCGTGGCGCCGGGACTCGTTGCCACCAGCGTGTTGTCGTTCATCCACGCGTGGAACGACTTCCTGTTCGCGAAGACCTTCATCATCTCCGCCACCGAGAACCACACGCTGCCGATGGCGATCCTGGTATTTTTCAGCCCGCAGGGTAACGACTGGGGCGCGATCATGGCAGGCTCGACGCTGATGACCATTCCCGTTCTGATCTTCTTCGTGCTCGTCCAGCGAAACCTGGTGTCGGGACTGTCCGGCGCGGTGAAGGGATGAGCTTCGACTCGCTGCTGCCGCCGGACGCGTTCCGCCGCTCCCCCGTCCACGACGATCCGCTGTCGCTGCCGTGCGGGGTGATCGAGGACCACCCGCGCTTCGGCTGGCGCGGCTGCCACCTCGACGTGGCCCGGCACTTCGTGCCCAAGCGGGAGGTGCTGCGGTTCATCGAGCTGCTGGCGATGCACAAGCTCAACGTGCTGCACCTGCACCTCACCGACGACCAGGGCTGGCGCGTCGAAGTGCCGCAGTACCCGGAGCTGACCCGCATCGGCTCGTGGCGCGAGCGGTCCATGATCGGCCGCGGCGAGGTCCCGGAGCACGACCGGCAACCGCACGGTGGCTACTACACCACCGAGGACCTGCTGGAGATCGTCTCCTACGCCGCCGAGCACCACGTCACGGTCGTGCCGGAGATCGACGTCCCCGGGCACGGCCAGGCCGCCATCGCCGCCTACCCCGACCTGGGCACCGGCGGCCCCGTGCCGGTGTGGGACTCCTGGGGCGTCAGCGACCGCATCCTCGCACCTCGGCGCGCGACGGTGGACTTCTTCCGCGACGTGCTCGACCACGTGATGTCGATCTTCCCGTCCACGGTGATCTGCCTCGACGGGGACGAGGTCCCCGGCGCCACCCCGGCGCACGGCGCGCTGCTGCGGCGACTGCTCGACCACGTGCACGCCTGCGGACGCCGCAGCTCCGCGTGGGACGACGCGATGCAGATCGTCTCGCTGCCGCAGGCGACGATCGTGATGGCGTGGCAGGACGCGCAGGCGGTCACCCGCGCGACCGAGGCGGGCAACGACGTGCTGCTGTGCCCGGAAACGCACTTCTACCTCGACCACCGGCAGTCGGACCACCCCGACGAGCCGGTCCCGGTCGGCTACCTCAACACGCTGGAGAACGTCTACGACTACAAGCCGCCGACCGAGCGCGTCCTCGGCCTGCAGGCGCAGGTGTGGACCGAGCACCTGGACTCGCCCGCCCGCATCGACTACGCGACCTCCCCCGGCTCTGCGCGTTCGCCGAGGTCGCTTGGACCAGCGAGCGCGACCCGGCGGAGTTCCGCCACCGGCTCGCCCACCACCACCTGCCCCGCCTGGACGCCTTCGGCGTCGACTACCGCCCCCTCGACGGTCCCTACCCGTGGCAGCTGCGCCCGGGCGTCGAGGGCAGACCGCGATGAGATGAGAGCGCGGGCGGGACCGGTGCGACCAGTCCCGCCCGCGCACCTGCCCGGCCCTAGACTTCGGCCTTGGCGGTCTCGCGCGGTTCCCAGCACTCGACCCCGGTGAGCTCCGGGAGCCGGTCCCGGGTGAAGACCGGGTCGAGGCCCTGGCGCCGCTGGTCGTTGTAGTCGCGCAGCAGCTTCAGCGCGACCGCGCTCAGCGGTGCGATGGCCGCGAGGTTGACCAGCGCCATCACGCCCATCGTGGTGTCGGCGAGGTTCCAGACCAGGTCCGAGGAACCGACCGCGCCCAGGAACACCACGACCAGCACGCCCCACTTGTAGCCGGTCAGCAGCCCGGGCTTGCGGGTCAGGAACCCGACGTTGGACTCGCCGTAGTAGTAGTTGCCCAGCACCGAGGTGAACGCGACCAGCAGGATGATCAGCGTCATCAGGTGCAGCGACCAGTCGCCGAGGTTCGCCTGCAGCGCCTCCTGCGTCAGCGAGGCTCCCCGGTCCTCGTCGCCGTAGGTCGGGTTGGACAGCAGCACGATGAACGCGGTGGTCGAGCACACCAGCAGGGTGTCGACGTAGACGCCGAGGGTCTGCACCAGGCCCTGCTTGACCGGGTGGCTGACCGAGGCGGTGGCACCCGCGTTCGGGGCCGATCCCAGGCCGGCCTCGTTGGAGAACATGCCGCGCCGGACGCCCTGCACGATCGCCGCGCCCAGGCCGCCACCGGCGATCGCCTCGAAACCGAAGGCGTGCGCGAAGATGTCGCCGATCACGCCGGGCAGCGCGTCGATGTTGAGCACCACGATGACCAGGCCGAGCAGGATGTAGAGACCGGCCATGAACGGCACCAGCAGCTCGGCGACGTGCGCGATGCGGCGCACCCCGCCGAAGATGATCAGGGCCGTCAGCGCGACGAGCGCCAGCCCCAGCACCGGCTGCAACCAGCCGTTCGAGCTCATGCCGGTGGCTTCGGCCGAGGTGATCATCGCGTCGACGATCGTGTTGGCCTGCACGGCGGTGAACACGAAACCGAAGGTCACCGTGATGACCACGGCGAACAGCACGCCCATCCAGCGCGCCCGCAGCCCGTGCAGCATGTAGTAGGCGGGGCCGCCGCGGAAACCGGCCTTGTCCCGCACCTTGTACAGCTGCGCCAGGGTGGACTCCACGAAGCTGGCCGCTCCCACGACCAGGCCCATCATCCACATCCAGAACACCGCGCCGGGGCCGCCGAGCGCGATGGCGGTGGCCACACCGGCGATGTTGCCGGTGCCGATGCGGGCGGCGGCGGAGATCGCGAACGCCTGGAACGACGAGATCGCCTTCCCGCCGTCCTCGGCGGTCTCGGCCTTGCCGCCCATCGCGCGCACCATCTCCGGGATCATCCGGATCTGGACGGCTTTCGAGCGAACGGTGAAGTACAAGCTCAGCACCGCGAGCACGGGGATGATCAGGTACAGCCAGAACGTGTCGTTCAGCGCGACGATCGCGTCGTTGAGCGCTTCCACGGGCACTCCCTTTCCGCATGTGGCGCGGGAACATTCGGGTCAGCGGACACCAGAGGTGCGGCGCCCGATGACTTTCACCGCGGGCAGTCCAAGCGCGGGCCGCCATGTGGTGGCGACCCGCGCATTGGCGGAAAGGTTACAAACGCACCGCGACCGGGCCCCCGGCGGGTGCCCGTCCGGTGCTCAGCCCAGCGCTTCGGCGAGGAAGCGGCCGGTGTGGCTGTCCTCGATCTCGGCGATGTACTCCGGCATGCCCTCGGCCACCAGCAGGCCACCGCCGTTGCCGCCCTCGGGTCCCATGTCCAGGATCCAGTCGGCGGTCTTGATGACGTCGAGGTTGTGCTCGATGACGATCACCGTGTTGCCCTTGTCGACCAGGCCGTTGATCACGCCGAGCAGCTTGCGGATGTCCTCGAAGTGCAGGCCCGTGGTCGGTTCGTCGAGGATGTAGACCGTCTTGCCGGTGGAGCGCTTCTGCAGCTCGCTGGCCAGCTTCACGCGCTGCGCCTCACCACCGGACAGCGTCGGAGCCGGCTGACCCAGCCGCACGTAGCCCAGGCCGACGTCGACCAGCGTCTTGAGGTGCCGGTGGATCGCGTTGATCGGCTCGAAGAACTCCGCGGCCTCCTCGATCGGCATGTCGAGGACCTCGGCGATCGTCTTGCCCTTGTAGTGCACCTCCAGGGTCTCCCGGTTGTACCGGGCGCCCTTGCACACCTCGCACGGGACGTAGACGTCGGGCAGGAAGTTCATCTCGATCTTCAACGTGCCGTCACCGGCGCACGACTCGCACCGGCCGCCCTTGATGTTGAACGAGAACCGGCCCGGCTGGTAGCCGCGCACCTTGGCCTCGGTGGTGGCCGCGAACAGCTTGCGGATGTGGTCGAACACGCCGGTGTAGGTGGCCGGGTTGGACCGCGGGGTGCGGCCGATCGGCGACTGGTCGACCTGCACCAGCTTGTCGACGTGCTCCAGGCCCTTGACCCGCGTGTGGCGGCCGGGCACCTGCCGCGCGCCGTTGAGCTTGTTCGCCAGCACCGACGCGAGGATGTCGTTGACCAGCGTCGACTTGCCCGAACCGGACACACCGGTGACCGCGGTGAGCAGCCCCAGCGGGAACGACACGTCGATCTTGCGCAGGTTGTGCTCGCGGGCGCCGACCACGGTCAGCTGCCGCTTGCGGTCCGGGACCCGGCGCTCGGTGGGCACCGGGATCTCCTTGCGCCGCGCCAGGTACGCGCCGGTCAGCGACTGCTTGTTCTTCAGCAGCTCCTTGTAGGGGCCGCTGTGCACGACCTCGCCGCCGTGCTCGCCCGCGCCGGGGCCGATGTCGACGACCCAGTCGGCGCTGCGCACGGTGTCCTCGTCGTGCTCGACGACGATCAGCGTGTTGCCCAGGTCGCGCAGCCGGCTCAGCGTCTCCAGCAGGCGGTGGTTGTCGCGCTGGTGCAGTCCGATCGAGGGCTCGTCGAGCACGTAGAGCACCCCGACCAGGCCGGAGCCGATCTGGGTGGCCAGCCGGATGCGCTGCGCCTCACCACCGGAGAGCGTGCCCGCGGCGCGGTCCAGCGACAGGTAGTCCAGCCCGACGTCGAGCAGGAAGCCCAGCCGCGCCTGGATCTCCTTGAGCACCGCACCGGCGATCATCTGCTCGCGCGGGCCCAGGACCAGCGCGTTGAGGAAGTCAGCGCACTCCTGCACGCTCAGCGCGCTGACGTCGGCGATGGAGAGCTCGTCGTGCTCGTTCTCCATCGTCACGGCCAGGATCTCGGGCTTGAGCCGGGTGCCGTCGCAGGCCGGGCACGGCACGTCGCGCATGTAGCCCTCGTACTTCTCGCGCGCGTAGTCCGACTCGGTCTGCTCCAGCCGCCGCTCCAGGAACGGGATGACGCCCTCGTAGCTGGCGTAGTAGGAGCGGGTGCGGCCGTAGCGGTTGCGGTAGCGCACGTGCACCTGGTCGTCGGTGCCGTGCAGCACCGCCTTCTTGACCTTGGTGGGCAGCTGCCGCCACGGGGTGTCCATCCGGAACCCGATGGCCTCCGACAGGGAGGTCAGCAGCCGGGTGAAGTACTCGGCAGTGTGCCCGCCCGCCCACGGCGCGATGGCGCCGTCGCCGAGCGAGAGGTCCTCGTCGGGCACGACCAGCTCGGGGTCGACCTCCTTGCGGATGCCCAGACCCGCGCACTCCACGCAGGCGCCGTAGGGCGAGTTGAAGGAGAACGAGCGGGGTTCGAGCTCGTCGACGCCCAGCGCGTGCCCGTTCGGGCAGGCCAGGTTCTCGGAGAACTTGCGCTCGCGGGCCGGGTCGGTCTCGTCGAGGTCGACGAACTCGATCAGCACCAGCCCGTCGGCCAGCCGCAGCGCGGTCTCGACCGAGTCGGTCAGCCGCTGCTTGGCGCTGGACTTGACGGTGAGCCGGTCGATGACCACCGCGATGTCGTGCTTCTCCTGCTTCTTGAGCTTCGGCGGCTCGTCGAGCGAGTGCACCGCGCCGTCGACGCGGGCGCGGGCGTAGCCGGAGGAGCGCAGCTGCTCGAAGAGGTCGACGTACTCGCCCTTGCGGCCGCGCACCACCGGCGCCAGGACCTGGAACTTGGCCCGCTCGGGCATCTCCAGCACCTGGTCGACGATCTGCTGCGGGGTCTGCTTGCTGATCGCCTCACCGCAGGTCGGGCAGTGCGGCTTGCCCGCGCGGGCGTAGAGCAGCCGCAGGTAGTCGTAGACCTCGGTGATGGTGCCCACCGTGGACCGCGGGTTGCGGCTGGTGGACTTCTGGTCGATCGACACCGCTGGGGACAGGCCCTCGATGAAGTCCACGTCGGGCTTGTCCATCTGGCCGAGGAACTGCCGCGCGTAGGCCGACAGCGACTCGACGTAGCGGCGCTGTCCCTCCGCGAAGATGGTGTCGAAGGCCAGGCTCGACTTGCCCGAGCCGGAAAGCCCGGTGAACACGATCAGGCTGTCCCGGGGCAGGTCGAGGTCGATCCCGCGCAGGTTGTGCTCACGGGCGCCGCGAACGACGAGGCGGTCAGCCACGGTGATCCCTTCGGAAAGTTCTGGTGTTGCGCGAGCGCGCCGACTGCGAGCGGCCGCCTGCTTCGGGCAGCGGGACCGCCGGCGCGGCATCGAGTCGCGACGTTGCGACGTCCATGCTATTCGGGGCCACCGACAGTCTCGGATCGACGGCATCCGGTTCCAGGCGGGTCGCCCGGCTGTCACCCCAACGTGTGAGATGTTGCGCGATCCAGCGGTGGCTGCCCCCTCACGACGATACGCAATGTCCCCCGGATTGGGCACTGTCCCCGGCGTCGCCAGCGCGTTTACGCTCGGAGCTTCACATTCAGCGAACTTCTCCTCTCCCCACGCGAGGTAGAAACATGGCTGACATCGCTCTCGGCACGGGCCGGTGGTCCGCTGCCGACCTGACCGACGAGGTCACCGACCACCTGGCCCGCATCGACCACGCGACCGAGGTGCTGGTGCGGTCCGTGACCGGTCTCGACGAGCTCTCCGTCCGGCAGCCGAGCCTGCTGCCCGGCTGGAGCCGCGCGCACGTGATCACCCACCTCGCGCGCAACGCCGACGCCTGCTCGAACCTGCTGCTGTGGGCGCGCACCGGCATCGAGCACCCGATGTACGCCAGCCGCGACGATCGGGACCAGGCCATCCAGCAGGGCGCCTCGCGCAGCCACCAGCTGCTGCTGGAGGACCTGGTGGCCTCCAGCGACCGGTTCGCCGCGGCCGCCCGGTCGCTGCCCGCCTCCGACTGGACCGCGGAGGTCACGCTCGCCCTCGGCGAGGTCATCCCCGCGCTGCACGTGCTGCGGATGCGGTTGCTGGAGGTCTGGGCGCACCTGGTGGACCTCGACCACGACGTCGACCACGCCGACATCCCGGTGGCCGACGCCGAGCGCCTGCTGGAGGACGTGGCGCAGCAGTTCGGCGGCCGTCACGACGTCCCGGCGCTGTCGCTGGAGGTCGACTTCGGCACCCACCGGCGCACCTGGGACCTCCGGGGCACCACCTCCGAGCCGGCCAGGGTCTCCGGCGAACCGGGACCGGTCCTGGGCTGGTTGCTCGGGCGCACCGGGCCCGAAGACCTCCGCGGCGAGGCACCTGAACTCCCGCCCTGGATGTAGCTGCTCGGCCAGCGACCTCCCCGCGCTCCGCTTAGTTTCTGTCCCGGGCGCGGGGGAGGGGAGGTCGATGCCGCACGAGACGCTGTCCAGCATCGCCGTGGTGGTGATCGCGGCGACGGTGGCACCGATGTTCTCCGACCGGCTCGGCCGGTGGATCGCCATCCCGTCGGTGGTGCTGGAGATCCTCTTCGGCGTGCTCATCGGGTCGCAGGTGCTCGGGTGGGCGCGCGAGGACGAGATCGTCGGCTTCCTCGCCGACTTCGGCTTGGCGATGCTGATGTTCCTCGCCGGCTACGAGCTCAAGCTCTCCGAGGTGCGCGGGAAGCCGATGCGGCTGGCCGCCCTCGGCTGGCTGGTCTCGCTGGTGCTGGGGCTGGGGTTCGGCGCGCTGGTGCACGGGTTCACCCAGGCGACGCTGATCCTCGGGCTCGCCCTGACCACCACCGCCCTGGGCACCACGCTGCCGATGGTGCGCGACGCGGGACTGCTCGACACTCCCCTGGGCACGCGCGTGCTGGCGGTGGGCGCGCTGGGCGAGTTCGGGCCGATCGTGGCGGTCGCGCTGCTGCTCAACGACCAGAACCCGGTGCGCACGCTGCTGTTCCTCGGCGCCTTCGGCGTGGTGGCGGCCCGGGCCCTGTGGGTGGCGTCGAACCGCAGACCGGCCGGGCTCAGCCGCCTGATCCGCACCACGCTGGGCACCAGCGTGCAGTTCGCGGTGCGGCTGTGCGTGCTCGTCGTGGTGCTGATGGTGTGGCTGGCCGACGGGCTCGGGCTGGACATGCTGCTCGGCGCGTTCGTGGCCGGGCTGGTGGTCCGGCTGTTCCTCGACGCGGGCGATCCGGACGAGGGCGAAGTGGTCGAGAGCAAGATCGAGGCCTTCGGCTTCGGGTTCCTCGTGCCGTTCTTCTTCGTGGTCAGCGGGATGCGCTTCGACCTGCGGGCGCTCCTGGACCAGCCGAGCGCGTTCGCTCTCGTACCGCTGTTCCTCGTGCTGTTCCTGGTGGTCCGCGGGCTGCCCGTGCTGGTGCTGCACCGGCGGGACCTGCCGGCGCGGCCGCGCCGTTCGCTGGCGCTGCTGGGTTCGGCGGCGCTGCCGATGGTCGTCGTGATCACCACCATCGGCACCGAGACCCACCAGCTCCCGACCAGCACGGCATCGGCGCTGGTCGGCGCGGCCATGCTCAGCGTGCTGATCTTCCCGCTGGTCGCGCTGCGCGGGTCGCGCGCCTGACCAGGCGCTCCGACGCGCGGAGCGGGCACGCCCGATCTTGGCAGCGCTGCGCGGCTGGTGGGCGATAGGCTCACCGGCGTGGAGCTTCAAGCTGAGTACACCGGACACGTGGAGCCCGGCGGCGCTGCGGCGCGCCGGGAGCTGGACGCGCTGACCATCACCAAGATCTCGGTCGGCCCGATGGACAACAACGCCTACCTGCTGGTGTGCAAGAGCACCGGGGACGCGTTGCTGGTGGACGCGGCCAACGACTCCGAGCGGCTGAGCGACCTGCTCGGTCACGACGAGCGACGTCCCCGGCTGCGCACGATCGTCACCACCCACCAGCACGGCGACCACTGGCAGGCGCTGGGCGCGGTGGCCGGGGCGACCGGCTGCTTCACGGTGGCGCACCCGGCCGATGCCGATGAGCTGCCGGTGCCGCCGGACCGCCTGGTCGAGCACGGCGACACCATCGCGGTCGGCGACTCCGAGCTGTCGGTGATCCACCTGCGCGGGCACACCCCGGGTTCGATCGCGCTGGTCTACCGGGACCCGAACGGTCACCCGCACCTGTTCACCGGCGACTCGCTGTTCCCGGGCGGCGTGGGCCGCACGACCTCGCCGGAGGACTTCAGGTCGCTGGTCGACGACGTGGAGAACCGGATCTTCGCCGAGCTGCCGGACGACACGTGGTTCTACCCGGGCCACGGCGACGACTCCACCCTCGGCGCCGAGCGCCCCAAGCTCCCCGAGTGGCGCGAACGCGGCTGGTGACCGGCCCGGTGGGAGGTTTCAGCTGAAACCTCCACCGCTGCTCGCGCGGGTGACGTGGCTGCGTTCGTCGGTGCCCCCGCTTAGGCTGGCCTCGGGAGCTGAGCACCGGAGGTCGTCGTGAGCGAGGCCGTGACGCTGGACGTCGGGGGCACCGAGGTGTCCGTGTCGCACCCGGACAAGGTGTTCTTCAAGACGCGCGGTGAGACCAAGCTGGACCTCGTGAACTACTACCGGGCGGTGGCCGGTCCGCTGCTGAGCACGCTGGGCGGGCGGCCGCTGCTGATGGAGCGCTTCCCGGACGGCGCGAGCGGCAAGTCGTTCTTCCAGAAGCGGGTGCCGGCCTCGGCGCCGGAGTGGCTGCGCACGACCGTGGTCGAGACGCCCAACGGGACCACCAGCGATGCCCTGGTCGCCGCCGACCTCGCGCACATCGCCTGGGCGGTCAACATGGGCTGCCTGGGCTTCCACGTGTGGCCCTACCAGTCCGGACATCCGGAGATCATCGAAGAGTTGCGCATCGACCTCGACCCCTCGCCCGGTGTCGGCTTCGCCGAGGTCTGCGAGGCCGCCGCCCGGACCCGCGAGTTCCTCGACGAGGACGGCATCGACGTGCGGCTGAAGACGTCCGGCTCGCGCGGCCTGCACCTCTACGTCTCGCTGCGCCCGGAGTGGGACAGCTACCGGGTCCGCGCCGCCGCGGTCGCGCTGGCCCGCGAGCTCGAACGCCGCCACCCCGACCTGATCACCGCGAAGTGGTGGAAGGAGGAGCGCGGCCGCCGCGTGTTCGTCGACTTCAACCAGAACGCCCCGCACAAGACGGTTTTCGGCGCCTGGTGCGCGCGGCCGAGGGTGGGCGGTCAGGTGTCGGCTCCGATCGCCTGGGACGAGCTGGAGGGCGTCGACCCCGATCAGCTGACCATCGCCACGGTGCCCGCCAGGGTCGCCGAGCGCGGCGACCCGTGGGCCGATGCCCGGCCGCAGTCGATCGAACCGCTGCTGGAACGCTACGACCGGGACATCGCCGCCGGGCTGCAGGACGCGCCGTGGCCGCCGGTGTACCCGAAGCAGCCCAACGAACCACCCCGGGTCGCACCCAGCAGGGCGAAGCGCGACTGACCGAGAACCGTTGACTTGTACCCGTTTTCGCTAGACCGACATGCGAGGGACCTCGCGGACCGCCTCGGCGACCCGCCGGGCCTCGGAGTTGCAGTCGTCGCAGGTCTTCCACAGCCAGGCCTCCCGGGTCGCGTCGGCCACGACCTCCTGGCTGCACAGGGTGTTGACGAGCATGCCGCTCGGGTAGGCGTTGCCCCACGGTCTCTTGTCCAGGCTCGCGTGCCGCCGCCCGTCCGCCGGCACCCAGTGAAATGGATACATCACGATCCCCCTCTGCCGTCGCCGCGCCGCCAGCTCGCGGCGCGGAACGAGGACCGCACCGAAGCCCCTCCCGGCCCCGCTGCGGTCCCGATCAAACCGGGACCAATGCTCGTGGTCCCGGGACCACTGCGGCAATTCCCCGAACGGATGACGCCATTCGGCGGTCGCGTCGGTGCGTGATCGCGCAGTTTCCCAGACCTCGACCCACCGTGCCGCGCAATTGCGGACCTGAAATAAGCTGTGGTGCATGAGCGAGACCACTCCGGCACCGCGGGCGTACGTTCTCGGTGCGGAAATCCGGGACGCGCGGTCGCGTTCCGGTCTCGGGCTGCGCCAGTTGGCAGGACGTCTCGACGTTTCGCACTCCGTCGTGGTCCGCTGGGAGCGCGGCGAACGAGTCCCCTCCACCGAGTCCGTGTCAGCCGTCTGCGCGGTGCTGGGCTTATCCAGCCCGGCTCGCGATCGGCTGCTCAAACTCACCCGAGAGGCCCAGGCCGAACCACCCAACTCGGTGTCGGTCGGATCAGCCGGTGAGGCCGATCAGCTCACCGCGCTGCTGGAGTTCGAACGGATCGCCACGGCGATCACCGACGTCTCCCCGATCCTCATCCCCGGTCTGCTGCAGACCACCGACTACGCCCGGGCGATCATGGGCACCGGAATCCCGGAGCACGAGGTCTCCACGCGCGTGGCGGTCCGGCTCGGCCGGCGCGAGGTCATCACCCAGCGCCACGAACCAGTGCGGTACACGGCCTTCCTGCTCGAATCGGTCCTGCACCAGCCCATCGGTGGCCGGGCCGTGCTGATCGACCAGCTGCGGCACGTCCGCGACATGAGCGACCGCGACAACATCGACATCAGGATCATCCCGCTGTCCGCGGGGTGGACCCCTGCACACGCCGGACCTTTCGTGCTCCTGGAGTTCACCAAGGCTTCCCCGGTCGTGCACCTCGAACACCACAGGTCCAGCGCGTTCCTGCGAGATCCCGGCGACGTGACGGCTTTCGTCAAGGCCGGGAAGGACCTGGGGCAATTCGCGATGAGCAGCGACGACTCGGTTCGCCTCGTCGACGAGATCATCCACCGAGAGGAGACAACACCGTGACGTTGCTGCAGTCGCCGGTCGGTTGGCGCAAGTCCAGCCGGAGCAGCCAGGAGACCAACTGCGTCGAGGTCGGCCGCGTCATCGGCGGTGCCGCCGTGCGCGACACCAAGGACCGCGCCGGGGGCCTCTTAACGGCCAACTCGGCGCAGTGGCGCTACTTCGTCAGAGCGATCAAAACAGGTCGCTTCGACAGATAGCCGCCGCTCCGCTGGCGAAGACCGGGAGCGTTCCGCCGGGCGCGGAGCGCTCCCGATTCATGCTCGCCGGATCAGGTCAGCCTGCTGACCACGTGGCGGGTGGCGTCGGCCAGCAGCGCGTTGTTCGCCTGGTCGTTCTCCCGGGGACGACCGGTGAGCAGCGAGATGACGATCGGCGTGCCGGTGTCGGTCCAGGTCACCGCGATGTCGTTGGCGACCCCGTAGGCGCTGCCGCCGCCGGTCTTGTCGGCCGTGCGCCAGCCGGCGGGAACTCCCGCGCGGATCCGGGGGCCGCCGGTGGTGTTGGCCAGCATCCAGGCGGTCAGCTGCTCGCGTTCGGGGCCGCCGAGGACGTCGCCGAGCAGGAGCCCCTGCAGGCCGTCGGCCAGCGCCCGCGGGCTGGAGGTGTCGCGCTCGTCGCCGGGGATCGCGGTGTTGAGCTCGACCTCCCAGCGGTCCAGCCTGGTCACAGGATCGCCGATGGAACGGGCGAACTCGGTGATGGCCTGCGGCCCGCCGAGCTCGCGCAGCAGCAGGTTGGCTGCGGTGTTGTCGGAGTGCTGCACCGCCGCCGCGCACAGCTCGCCGACGGTCATGCCGGTTCCGACGCGGGTTTCGGTGATCGGCGAGTTCTTGACGAGCTGGCCCGCGTCGTAGCGGAGGACGCGGTCGAAGTAGCCGCCGGCGAGGCCGTGGGCGCGCAGCAGCGCCGCGGACGCGTAGACCTTGAACGTCGAGCACATCGCGACGCGCTCGTCGGCGCGGTGCTCGAGGGTGCGCCCGGTGGCGGTGTTGCGCGCGAACAACCCCAGCCGCGCGTCGTAGCGCCGTTCGAGCTCCACCAGCACCGGGTCGGGACCCTGAGCAGGGGCGGGTGCGGGTGCTGCGGCGGGGGTCCGTGGCGCGCAGGCCGCCACCGGCGCGGCCAGCAGCGCCGCCAGGACGGACCTGCGACCCACGCGGAATTCGTTGTGCTGCAACTGCTTTCCCTCCAGTAGAAGCGATGCCCCCAATCAAGCACCCGCCCACCGATAGCGCCAATAAGAAGGTGCACCCGCCCCGATAGCCCTTCGATATCGACCCAGCTGAACCCCCCAGGAGAAGCCGAACCCCCGCCCGAAAATTCATCCGGAATCTCTCCCGCCCGGAGCGTCCGCCCCCTGGAGCAGGGCAGTTCTGGTCATCATCGGCCGGACACTTCGGACATTGATCATGAGCGGCTCAGGCGAAAACCGGCGCCTGGGACGCTCAGAGACGACCGGAGCGGAGGTCGGTGACCGCGATCCGGGCGCACTCGGCGATGGCCGCGTCCACTCGGGGCAAGGCCGGGTCCGCTCGGGCCGCGAGGGTGAACACCGCGACCGCCACCGGGGCCTCGCCGTCGAACTCCACCACCGAGACCTCGTTGCGGATCGCGCCGATCGTGCCGGTCTTGCCCGAGACGTGAACCCCCTGGAACGGGAAACCAGCGCGGACCCGGTGCATCCACGCCTGCTGGCCGAGCAGCCTGCGGACGAAGGCGCACTGCTGCGGCGAGGCCACCGCGTCGGCCCAGATCAGCTCCAGCAGCCGGGTCATCTCGCGAGGTGTGGTCGCGCTGGCGTAGGAGGGGTCGTAGGCGCGGACGGTGCGGGCCTCGTCGTTGTCGGCGAGCAGCGAGAACGCCTCCGCCGCACTGGTCGTGCCCATCTCGCGGGCCAGCGCGGCGTGCGAGTCGGCGGTGCCGCCGACCACCCGGGTCCGCTCCAGACCGAGGTCGTCGAGCGCCGCGGCCACCGCCGGCAGGCCGATCGCGCCGAGGACGACGTCGGCAGCGGCGTTGTCGGACACCGCGATCATCGAGGCCGCGAGGTCGCGCCAGGACATCCGCACCGGGTCCTGGAAGATCGACACCCCGGTCGGGCCGGGCGTGCAGGAGGTGGGGTCGAGGCGGACGGCCCCGCGCGGGTCGAGGGTTCCCGCGTCGAAGGCCCGGGCCAGCGCGACCAGCAGCGGCAGCTTGTAGACGGAGGCGGTGACCACGAGTTCGTCGGCGCCGAAGCCGAGCTCGTGATCGCCGCCGTCGAGCCGGATCGCGTGCACCCAGCCCTGCGCTCCGGCGTCGGCGAGCACCTCCCGGATGCGCTGCTCGGCGCTCACAGCTGCTCCCGCAGCGCGGATTCGAGCGCCGCGCACACCTCGGGCTGCGGCGACGGGTCGGGCCAGACGACCCGGACGCGCAGCGCGAGCTCGTCGCCCGCGGCGGCGACCGCGACGCCCGGGGCACGCACCTCGGGGTCGGTGCTGAGCGCGAAGGCCCGTCCGGCGGCGACGGCGCTGAGCGCGTCGCGGTCGCCCGGCGCGGGCAGGAATTCGGGGTCGAGTCCCCGTTCCCGCAGCGTGTCCACCAGCAGGTCGAAGGCGGCGGTGCCGTGCGCGCGCGGAGCGGTCGCGCAGGCCAAGCCGCGCAGCGCGCGGATCGACGGCTTCTTCGCCGCCGGGTGCTCGGCGGGCACCAGCAGCCGGCGCGGGATCTTGATCACCGGGGAGGTGCCGAGGTCGCCGAGCAGCGCGGGGTGGTGCACGACCGCGCAGTCCAGGCGTCCCCCCGCCACGGCGTCGACGAGCTCGACGGTCGGGGCCGTGCTGACGATGACGGTGCGGGCGTGCGGATCCGGTGCGCGCAGGGCAGCGACCAGGCCCGCGACCTGGCGATCTCCGAGCGCGGGGAGGACGCCGATGCGCACCGCTCCCCGGTTGTCCCGCTGCCTGCTGGCGGCCTCGGCGAACTCGTCGGCACCGGCCAGCAGCGACCGCGCTCGGGGAAGCAGGTCGGCGCCGGCGGTGGTCAGCCGAACTCCGCGGGAGCCCCTGGTCAGCAGGGTGACGCCGAGGCGGTTCTCCAGCCGCTGCACGCCCTGGGACAGCGGTGGCTGGGTCATGCCGAGCCGGTCGGCGGCGTGTCCGAAGTGGCCTTCCTCGGCGACCGCGACGAAGAACCGGAGATGACGCAGCAGGTCCACACCACCGATCCAAGCACAAGGCCCGGAGCGCGGTCGCGCGCTCCGGGCCTCGCTGGATCTCGCAGGTCAGGGAGCGTGGTAGAGGGCGCTGCCCTTGACGTACTCCTCCCACGGGACGGTCCAGTCCCAGATGTCGCCATCGGCCTTGGTCAGCGGTTTCTCCGTGCCCACGATCTCGACCGGGTCTCCGATCTGGGTGAATTCGAGGAACCACCTGCCGTCGGTGGCGGAGAGGTTGACGCAGCCGTGGGTCACGTTGCTGTTCCCCTGCGCCCCCGTGCTCGCGGTGTTGGTGTGCACGTACTCGCCGTTGTTGGAGATGCGGACGGCGTTGGGCAGCACCTCGTCGTAGGCACCGGCGCTGCCGCGGGACGGCCCGCCCCAGCTCCAGGAGTTCATCCGCACCGAGTCCTGGCGTTCTGTGGCGACGTGGATGCCGTACTGCGTCGGGTAGGACGACCGACCGTAGGAGGCGTCCATCTTCCGGATCTCCTGGCCGTCCTGGTAGACGGTGAAGGTGTGGTTGTCGATGTCGCCGACGGAGCGCTGATCGCGGCCGATGGTGAAGTTCGACTCGAAGTTCTTGTCGCCCATGACGCCGCCGCCGGTGTCGACGCCGTAGAGGTTGGCCTTGACCTTCACCTGAGTGCCGGCCTTCCAGTAGTCCTTGGGCCGCCAGTTGACCTGGTCGTCGGAGTACCAGTTGAACGAGCCCTCGGTGGGCACGGAGGTCTCGATCTGCAGGCGGCGTTCGACGGCGGCGCGATCCTTGACGGGCTTGTCGAAGTAGATGGAGACCGGCATCGCGATGCCGACGGTGTCGCCGTCGCTGGGCCGGGTCCGGTCGACGTTGACGATGTCGGTCGGGGCCGCGGTGGTGAACGTCGAGTTCAGCGGGATCGACGGGCGGCCTTCCTTGTCGTGGGCCACGGCCTGCACGTGGTAGGTGGTGCCGAAGGCCAGTGGTGCGTTGATCTGCCACTTGTGTCCGCTGCGGTCGATCTCGCCGGGCACCGGAGCGCCGTTGGCGGTCACGTTGACCGAGGTCAGGACGCCCCGCTGCGCGGTGAGCACCAGCGGGTCACTGGGCGCCAGCTGCGCCGTCTTGTCCGGGATCGAGGTCGTCACCGACGCCTCGGATGGATCTGGTCCGCCGCACGCCGTCAACGCGCACGCGACCAGGCTCGCGATGACTAGTTGGCACGCAACAACCCCCCGCATACCGGCCTCCCCAAGCCCTGCACCGTCTTGTTGGTAATCAGTAACTGTCCGGGCGGTGAGCGGGGTTCTCAACACGATCAAGCGCCGCTACGTGGACGATCCACGAGTCCGAACCGTCCTCCGTTGACCAGCGCGGGACTACGACGCGCCGTAGAACGTCCCATCGTGTGGATTGGCGTCGGCAACCGCCGCTTACCAACTACCCGCAGTCGACTGCAAGCACGACACACGCTGATCAAGTAATCCGATCGGTGGACATCATGATCGTCGCCGAAACCGGGGGCACTCGAACGGACCAACGTCAACGCGGACGAGAAGCCTCCGCAGCGGCGCCGCGAGCGACCGCAGGCCGCTGTCCAGCGAGGTCATCGCGGTCGGAATCGGTCAGGACTTGTCGTTCTTGTCGTCCTCGTCGACGATCTCGGCGTCGACGACGTCGTCCTCCTGCGAGCCGGACGTAGAGTCCGACGTGCTCGCCCCGGCGGATTCCTGACCCGGAGCCGACTGGCCGTAGATGGCCTGGCCCAGGGTTTGCGACTTGGCGGCCAGGGCATCGGCGGCCGTGCGGATGCGCTCGGCGTCACCGCCCTTGAGGGCTTCGTTGACCTCGTCGATGGCCTCCTGCACCTGGGACCGGGTGTCCTCGGGGATCTTGTCGGCGTTGTCGGTGAGGACCTTCTCGGTCTGGTAGACGAGCGTCTCGGCCTGGTTGCGGGTCTCGGCCTCCTCGCGGCGCTTGCGGTCCTCGTCCGCGTGGGTCTCGGCGTCGGAGACCATCCGCTCGATGTCCTCCTTCGGCAGCGCCGAGCCACCGCTGATCTTGATGGACTGCTCGCGCCCGGTGCCGAGGTCCTTGGCGGAGACGTGCACGATGCCGTTGGCGTCGATGTCGAAGCTGACCTCGATCTGCGGCACACCGCGCGGCGCCGGCGGCAGGCCGGTCAGCTCGAACATGCCGAGCTTCTTGTTGTGCGCGGCCATCTCCCGCTCGCCCTGGAACACCTGCACCATGACCGAGGGCTGGTTGTCGTCGGCGGTGGTGAAGGTCTCCGAGCGCTTCGTGGGGATCGTGGTGTTGCGCTCGATCAGCTTGGTCATGATGCCGCCCTTGGTCTCGATGCCCAGCGACAGCGGGGTGACGTCGAGCAGCAGGACGTCCTTGACCTCACCGCGCAGCACACCGGCCTGCAGCGAGGCGCCCACGGCCACGACCTCGTCCGGGTTGACGCCCTTGTTGGGCTCCTTGCCCCCGGTCAGCTCGCGCACCAGGTCGGTCACCGCGGGCATCCGCGTCGACCCGCCCACCAGCACCACGTGGTCGATGTCGCCGACCTTGATCCCGGCGTCCTTGACGGCGTTGCTGAACGGCTTGCGGCACCGCTCCAGCAGGTCGGAGGTGATCCGCTCGAACTCGGCGCGGGACAGCGTCTCGTCCAGGAACAGCGGGTTCCTCTCCGAGTCGACGGTGATGTAGGGCAGGTTGATGCTGGTCTGCGAGGAGGAGGACAGCTCGATCTTGGCCTTCTCGGAGGCCTCCTTGATCCGCTGCATCGCCATCGGATCGCGGGTGAGGTCCACCCCCGAGGAGGACCGGAACCTCTCCACCAGCCACTCGACGATGCGCTCGTCCCAGTCGTCACCCCCCAGGTGCGTGTCACCGGAGGTCGCCTTGACCTCCACCAGCCCCTCCCCCACGTCCAGCAGCGAGACGTCGAAGGTGCCGCCACCGAGGTCGAACACCAGGATGGTCTGCTCCTTCTCGCCCTTGTCCAGGCCGTAGGCCAGGGCCGCGGCGGTGGGCTCGTTGATGATGCGCAGCACGTTGAGGCCGGCGATCTGACCGGCTTCCTTGGTGGTCTGCCGCTGCGCGTCGTCGAAGTAGGCGGGCACGGTGACCACAGCATCGGTCACGTCCTCGCCGAGGTAGGACTCGGCGTCGCGCTTGAGCTTCATCAGCACGCGCGCGGAGATCTCCTGCGGCGTGTAGTCCTTGCCGTCGATGCCGACCTTCCAGTCGGTGCCCATGTGCCGCTTGACCGACCGGATCGTGCGGTCGACGTTGGTGACCGCCTGGTTCTTGGCGGGCTGTCCGGTCAGCAGCTCGCCGTTCTTGGCGAAGGCCACCACCGACGGAGTCGTGCGCGACCCCTCCGAGTTGGCGATGACGGTGGCCTCGCCTCCCTCCAGGACGGAGACCACGGAATTGGTCGTGCCCAGGTCGATCCCGACCGCGCGCCCCATGCGTGCACACCTCCCGGCCGCTACCTGCGGATTCTCGAGGCGGAACACCCCAAGTATGCGAACCGGGCGGTGGCGCGTCCACCTCCGGCCGGGCTCAAGGCGCGGGCGGGCTGACCGGGGCCGGGACCGGGTAGCGGATGGCGTGCTGCGAACCGCGCACGCCGGTGGGGCTGCCCGCGGGTTCCTCGCAGGCCAGGTCGTAGTTGGTGGGGCCGTCGGTGGTGTCCGAGCCGTGCTTGCGCGGAGTGCCCTCGTAGCCCTTGGTGCAGGCAGGCGGGTTGAACATGTTGAGCACCAGTCCGAGGCGGCCGGTGCCGTCCGGGGACAGGGTGTGGGTGAACGCCGAGATCATCGGCAGCGCGACCAGCGCCTGCTCCAGCGCGGGTTCGCGCACGCTGGTCAGCTGCATCGTGGTGAGCAGGTTGGCGGCCACGATGCCGAAGTCGGTGCCCATCGAACGCGTGAGCTCCTGCATCTCGGTGGCCGCGCCCGGCGCCTCCTGGATGGTCTTGCGCAGGTCCGGGTCGGACTGCTTGAGCTGCCCGGAGATCTGCCGCAGCCCGGAGCTGAACTCGGTGAGGTTCTGGCCCTGCTCCTGCTGGGTGCGCAGCACGACGTCGCTGTTGTCCAGCAACCCGGTGGTCTGCGGCAGGTTCTGCTGCGCGGCGGTGGTGAACGAGCTCGTGGTGTCGAGCAGCTGCTGCAGGTGGGAGCCGGTTCCGTCGAAGGCGGTGCCGACCTCGGTGACCACCGTGCGCAGCTTGTCGGTCGGCACACCGGCCACCAGCCGGTCGACGTTGACCAGCAGCGATTCCGGCGCGGGCGGGATGGCGGTGCGCTCGATCGGGATGACCGAGCCCGCGTCGAGGTAGGGGCCGTCGCGGCGTTGCGGCTGCAGGTCGATGTACTGCTCGCCGACGGCGGAGCGGTTGGCGACCACGGCGCGCGCGTCGTCGGGGATCTGCGGTGCGCCGTCGTTGATGTGCAGGTCGGCGGCGATGCCGTCGTGGGTCAGCCGCAGCGCGGTGACCCGGCCGACGGCCACGCCCCGGTAGCTGACCTCGGAGTTGGTGAACAGGCCGCCGGATTCGGCCAGCTGCACGGTCACCGGGTAGCCGTTGGAGCCGAACAACCGGTCCAGCCCGGCGTAGCGCCCACCGACGAAACCGACGCCGAGCACGGCGATGACCAGGAACAGCGCCAGCTGCACCTTGACCTTGCGGGCGACCATCTACGACCCTCCTCCGGACAGTCCCGGCAGCAGCCCGCCGTCCGGCTGCGTTCCGGGGATCGGCAACGGCGGCAGCGCGGGTGCGCCCGGTGGCAGCGGGATGTTGGCACCGGATTGCCCCGAGTCGGAAAGACCCGGGATCGGGATGGGCGGGCCCGAGGAGCGCGCGAAGTTCTCGTAGAGCGCGGACAGGTCCAGGTCGATGAACACGTTGGTGTTCACGAAATCGCCCTTGAGCGGGACCATCGCGTACTCCGGGAACGGGTAGGTCGACAGGAACGCCATCGCCTTGGGCAGGTCGGTGCCGGTCTTGGCGAGCTGCTGCAGCGTCGGCGCGAGCGCCTGCAGGTCGGCCACCAGGTCCTCGCGGCTGGCGTCGACGGTGCGGGTGGCGGTGCCGGAGAGCTTGTCCAGCGACTGCAGCATGCCGACGAGCTGGCCGCGCTGGGCCTCGATCTCGCGCAGGCCCGGGGACAGCCCGTCGAGGGCGGTGTTGATGTTGCCGGTCTGCTCGCGCAGGTTCGCCGACAGCCGGTTGAGCCCGTCGAGGGCCTTGGTGATCTCGCCGCGCTGGTGGTCGAGCCGGGTGACCACGTCGTTGACGTTGCCCAGCAGCGAGCGGATCTCCTCCTCGTTGCCGGTGAAGGCCTTGTTCAGCTCCTGCACGATGGTCTGCAGCTGTTCGATGCCACCACCGTTGAGCAGCAGCGACACCGCGCCCAGCACCTCTTCGATCTGCGGGTTGCGGTTGGTGCGCTCGATCGGGATCACCGCGCCGTCGGCGAGCTTGCCGGTGGCGTTCTCCGGTGGCGGGGTCAGCTCGACGAACTTCTCCCCCAGCAGGCTGGACTGGCGCAGCCGCGCGTAGGCGTTGGCCGGCAGCCGCACGTCGCCGTTGACCCGGAGGGTGACCAGCGCGGTGGTGTTGTCGGCGCTGAGCTCGATGCGGTCGATGCGCCCGACGGCGACGTCGTTGACCTTGACGCTGGCCTGCGGAACCAGGTCGAGCACGTCGTGGAAGTGCGCGGTGACCGCGTACGGGTGGTCGCCGAGTTCGGCGCCCCCGGGCAGCGGCGTGTTGTAGAGGCCGGTGAAACCGGCTGTGCCGCAACCGGAGAGCAGCAGCACCGACAGCGATCCGGCCAGCAGCGCGCGACGTGTGGCGGTCATGGCGTCCCCGCCCCTCGTTTCATCGCGTCGACCAGCGGCAGCGGCACCGGGTTCGGCCCCTTTCCGAGCTGGTCGGGAACGTCGCCGGCACCCGTCTGGAGCTTGCCCAGCACGTCGGCGACCGACGGCAGCGGCGCCACTCCCTGCACGACCGGGTTGAGCCGCTCGCAGGTGTCGCGCAGCGACTGCGGGAGCGGTTCGGGCAGCGGGCTCGCGTTGGCGATCAGCCTGCACACCATCAGGATCGGCGGCTGCGCGAGCTCCTGCGGGTTCCAGCGCGAGGCCACGGTGCCGGAGGCGGAGTCGTAGGCGTTGATGAAGTTCGTCGTGGCCAGCGGCATCAGGTCCAGCACCTCGGCCAGCGCCTGCCGCTGGTCGACCAGCGCCTGGGTGACGCCGGTGAGGTTGCGGACGTTGGAGGACATGTGGTCGCGGTTGTCGTGCACGAACCGCTGCACGTCGTCGAGCGCGATGGCCAGCGAGTGCAGCGAGGTGCCCAACTGCTCGCGCTCGGAGGCGAGGTAGCCGGTGGTGTCGGCCATCCGGCCGTAGAGCTCGCGGATCTGCTTGTCGCTCTGGGCGAGCGTGCCGGTGAACTGGTTGAGGTTGTCCACCGTGGCGAACAGGTCGTCCTGGTTCTCCGACAGCGTCGCCGAGAGCTCGCCGAGCCGCTTGATGGTGGTGTTGAGGTCTTGGCCGTTGCCGTCCACCGTGGCCGCCGTGGTGTTGAGGACGTCGTTGAGCGCGCCCTCGCGGTTGGCGCCGTCGGGACCGAGCGCGGTCGAGAGCGCGTTGACGCTCTTGTAGAGCTCGTCGAGCTCGGCCGGGGTGGCGGTGCGCTTGCGGTCCAGCACCGCGCCGGAGGCCATCACCTCGCCCTGCGTGTAGGCGGGCGTGAGCTGCACGTACCGGTCGCTGACCAGGCTGGGGGCCACGACCACGGCGTTGGCGTCGGCGGGGATGCGCACTCCGTCGTCGACGTGCATGTCGACCCGCACCACCGGCCCCTCGGGCGTGACGGTGTCGATCTGGCCGACCTTCACGCCCAGCACCCGCACGCTGGACCCGGCGTAGAGGCCGACGGCCTTGTCGAAGTAGGCGGTGATGGTGGTACCGCTGGCGGACAGCGTCCACCACAGCACTCCTGCGGTGACCAGCGCCAGCGCGCACAGCGCGGCGATCACGCGGGTGATCCTGCTCATCGGCCGCCTCCCTCGGGAACCGGGAGCTCGCACTCGGGGGTGTTGGTCTGGATCGGCCCGGCGTGGATCGGCGGTGGCAGCAGACCGCAGAAGTAGCCCTCGAACCAGCGGCCGTTGCTGATGGTGTTGTTGAAGCCGCGCACGTAGGGCTGCAGCGCGCCGATGGCCTTGTTCAGGTTGTCCTGGTTGCGCTTGAGCATCGCGGTGAGCTGGTCGAGCTGCTCGAGGGCCGGCCGCATCTGCTCCTGGTTGTCGGCGACCAGGCCGCGCAGCTGGTGGGAGAGGTTCTCGGTGCCGACCAGCAGCCCGCTGATGGCCTGCTTGCGGGCCTGCACCTCCGACAGCAGCAGGTTGCCGTCGGAGACGAGCTTGCTGACCTGCTGGTCGCGGTCGGCGACGATGCCGGAGACGTTGCTCGCGTTGTGCAGCAGGTCGGCGAGCTGCTGGTCGCGGGAGGCGATGGTCTGCGACAGCTGGGAGAGACCGGTGACGGCCTGGTCCATGTGCTGGGGCGCGCCGCGCATGGTGTCGGACATGACCCGGAAGCTCTCGGCGAGCTTGGCGCTGTCGAGCTGCCCGGTGGTCTGGGTCAGCTGGTCGATGGCGTCGGGGATGTCGAACGGAGAACTGGTGCTGCGCAACGGGATCGGCTCGGAGAGCTCCTCGTTGCCGGCCGGTTGCAGGCCGAGGAACTTCTCGCCGAGCAGCGTCTTGATCTGGATGTCGGCGCGGCTGCGGTCACCGAGCTCGCGTCCGTCCACTGTGAACTTGACGAGCACCCGGTTGCCGTCCAGCGCGACCTCGTCGACCTCGCCGACCTTCACCCCGGCGATCTGCACCTCGTTTCCCGGTTCCAGACCCGCGGATTCGGCGAAGTGGGCCGAGTAGGAGTTGCCGGAGCCGATCAGCGGGAGGTCCTTGGCGGAGAACGCGGTCAGCGTCCCGAGCACCAGCAGCGCGATGGTGACGAGGCCGACGGTGACCTGGTTGCGGGCCCGCAGTGGTTTCATCGGCACCTCTCCGGCAACTGGGTCGTCGGCACGGGCAGGATCGGGACGTTGATCTTGAGCTGGTCGATGCGGATGTTGCCGCTGACCTGGCAGGAGTAGTAGTTGAACCAGCCGCCGTAGCTGACCGTGCGGGTCAACCGGTCCAACCGGCCCGGCATCGTCTGCAGCGTGTGCTCCAGCAGCGGCAGGTCCTTGTTGAGCAGCCCGGTCACGTCGCGCAGCGCGGCGATGTCCTGCTGCAGCGGCGGTCTGGCCTGCTCGACGAGTCCCGCGGTGGTGTTGGTGAGCTCGTCGAGCGCGCCGATCGCCTCGCCGACCGGCTCGCGCTGCTCGGCCAGCCCGGTGGTCAGGCGCTGCAGCGCGTCGATGAGCTCGGCCAGTTGCGGACCGCGCTCGTTGACGTTGCCGAGCACGGCGTTGAGGTTGTCGATGACCTGGCCGATGACCTCGTCCTTGCGCGCCAGCGTGCCGGTCAGCGAGGCGGTGTGCGCCAGCAGGCTGTCGACGGTGCCGCCCTCGCCTTGCAGCACCTTCACCAGTTCGCCGGAGAGCTGGTTGACGTCCTGCGGGTTGAGGGCCTGGAACAGCGGCTGGAAGCCGTTGAACAGCGCGGTGAGGTTCAGCGCCGGGTGGGTGCGCTCCAGCGGGATCTCGCCGCCGGGCGGCAGCACGTCCTGCGGATCGCGCAGCGGCGCGTCCAGCGCGAGGTAGCGCTGACCGGCGATGTTGCGGAACTTGACGGTGGCCTGCGCGTCTCTCGGGAGCTTGCGGGCGGTTTCGACGTCGAAGCGCACCAGCGCGTGCCGGTCGCCGACGACCTCCAGCTCGGTGATCCGGCCGACCTTGACCCCGGCGATGCGCACGTCGTCGCCCTCGCCGAGCCCGGAGGCGTCGGCGAAGCGCGCGGTGTACTCCTCCGCGTCGCCGGAGGAGTTGGCGGCGATGGTGGACACCAGGATGCCGGTCAGGGTCAGCGTGACCGCCACGAAGGCGATCAGCTTGATCAGCGGTGCGGTGATCGACCTCATCGCACGGTCACCTCCGCGTTCCGGAACAGCGGTCCGACCAGCAGGCTCGTCCAGTCCGGCACCGCCTTGGGCTGGACCTGCAGGCGCGGCGCCATCAGCGCGGCGAGCAGGTCGCGCTCGGGCTGGGAGTTGGCGACCGAGGAGCTCGCCGACTGCGGCGAGGTGGAGGCCGGTGCGGTGGACTTCTTCCACGGGAACACCGCGTCCCGGTCCAGCGGCGGCTCGGGCTTGGTGGAGCCGTCGTTGAGCGGGCCGCCCGGCGGGTACTGCGGGAACGTCTCCGGCGCCTCGACGAACGGGTAGCAGCGCGGGCCGCGGTGCTCCAGGTTCTTCGGGTCGTCCACGCCCGGCAGGTACTTGCCCCGGCTGCCGGTGATCTCCAGGGTCATCCGCGCCATGTTCGGGGTGTCGGTCCCCTTGCCGAAGGTCAGATCGGCGTTCTTGGTGCCCGCCTGGAACTGCTGGAGCATGCACGGGTATTGCGGCGAGTACTTCGCCAGCAGCTCCAAGGTGGACCGCGAGGTCCCGGCCAACCGGATGAAGTTGTTGCCGTTGGCCGACAGGAACCGGTCCATCTCACCGCTGGCGCTGGTCAGCGCGCCGGTCATCTGCTGGAGCTGACCGCGCTGCTCGACGACGGTCCGGCTGGTGGTGGTCAGGTCGTTGACCGCCTGCATCAGGTCCGGTGCGGCGTCGGCGTAGTTCTCGGCGACGTCGTCGACGCGGCTGATCACCGACTCCATCTTCGGCAGCGAGGGGTCGAAGTCCTGCAGGTAGCGGTCCAGCTGCACCAGCGTCTCGCCGAGCTGCTCGCCGCGCCCCTCCAGGGCTTGGGAGACCGCGTTGAGCGTGGTGGAGACCTGCTGCGGCTGCACCGCCTGCAGCACCGGCATCAGGTCGGACAGGACCTTCTCGACCTCCATCGCCGAGGCGCTGCGGTCCTGCGGGATGACGTCGCCCGCGCTCAGGGTGTCCGATGTGGACTGCTTCGGGATGTCCAGGGCCACGTAGCGCTCGCCGAAGAGGGTCTTCGGCAGCAGCCGTGCCGAGGCGTTGGCCGGGATCATGCCCGCCTCGTCCGGCTGCAGCGCGAGCCTCAGGACGGCGTGGCCGTTGCCGGCGTCGATGGCACGGACCTCGCCGACCACCACGCCGCGCACCTTGACGTCGGCGCCCGGCATCATCTGGTTGCCCGCGGTGTCGGTGCGCACCGTCACGGCGACGAACCGGGTGAACGCCTTGTTGTACATCCCGATCGTGCCGGCCAGGAACAGCCCGGCGACGACCAGGAACGCGATCCCCATCGCCTGGTAGCGGCGTCTGCTGCGCACTTCGATCATCCGGCTATCCGAACCGTCGTGGTCGATCCCCAGATCGCCAAGCTGCAGAAGAAGTCCAGCACCGTGACCAGCACGATCGAGGTCCGCACCGCGCGGCCGACGGCGACGCCGACCCCGGCCGGGCCGCCGCTGGCGGTGTAGCCGTAGTAGCAGTGCGTCAGGATCACCGCGACGCTGAAGACCATCACCTTCCCGAAGGACCACAGCACGTCCTCCGGTGGCAGGAACAGGTGGAAGTAGTGGTCGTAGGTGCCCGCCGACTGCCCGTAGACCCACACCGTGATCTGCCGCGACGCCAGGTAGGAGCCCAGCAGGCCCACCACGTACAGCGGGATGACGGCGGCGACCCCGGCCAGCACCCGGCTGGTCACCAGGTACGGAACGCTGCGCACCCCCATCACCTCCAGCGCGTCGATCTCGTCGGAGATGCGCATCGCGCCCAGCTGCGCGGTGAACCCGCAGCCGACGGTGGCCGACAGCGCCAGGCCCGCCGACAGCGGCGCGACCTCGCGGGTGTCGAAGTAGGCGGCGATGAAGCCGGTCAGCGCGGCGGTGCCGAGCTGGTTCAGCGAGGAGTAGCCCTGCAGGCCGACGACCGCGCCGGTGGCCATCGTCATGCCGACCATGACCCCGAGGGTGCCGCCGATGATCGCCAGCGCCCCGCTGCCGAAGACGACCTCGGTGAGCAGCCGCAGCGTCTCCTTGCGGTACTTGGCCAGCGTGACCGGCACCAGCGCCAGCGCGCGCACGTAGAACGACAGCTGCCAGCCGAGGTTGGCCAGCACGTCACCGGGTTTGGCCGCGGCCTTGGCGATGCGGCGCTGCATGGGGGTCGGTGTCGGCGGTGGTGCCGTGTCCAGGACTGCCATCTCACAACCCCTTCGGCGGCACGAGTTGCAGGTAGATGCCGGTGACCAGGAGGTTGATCATGAACAGCAGCAGGAAGGTGATGACCACCGCCTGGTTGACCGCGTCCCCGACGCCCTTCGGCCCGCCGGAGGGGTTGAGCCCCCGGTAGGCGGCGACCACGCCGGCGACGAAGCCGTAGATGGCGGCCTTGACCTCGCTGACCCAGATGTCGGGCAGCGACGCCAGCGCGTTGAAGCTGGCCAGGTAGGCGCCGGGCGTCCCGCCCTGCAGGACCACGTTGAAGAAGTAACCGCCGAGCACACCGACGACGCTGACCAGGCCGTTGAGCAGCAACGACACCAGCACCGCACCGAGCACCCTGGGCACGATCAGCCGGTGGATCGGCGAGATGCCCAGCACCTCCATCGCGTCGATCTCCTCGCGGATGGTGCGCGCGCCGATGTCGGCGCACACCGCCGAACCACCGGCACCGGCCACCAGCAGCGCGGTGATCAGCGGGCTGGCCTGCTGCAGGATCGCCAGCGCGCTGGCGGCACCGGTGAACGACTGGGCGCCGATCTGCTGGGTCAGCGACCCCAGCTGCATGGCGATCACCGCGCCGAACGGGATGGCCACCATCGCGGTCGGCAGGATGGTGACGCTGGCGAAGAACCAGGCCTGCTGGATCCACTCGCGCACCGCGAACGGCCTGCGCGGCGTGTAGCGCACGACCTCCCAGGCCAGCGTGGCGATCTTGCCCACGTGGCCGAGGGCCGTCGAGACTCCGGCGACCGGGGCGGTCATGACCGCCGCTCCTCGATACCCATGCTTCCTCCCGGCCTCGTTGACGGAAAAGGTGCTGCGTGCCGCCTGTGAGCCCGGCGGGATGGGCGCTGCGCGCTACGGAACGGCGAGGACGTCGTTGGCCGCGAAGGACTTCTCCGGATCGCGGTCGGCGAAGTAGGCACCCAGACCGGATTCCAGGTCCTCCTGCGTCCAGAGCTCGCCGGAGGCGGCGAACTTCCGCTCGATCGTGGGCGGCGCGAGCAGCGCGACGACTCCGCTGTGCACCACGAAGACCTGGCCGCTGATGGCCTGCGCGGACGGCCCGGCGAGGTAGGTCACCAGCGGGGCGACGTGCTCGACCGACATCGGGTCCACGCCCTCGCCGGGCGCGTCGCCGAAGGTCTCCGCGGTCATCGCGGTGCGCGCCCGGGGGCAGATCGCGTTGGCGCGCACGCCCATCCGCGACATCGCGCGGGCGGTGGAGACGGTCAGCGCGGCGATGCCGCCCTTGGCCGCGGCGTAGTTCGGCTGGCCCGCCGAGCCGAGCAGGAACGCCTCGGAGGCGGTGTTGATGATGCTGCCGCTGGTGGCGCCGGTGTCCTTGTACTCCTGGCGCCAGTGCGCGGTGGCGTTGCGCGACAGCAGGAAGTGGCCGCGCAGGTGCACCCGCAGCACGTCGTCCCACTCCTGGTCGCTCATCTTGAACAGCATCCGGTCGCGCAGCAGGCCGGCGTTGTTGACCACCACGTGCAGCCCGCCGAGGCGTTCGGTCGCGGCGGCCATCATCTGGGCGGAGACCTCGGAGTCGGAGACGTCGCCGACGACCGCGACGGCCTTGGTGCCGATCTCCTCGATCTCGGCGACCACGGCGTGCGCCGCGTCGGTGACGTCGTTGACCACCACGTTCGCCCCGGCGCGCGCCAGCGCGAGCGCTTCGGCCCGACCCAGCCCGGCACCGGCTCCGGTGACGATCGCTACCTTTCCGTCCACACTCGACACTTGCGCCTCACCTCGGGTCGAAAGTGACGATCTGGCGCACCACGGCGTTGTCGCCGCTGCGCAGTGCCGCCAGCCCGTCGTTGATGTCCGCCAGCGGCAGCCGCCGGCTGATCATGCCTTCCAGATCCAGCAGCCCCGCCCGCCACAGCTCGACCATCCGGCCGGTGTCCCGGCGTGGGTCGGCGGAACCGTAGAAGGAGGGGACGATGTTGCGTTCGTTGATGAACAGCTCCTGGGCGGAGAACTCGACCTTCTGCTCCTCGCTGCCCGCGCCGACGATCACCGCGGCGCCGCCGCGACGCGCCGCGTCGTAGGCGGCGCGGATGGTCGCGGCCAGGCCGACGACCTCGAAGGCGTAGTCGAAACCGCGTCCGCCGGTGAGCTGCTGGCGCAGGTCGGCCAGCCCGTCCGGCGTGGTGGCGTGCGTGGCGCCGAAGCGCAGCGCCGCCTCGTGTTTGGCGACCACCGGGTCGACCGCGACGATGCGCGAGGCACCGGCGATCCGCGCGCCCTGGATGACCGAGATGCCCACCCCGCCGCAGCCGATGACGACCACGGTGGCCCCAGGTTCGACCTGCGCGGTGTTGACCACCGCGCCGACGCCGGTCAGCACGCCGCAGCCGATCAGCGCGGCGATCTCGTAGGGCACGTCGTCGTCGACCTTGATCGCGGCTTCGGCCGGGATCACGAGCTCTTCGGCGAAGGTGCCGCAGCCGGCGAAGCCGAAGGCGGGCTCGCCGCCGACCTCGAAGCGCGGCGAGACGAAGGCGTCGACCGTGTGCACCTCGCACAGGTGCGGCTGGCCGCCCAGGCACACCGGGCAGCGGTTGCACGGCGGCACGAAGGAGAGCACGACGCGGTCCCCGGCCTGGAGGTGGTCGACCTTCCCGCCTGCGGCGATGACCTCGCCCGCGCCTTCGTGGCCCATGATCCCGGGGGCGAGCGCGGGCAGTCCGCCGCTCATCGCGGACAGGTCGGTGTGGCAGATGCCGGAGGCCCGGACCCGCACGCGCACCTCGCCGGGCCCCACCTCGGTGGTGGCCACGTCCGAGCGCACGTCGAGTTCGGGGTCGCCGATCTGCTTCAGCACCGCTGCCTTCACCGGCTCGCTCCTCACCAGATCAACCCCGCCACGGCGCGGGGAGGTGTTAGCCAACACACACTAGAATGTGTTCTCGATAGGTATCAAGTGCCGTGCCCAGATGGCCCGACTTCGCAGGAAATTCAGCCACAGCGCCGCGCAATGGTAGATAAAACCCGTTCTACACGATCGGACCTTTCGGTCACCTTCAGGTCACGGCGGCGACCACCCGGTGGCCCTGGTCACTCAACGAGCCGGAGCAACCCGGGGTCACTGCTCCATTCGGACGCGCCGCGACATCCTCTCTAGAACACGTTGCACATTCGATAGCGGAGCGGTGACCGTGTGGTCTCGACCTGATCGCGCGGCGCGGTCTATGATTTTAGAAACGTGTTTCACAAAGCGCGTCCCACCCCGGGAGGATGCATGCGCATCGCCTACACGCCCGAGCACGAGAAGCTGCGGGAGGAACTGCGCGCCTACTTCGCCGATCTGATGACGCCCGAGCTGCGCGAGGAGCTCTCGCAGGGCGACTACGGCGACGGCGGGGCCTACAAGCAGCTCGTGCGGCAGATGGGGGCCGACGGCTGGCTGGCGCTGGGCTGGCCCGAGGAGTACGGCGGGCAGAACCGCAGCATGCTGGAGCAGCTGATCTTCACCGACGAGGCCGCCATCGCGGGCGCACCGGTGCCGTTCCTGACGCTCAACAGCATCGCGCCCACGATCATGCGGTTCGGCACCGACGAGCAGAAGTCCCAGTTCCTGCCCGAGATCGCGGCAGGCGAGATCCACTTCGCCATCGGTTACTCCGAACCCGAGGCGGGCACCGACCTGGCCTCGCTGCGCACCACCGCGGTGCGCGACGGCGACGACTACGTGATCAACGGCCAGAAGATGTGGACCAGCCTGATCCAGTACGCCGACTACGTCTGGCTGGCCTGCCGCACCGATCCCGACGCGCGCAAGCACCGCGGGCTGAGCGTGCTCGTCGTGCCCACCTCCTCCCCCGGCTTCTCCTGGACCCCGGTGCGCACCGTGTCCGGGCCGACCACCAGCGCGACCTACTACTCCGACGTGCGGGTGCCGACGTCGTCGCTGGTGGGAACCGAGAACGAGGGCTGGCCGCTGGTGACCAACCAGCTCAACCACGAGCGCGTCGCGCTCACCTCCGCGGCTCCGCTGCAGCTGGCGCTGACCGAGGTGCGGGACTGGGCGGCGCAGACCCGGTTGTCCGACGGGCGGCGGGTCATCGACCAGGAGTGGGTGCAGCAGCACCTCGCGCGGGTGCACGCGGGCGCGGAGTTCCTGAAGCTGATGAACTGGAAGATCGCCACCACCGCCGAGAAGCACCCCGACCCGGCCGCCGCGTCGGCGACGAAGGTGTTCGGCACCGAGTTCGCCACCGAGGCCTACCGGCTGCTCATGGAGGTGCTGGGCACCGCCGCCTACGTGCGCTCGGGTTCGAAGGGCGCCGCGCTGGCCGGGCGCATCGAGCGGATGCACCGATCGGCGCTGATCCTCACCTTCGGCGGCGGGACGAACGAGGTGCAGCGCGACATCATCGCTGCCGTCGGCCTCGGCCTCCCTCCCGCGAAGCGCTGACCAGGACCAGTTCTCGCCAGAACTACCCGCGATCGAAGTCCTCTTCGCCCGGACGCTTCGGGCGCGAACTGCCCACTCCCGCACACCACCTCCCTGGAGGCGACATGGACTTCACCTTGACCGAGGCCCAGGAGGACCTGGCCGGGCTGGTCGGCCGCATCCTCGGCGACAGGGCCACCAACGAGCGGCTGCGCGAGGTCGAGAAGCAGGACGACCGCTTCGACCGGGCGCTGTGGGCTGAACTGGCCAAGGCCGACGTGCTCACCGCCGCGCTCCCCGAGGGCGGTTTCGGGTTGCTGGAGCAGTGCAGCGTGCTGATCGAGATCGGCCGCGCCGTGGCTCCGGTCCCCTACCTGCCGTCGATCACGATGGGCGCGACGACGCTGGCCGAATCCGGCACCGACGAGCACCGGCGGCGCTGGGTCGAACCCGCCGCGCGCGGCGAGGTCGTGCTCACCGCCGCGCTGACCGAGGACGGCGGCGCGGACCCCGGCTCCCCCACCACCCGCGCCGAGCGCGACGGGGATGACTGGGTGCTCACCGGCACGAAGGTCAACGTTCCCGCAGGTCCCATCGCCGATCTCGTGCTCGTTCCCGCCGCCACCGACGACGGACCCCGGATCTTCCTGGTCAGGCCCGGCGAGCCGGGTGCCGAGATGCAGCGGCAGGAGATCGTCGACGGCGACGGCGAGGGATGGCTGGCGCTGTCCGGCGTGCGCATCAGCGACGGGGACGTGCTCGGCGCCGAGGCGCTGCACCAGCTGATCGTCCGGGCGACGATCGGCGTGTGCGCGGTGCAGGTGGGCGTGCTCTCCGGTGCGCTGGAGCGGACCAGCGCCTACGCCGGCGAGCGGGTGCAGTTCGGCCGCCCGATCGGCAGCTTCCAGGCCGTCGCGCAACGGCTGGCCGACGGGTTCATCGACGTCGAAGCCGCCAAGCTGACGCTGTGGCAGGCCGCCTGGCTGGCCTCCGAAGGCCTGCCCTGCGCCGAAGAGGCCGCCACCGCGAAGTTCTGGGCCGCCGAGGCCGGACACCGGTTGGCGCACACCGCAGTTCACGTGCACGGCGGGGTGGGCATCGACCTCGACCACGAGCTGCACCGCTACTTCGTGGCGGCCAAGCGCGGCGAGTTCACCCTGGGGGGCGCGACCGCGCAGCTGCGCCGGATCGGCGCGGGCCTGGCGGCGCGATGAGCTCCCCGCTGGAGCGGCCGGAGGTCATGCCCACGATCACCGAACTGCTGCTGGCCAGGGCTGATGACCACAGCCCCGGGCTGCGCACCGACGACTGCGAGTGGACCTGGGCCGAGCACGTGCGGCACAGCGCCGAGCGCGCCGCGCTGCTGCGCGAGCTGCTGCCGGACGGCGAGCCGCCGCACGTCGGCGTGCTGCTGGACAACGTCCCGGAGTTCTCGTTCCTGCTGGGCGGCGCGGCGCTGTCGGGTTCGGTGGTGGTCGGCCTCAACCCGACCCGCCGGGGTGCCGCGCTGGAGCGCGACATCCGGCTGTCCGACTGCCGCATCGTGCTCGCCGACCCCGGGTACGCGCCCCTGCTGGAAGACCTTGCCCTGGAAGGGGTTCAGGTGTTCGCGCTGGACTCGTGGCGCCACGAGATCACCCACCGCGCAGGTTCGCCGCTGGATCCGGTGCCCGCCACCGGCGACGACCTGCTGGCCCTGGTGTTCACCTCCGGCACCGGTGGCGACCCGAAGGCGGTGCGCTGCACGCACGCCAAGATCGCCTTCCCGGGCCGGATGCTGGCGGACCGCTTCGGGCTCGGCGGCGCCGACGTCGCCTACGTCTCGATGCCGATGTTCCACTCCAACGCGCTGATGGCGGGCTGGTCGGTCGGCCTGGCCGCGGGGGCGGCCCTGGCGCTGCGGCCGAAGTTCTCCGCCTCGGGCTTCCTGCCGGACGTGCGCCGGTTCGGCGCGACCTACGCCAACTACGTCGGCACCCCGCTGTCCTACGTGCTGGCCACCCCGGAGAAGCCGGACGACGCCGAGAACCCGCTGCGCGTCGTCTACGGCAACGAGGGCAACCAGCGCGACATCGCCCGCTTCGCCGAGCGCTTCGGCTGCCACGTCGTCGACGGCTTCGGCTCCTCGGAGGGCGGCATCGCCGTCTCACGCACCCCGGACACCCCGGCGGGCGCGCTCGGCAAGGCCACCGACGGCGTGGCCGTCCTCGACCCGGACACCGGAAAGCCCTGCCCTCCTGCTGAATTCGACTCCGCCGGTAGGCTGCTCAACGGCGACGCGGCGATCGGCGAGCTGGTCAACACCACCGGCCCCGGCTGGTTCGCCGGTTACTACGGAGCCCCCGAGGCCGACGCGCAGCGGATGCGCGAGGGCATGTACTGGAGCGGCGATCTCGGCTACCTCGACGCCGACGGGTTCTGCTACTTCGCGGGGCGCTCGGGCGACTGGCTGCGGGTGGACGGGGAGAACCTCGGCACCGCCCCGATCGAGCGGATCCTGCTGCGCCACCCGCACATCCGCGAGGCCGCGGTGTACGCGGTGCCCGCGGAGGTGGGCGACGCGGTGATGGCGGCGATCACCACCACCGGGGACTTCGACCCGGCGTCGCTGGCGGACTTCCTGGCCGCGCAGGCGGATCTGGGCCCCAAGCAGTGGCCGAGCCACGTCCGGCTGGTGCCCGAACTGCCCCGGACCTCCACGCACAAGGTGCTCAAGCGGGAGCTGGCCGCCGAGGCGCTCAGCACGTCGGACCCGGTCTGGACCCGCGCGAGCGGCGGCTACGAACTCCACCTTCTATAACATGTTCTATTTTTCTTCCAATCGATCGACGTTAGCCAATGGCGTAGATGCCCCCTATTCCTATAACCTGTTTCACATACAACACGTGACTTACGGAGGGACGCGATGAGCGGGACGGAGCGTGAGCACGGGGTGCGCACGATCGATGCCGGTGCCCCGCCGCAACGGTTCGCCCGGGGGTGGCACTGCCTGGGCCCCGTCGAGGAGTTCCAGGACGGCAAGCCGCACGCCGTGCACGCCTTCGGCACCAAGCTGGTGGTCTTCGCCGACAGCCAGGGCGCGCTGCACGTGCTCGACGGCCACTGCAGGCACATGGGCGGCGACCTCACCCAGGGCGAGATCAAGGGCGACTCGGTGGCCTGCCCGTTCCACGACTGGCGCTGGGGCGGCAACGGGCGCTGCACCTCCATCCCCTACGCCAAGCGGGTTCCCGGCCGCGCCCGGACCCGCTCCTGGCTGACGCTGGAGGAGAACAAGCAGCTGTTCGTCTACCACGATCCGCAGGGCAACCCGCCCCCGCCGGAGGTCACGATCCCGCAGATCGACGAGGTCTTCACCGACGAGTGGTCGAACTGGACCTGGGACCGGGTGCAGATCGACAACTCCAACTGCCGCGAGATCATCGACAACGTCGTGGACATGGCGCACTTCTTCTACGTGCACTTCGCCTTCCCGACGTACTTCAAGAACATCTTCGAGGGGCACGTCGCCACCCAGTACCTGCGCTCGCGCGGCCGTCCCGACGTGGGCGCCTCGCAAGGCAACTACGCCGGTGACGACACGACGCTGCGCTCCGAGGCCAGCTACTACGGGCCGTCGTACATGATCAACCGGCTCTGGACCGAGTTCAAGGGCACGCCGATCGACGCCTTCCTGATCAACTGCCACTACCCGGTCTCGCCGACGAGCTTCGTGCTGCAGTGGGGTGTGTCGGTCAAGAAGCTGCCCGGGCTCGACGACGAGCAGGCCAACATGGTGGCCGGCAAGTTCGCCAAGTCCTTCGGCGTCGGCTTCCTGCAGGACGTGGAGATCTGGAAGAACAAGTCGCGCATCGACAACCCGCTGCTGGTGGAGGAGGACGGGCCGGTCTACCAGCTGCGCCGCTGGTACGACCAGTTCTACGTGGACGTCGAGGACGTCAGCGAGGAGATGACCGCCCGCTTCGAGTTCGAGGTCGACACCACGCGCGCCGTGCAGGCGTGGGAGGCCGAGGTCGCCGAGAACCTGGCCCGCCGCGAAGCCGAAGAGGTCGGCAAGTCATGACGGCCGCGCGCACCGACGTCCCGCCCAGCACCACCGCCGACCAGCGGCTGTACCTGGAGGGAGGCCTGCGCCCGCTGCCCTGCGCCACGTGCGGGGTGCGGGTGCTGGTCAAGAAGCTCAGCCCGGAGCAGACCAGCATCCAGTGGACGACCTCGACGGGCGAGTGCCCGGAGATCTCCGCCCGCATCGCCGACGGTGAGCACCCGGCGCTGGTCGACACCTGCCCGCGGTTGCGCGCCACGATCGAGCACGCCATCCGCGAAGGAATCCTCGAAGTCCCCGATACCGGCGAATGAGTTCGAAACGCAGGTGAAACGAGTTACCGAACGCACCGTGTTAACGTGATCTCGCGGTTGGCGCGATCCGCCTTTCCGCCAAGGGGCTAGGGGGCTCTGCGTCGATGACTTCTGCGGCCAACCGGAACGGCCAGGGCGCCAACGCGCTCAACGCGATGGCCGACGAGGAGCTCACCGCCACCGCCCAGCGCGACCGCCGCAAGCGGATCATCGACGCGACCATGACCCTGGCCGACAAGGGCGGGTTCGACGCGGTGCAGATGCGCGCCGTGGCCGAGCGCGCCGACGTCGCCCTGGGCACGCTCTACCGCTACTTCCCGTCCAAGATCCACCTGCTGGTGGCGAGCCTGGTCCGGGAGCTGGAGCGGATCCAGGAACGCCTGGACCGCTCCCCGGTCCGCGGTGATTCCCCCTACGAGCGACTGCTGTTCGTGCTCGGCCGGCTCACCCGCGCCTTCCAGCGCAACCCGAACCTCTCCGAGGCCGTCACCCGCGCGCTGATGTCGGCCGACGCCTCGGCGGCCACCGAGGTGGACGCGGCGAACCGGATGATGGAGGGCATGTTCATCGCGGTGATGAGCGATGGTGAGCCCAGCGAGGAGCAGGTGGCCGTGGCCCGGGTGATCGGCGACGTGTGGCTGTCGAACCTGGTGGCGTGGGTGACCCGGCGCGCCTCGGCCACCGACGTCTCCAACCGCCTGGAACTGACGGTCCGACTCCTCCTCCGATGAATTCCCACGACGTAGAACACGTTATCGGTTTGTGTCGCCCACGAGCGAATTCCGGGCAGTTCTCACACGGAGCGATGCGACCAGGAAATCACGTCGCGACTCCGGGCGTTAGGCTGATCGCATGACCGAGCCTGTGCGTCAGTTCGTCGAAGGTCGGCGTGCGGATACCGTTCGCCGGTTGTTGGACGCCACGGTCGAGGAGCTGGAGAGCCGCGGTTTCGGTTCGATGACCGTGCGGTCGGTGGCCGAGCGCGCCGAGGTCTCGCGCGCCACCGCCTACTCCTACTTCTCCTCCAAGGAGCACCTGGTCACGGCCGTGTTCTGGAAGCGGGTCCAGGCGTTGCCGCCGAGCGGCGAGGACCGCCGCACCGGCAAGCCGGGCGAGGACGTCGCGCAGGTGGTGGACACGATCGCGCGCATGCTGGCCGCCGAACCGGCCCTGGTGCGCGCCTGCACGACGGCGCTGCTGGCCGATCAGCAGGAGGTCAAGCGGCTGCGCGACGAGATCGGCCGCGAGGTCTACCGGCGGTTGACCGACGCGGTCGGCGACGCCGACCGCTCGGCGCTGGAGGCCGTGATGACGGCGTTCGTGGGATCGCTCGTGCTGGCGGGCAGCGGTTATCTGCCGATGGAGGAGATGGCCTCGCACGTGGCGGGCATCACCGACCGGGTGTTGCCGCCGGCTGGGAGTTGATGCTGCGCAGCACGCTGTCGCGAGCCGCGGGCGGGAGTTCGTCGAGCATGCCCAGCACCCGGTCCTGCCTGCGCCGCACGGCTTGACGTTCCGGCAACCCGTCGCTGACCGGCAGCTGCGGCGGCACGCCGGTGACCCGCTGCTCGGCGGCGATCCGGCCGCTGGCCAGCCACTGCCGCTCGCGGTCGACGCTGGCCTGGTCCTTCTCCTCGCTCATCCCGATCGGCCCGGTCCGGTGCCCGCCGAGGAACTGCGAGACCACCGGTTCCTCGCTGGTCAGCAGCACTTCGCGGGGTCCGAACAGGACGAGTTCCCGGCGGAAGAGCATGCCGAGGTTGTCGGGCACGGTCCGCGCGACGTTGATGTTGTGGGTGACGATCAGGATCGTGGCGTCGAGCTGGGCGTTGAGGTCGATCAGCAGTTGCGAGAGGTAGGCGGTGCGCACGGGGTCGAGCCCGGAGTCCGGCTCGTCGCAGAGGATGATCTCCGGGTCCAGCACCAGCGCGCGGGCCAGTCCGGCGCGCTTGCGCATGCCGCCGGAGATCTCGCCGGGCAGCTTGTCCTCGGCACCGGTGAGCCCGACCATCTCCATGCGTTCCAGCACGATTCGGCGGATCTCCGCCTCGGTCTTGCGGGTGTGCTCGCGCAGCGGGAACGCGACGTTGTCGAACAGGTCCATCGACCCGAACAGCGCGCCGTCCTGGAACAGCACCCCGAAGAGCTTGCGGATCTCGTAGAGCTCGTCCTCACCGCACGAGCAGATGTCGACGCCGTTGACCAGGCACCGCCCGCTCTCCGGTTTCAGCAGCCCGATCATCGACTTCAGGAACACCGACTTCCCGGTCCCCGAGGGACCCAGCAGCGCTGAGACCTCCCCCGCGGGCAGCGTGAAGTCCACGTCCCGCCAGATCGTCTGCGGCCCGAAGGACTTGCTCAACCCCTCGATCACGACCTCGGCGCCCATACCGCGCTCCTCACGTCGACGTGTCAGCGGCGGTAGTAGGCGTGGGTGGCCGTGGCCCCGCCGTCGGCCACGAACTCCGCACCGGTGCAGTAGGTGCTCTCCTCGCTCGCCAGGAAGACCACCAGGCCGACGATGTCCTCGGGCTGGCCGATGCGGCCGAGCGGAACCATCTCGCCGATCGGGGTGAGATCGGTGCCCTCGCCGGTGAACTGCCGGGTCATGCCGGTGTCGAACATGCCCGGGTGCACGGAGTTGACCCGGATGTTGCGCGGGCCCAGCTCGGTCGCGGCGGCCTTGGTCATGCCGCGGATGGCGAACTTGCTCGCGGTGTAGGCCACCAGCTGCGGCATGCCACCGATGCCCTCGACCGAGGAGAAGTTCACGATCGACCCGCCCCCGGCCGAGGTCAGCGCCGGTGTCGCGGCGCGCATGCCGAGGAAGGTGCCGAACTGGTTGACCCGCACGATGCGCTCGTAGTCGGCCAGCGAGGTGTCCTCCAGCGCGGAGAACATCAGCACGCCGGCGTTGTTGACCAGGACGTCGAGCCGGCCGAAGCGTTCGGTGGCGCGGTCGACCGCGGCGGTCCAGTCGTGCTCGTCGGAGACGTCGAGGTGCACGTAGCTCGCGGATTCGCCGAGCTCGTCGGCGAGTTCCTTGCCCGGTGCGTCGAGGATGTCGCCGATGACCACCGAGGCACCTTCGGCGACGAAGCCGCGCGCGATGGCCGCGCCTTGCCCTCGTGCCGCGCCGGTGACCAGTGCGACCTTTCCCGCGAGCCGTCCCATTCGCCGCCCTCCCTGCCGAGCCGAACCCGTCCGCAGTCGAGACTAGAACACGTTCTCGACATAAGGGAACCCACCTCGCAATATGGGGCGATAACCGGATGAACTTGTTCTCGATTCAGCCGAGAGCGGGCTTGCCGAGGGGGAACTTTCCGTACTAGCGTCTGGACACATGTCCAGTGATGTCGTGTTCAGCCCCTACGACTACGCCGTGCACTCCGACCCGTACCCGATCTACGCGCGGCTGCGCGACGAGGCGCCGGTCTACCGCAACGACGAGCTCGACTTCTGGGCGCTGTCACGCCATTCCGACGTCGCAGCGCTGTTCCGGGACAACACGCGGCTGTCCAACGCCAACGGCGTCTCGCTGGACCCCGCGGCCTGGGGACCCGACGCGCACAAGACGATGTCGTTCCTCGGCATGGACGATCCCCGGCACAACCGGCTGCGCTCGCTGGTCTCGCGCGGGTTCACCCCGCGCCGGGTCCGCGACCTGCAACCCCGCATCCTCGAACTGGCCCGCCACCACCTGCTCCCGGCGCTGAAATCCGGCGAGTTCGACTTCGTCGCCGACTTCGCGGGCAAGTTCCCGATGGACGTCATCTCCGAGCTCATGGGCGTCCCGGAAGCCGACCGCGACCGGCTGCGGGAACTCGCCGACACCGTGATGCACCGCGAGGAAGGCGTTTTCGACGTTCCGCAGCCGGCGGTGGAGGCCTCCCTGAACCTGGTGGCCTACTACGCCGACATGCTCGCCGAACGTCGCCGCGAGCGCACCGACGACCTCACCTCCGCGCTGCTGGACGCCGAGATCGACGGCGACCGGCTCAGCGACGAGGAGATCATCGCGTTCCTGTTCATGATGGTCGTCGCCGGAAACGAGACCACGACGAAACTGCTGGCCAACGCCGTGTACTGGGCTCACCGCAACCCCGGCGAGCAGGCCAAGCCGTTCGCCGACCCGACCCGGGTCACCGACTGGATCGAGGAGACGCTGCGCTACGACACCTCCAGCCAGATGGTCGCCCGCACCGCCACCGAGGACATCCGCTCGCACGGCACCACGATCCCGGCCGGATCCCGCGTGCTGCTGCTGATCGGGGCGGCCAACCGCGATCCGCGCGCCTTCGACGACGCCGACCGCTACGACCTCGACCGCAGCACCGACACCCAGATCGTCAGCTTCGGCGGCGGCACGCACTTCTGCCTCGGCGCGCACCTGGCGCGGCTGGAGGCGCGGATCGCGCTCACCGAATTCGTCGAGCTGGTCAAGTCCTACGACGTCGACACCGACCGCGCCCAGCGGGTGCACTCCAGCAACGTGCGCGGCTTCGCGACGCTGCCCGTCCGCGTGGAAAGCAGGTAGCCATGCCCAGATTCGAACCGAACCCGCAGCGCAGGCCGACCGCGATCGCCGGCGCCTCGGCCGGCATCGGCGCCGCCACCGCGCAGGCGCTGGCCGCGTCCGGTCACCCGGTGGCGCTCGGCGCGCGTCGCCTCGACAAGTGCCAGGAGCTGGCCGAGAAGATCTGCGCCGACGGCGGTCAGGCCATCGCCGTGCCGCTGGACGTCACCGACGAGGACTCGGTCAGCGCCTTCGTCACCAGGTCCGCCGACGAGCTCGGCGACATCGAGATCCTGGTCTACGGGGCGGGCGACCTCGACGCCGACCTGGTGCACGAGATGGACGGCGAGCGCTTCCACGGGCAGCTCGACGTCCACCTCGGCGGCGCGCACCGGCTGGTGTCCCGGGTGGTGCCCGGCATGGTGGAGCGCAAGCGCGGCGACGTGGTGTTCATCGGCTCCGACGTGGTCCCCAAGCCCCGACCCCGGATGGGCGCCTACGTGCCCGCCAAGGCCGGGCTGGAGGCGATGGCGCGCACCATGCGCATGGAGCTGGAGGGCACCGGCGTGCGCGCGAGCGTCGTGCGACCCGGCCCCACGTTCACCTCGATGGGCATGCAGTGGGACGACGAGACCACCGAGGCCGTGCTCAACGACTGGGTCAAGTGGGGCCTGGCGCGGCACCCGTACTTCCTGCGCGCCTCCGACATCGCCGACGCCGTGCACCACGTGGTGTCGGCTCCGCGCGGCGTGCACCTGACGTTGATCGAGGTCGAGCCCGAGGCACCCCTGGAGGACCGATGACCCTGCTCGCTCCGAAACAGGTTTCCGGTGGCCACGACGAGCACGGCCACCTCGAGGAGTTGCGCACCGACCCGATCGCGCTGATGCGCCGGGTCCGCGAGGAGTGCGGCGACGTGGGCACCTTCGACCTGGCCGGGCGCCGGGTGGTGCTGCTGTCGGGCGCCGACGCCAACGAGTTCTTCTTCCGCTCCTCCGACGACGACCTGGACCAGGCCGCCGCCTACCCGTTCATGAGGCCGATCTTCGGGCCGGGCGTGGTGTTCGACGCCCCGCCGGAGCGGCGCAAGGAGATGTTGCACAACCAGGCGCTGCGCGGTGAGCAGATGCGCGGGCACGCCCAGACCATCGACGCCGAGATCGCGCGCATGGTGGCCGGTTGGGGCGACGAGGGCGAGATCGACCTGCTGGACTTCTTCGCCGAGCTGACCATCTACACCTCCTCGGCGTGCCTGATCGGCAAGCGGTTCCGCGACCAGCTCGACCACCGCTTCGCCGAGCTCTACCACGACCTGGAGCGCGGCACGGACGCGCTGGCCTACGTCGACCCGCACGCGCCGATCGAGAGCTTCCGGCGCCGCGACGAGGCGCGGGCCGGTCTGGTGCGGCTGGTGCAGGAGATCATGGACGGCCGCGCCGCCGCCGGGAAGCCGCCGCGCGACGAGCGGGACATGCTCGACGTGCTGATGTCGGTCAAGGACGAGGTCGGCGAGCTGCGGTTCAGCGCCGACGAGATCACCGGCATGTTCATCTCGATGATGTTCGCCGGGCACCACACCAGCTCCGGAACGGCCGCGTGGACGCTGATCGAGCTGCTGCGCAACCCCGGCGTGCTCGACGGGGTGGTGGGCGAGCTCGACGAGCTCTACGCCGACGGTTCCGAGGTGAGCTTCCGCTCGCTGCGCGCGATTCCGCGGCTGGAGGGGGCGATCAAGGAGGCGTTGCGGCTGCACCCGCCGCTGATCCTGCTGCTGCGGGTCGCCCAGGGCGACTTCGACGTCCGGGGACATCGCATCGAGCGGGGTGATTTCGTGGCGGCCACGCCGGCGATCTCCAACCGGATCCCGGAGGACTTCCCCGATCCCGACGCCTTCCGCCCGGAGCGCTATGCCGAGCCGCGCCAGGAGGACCTGGTCAACCGCTGGACGTGGATCCCCTTCGGCGCCGGTCGGCATCGCTGCGTCGGTGCGGCTTTCGCGATGATGCAGCTCAAGGCCATCTTCTCGGTGCTGCTGCGGGACTTCGAGTTCGAGCTGGCGCAGCCACCGGAGTCCTACCGCAACGACCACTCGAAGATGGTCGTCCAGCTCGCCCAGCCGTGCCGGGTGACCTACCGCCGCCGGAAGGAGTCGTGATGCGAGTCGTGTGCGACCTCGACCTGTGCCAGGGGCACGCGATGTGCGAGCTGGAGGCGCCGGAGGTGTTCTCGGTGCCCAAGCGGGGCAAGGTCGAAGTGCTGGTCAGCGAGCCGCCGGCGGATCTGCGCGGCGAGGTCGAACGTGCTGTGCGGGAGTGTCCCACGCAGGCTTTGAGCATCGAGGAGGCTTGACATGCCCGCACACCCTCGGGAAGAACTGGAGCGCATGGTCCAGCTCTGGCTGGACGAGAACGAGCGGTGCGAACGGCTCGGCGACTGGAAACCGTTGGCGCAGCTCTACACCGAGGACGCCACCTACGGCTGGAACACCGGGCCCAACGAGGACTTCATGACGGTGGGCCGCGACGAGATCCGCGACATCGCCCTGGGCGTGGAGATGGAGGGCCTGCAGGGCTGGAGCTACCCGTACGAGCGGGTGCTCATCGACGACGAGCAGGGTGAGGTGATCGGGTTGTGGAAGCAGATCGCCGACGCGAAGCGACCCGACGGCACGCCGTACCAGGTCGCGGGCATCGGCGGCAGCTGGTTCCGCTACGGCGGGAACATGCGGTGGTCGTGGCAGCGGGACTTCTTCGACTTCGGCAACGCCGCGCACCTCTTCCTGGAGATGATCAAGGCCGACGTGCTCTCACCCGGCATGAAGAAGCGCATGGAGGTCGCCGCGTCCGGCGTGCCGCAGCCCGGTCACTACCGCAGGGGCACGGCGCCGGTCGAGCTGTGGTGATCCGCGAGAGAACGGGAGTGCTGATGAAGATCGTGGTCGACTTCGACCTGTGCGAGGCCAACGGCATGTGCGAGGCCGTGGCGCCCGACGTCTTCGAGATCGATGAGGACGACAACCTCCACATCATCGCCGAACCCACGGCCGAGCTGCGGGATTCCATCGAGCAGGCCGTGCAGTCCTGCCCGAAGGCCGCGCTGTCGCTGGAGGACTGAGCGGATGCCGAAAGAACGCCCACCGCAGCTGGATTCGCCGATGGTCGGCAAGGTCATCAAGGTGGCCTCGCGGGCCAACACGAAGCTCTACCGGCTCACCGGCGGGAGGCTGGGCGGGAACTGGCGCATCGGCGCCGGTTTCCGCAAGAGCGTTCCGATCTGCCTGCTCACCACCACCGGCCGTCGCAGCGGTCAGCCCCGCACCGCACCGCTGCTGCACATGTCCGACGGCGACCGGGTCGTCCTGGTCGCCTCGCAGGGCGGCCTGCCCCAGCACCCGGCCTGGTACCACAACATCAGGGCGAACCCCGAGGTCACGGTCCAGATCAAGCGCGACGTCCGCCGGATGCGCGCCCGCACGGCCAGCCCGCAGGAGCGGGCCGAGCTGTGGCCCCGCCTGGTCGAGATGTACGCGGACTTCGACGACTACCAGTCCTGGACCGAGCGCGAGATCCCCGTGGTGATCTGCGAACCCACCTGACCGGGCGACCATTTCAAATTTCGCGAGAAATTCGACCGCTGCACGGCGCCGTCGAATTTCTCGCGAAATTGTGAGAGCTTCGTCCTACCGGGTGATGTTGAGCTTGCCGGCGAGGCGCTGGAAGTACTCCGCGACCCACTGCTCGCCCTTCTCGGGGAAGCCGAAGAGGACTTCGGTGACACCGATCTGCTCCCAGCGGGCCAGCGCGTCGAAGTCGGGTTTTCCGGAGAGCGCCACGATCTGCGGCTTGCCTTCGCGCCCGGCTTCCTTCCAGGTGCGTTGCAGCAGGGCGACCTTGTCGTCGATCTCGCCTTCGGTGGGGGTGGTGATCCAGCCGTCGGCGGACCGGGCGATCCAGGTGAAGGTCTTCTCCGTGCCGCCGGCGCCGATGAGCACCGGGGGCCGCGGTTGCTGGATCGGCTTGGGCCAGGCCCAGCTGGGCCCGAAATCGACGTGCTCGCCGTGGTATTCGGCTTCCTCCTCGCACCACAGCTGCTGCATGGCCTCGACGTACTCGCGCAGCACGGTGCGCCGCTTGGCCTTGGGGACGCCGTGGTGGGTGAGCTCGTCGATGTTCCAGCCGAAGCCCGCCCCCAGGCTCACCCGGCCGCCGGAGAGGTGGTCGAGGGTGGCGATGGTCTTGGCGAGGGTGATCGGGTCGTGCTCGACCGGCAGCGCGACCGCGGTCGCGAGCCGGATCCGCGAGGTCACCGCGGCGACCATCGACAGCGCCACCCACGGGTCCAGCGTCCGCAGGTAGCGGTCGTCGGGGAGCTCCTCGGTCCCGGTGCCGGGGTGCGCGGCCTCGCGCTTGACCGGGATGTGGGTGTGCTCGGGCACCCAGAAGGAGTCGAAACCGGCCTCCTCGGCGGCTTTCGCCGCGATCGCGGGCGGGAGGCCGCGGTCGCTGGTGAACTGCACGATGCCGTACTTCATGTGTGGTCCTCCTCGCCGAGGATCTTCTCGATGCGCATGGTGAACTTGGTGCCCAGCGGCCAGCCGACGTAGTGGGTCAGGAACAACCCGATCTCGCGCAGCTGCTCGGCGTCGAGCTCGTCGTTGCCCAGCGCGGCCCGCACCTGGATGTCGGCGACGTCGTCGAGGCCCTGCGCGGCCAGCGCGCCCAGCAGCAGCAGCCGCCGGTCGCGCAGGCTCAGGCCTGGCCGGGACCAGATCTCGGCGAAGAGGTGGTCGACGGTGACGGCGAAGAAGTCACCGGGTCCGTCGGAAACGTCCCAGCCGTAGACCTCACCCATCTTGGCCAGGCCGCGTTTGCGCTGCTCATCGCTCATGTCGCCTCCCGTGCGACGCCGAGTTCGGCGGCCAGGTCGCGCAGCGCGCGGCCGGCCAGCGGCAGCTCGACGCCGAGCCGCTCGCCGAGCCGCAGGGCCAGCGCGAGGTCCTTCTCGCCGAGGTCGCGGACGTTGCTGAAGATCGGGTACCAGTCGTCCGATGCCGACAGCTGCGCGGTGTCGGTGCGCAGCATGATCGCGCCGGGTCCGCCGGTGATCGCGTCGGTGTGCCGCACGATCTCGCCGAGCTCGCGCAGGTCCACACCGGCCGCCTCGGCCAACCGCTGCGCTTCCGCGGTGGCGGCGAAGGACACGAAGTGCAGCAGGTTGCGGGCGAGCTTGCAGCGGGTCCCGGACCCGACCTCGCCGGTGTGCACCACGCGCCCGGCCCAGTGCTCGAACACCGCTGCGCATCGGCTGAAGGCCTCCTCCGCGCCTCCGACCATCACCGCGAGGTTGCCCTGATCGGCCCCCATCGGTCCTCCGCTGACGGGAGCGTCCACCACGGCGACCTCGCGCATCTCGGCCAGTTCGGCGAGCCGGGGCGCGGTGGTCTCGTCGATGGTGGAGTGGATCGCCAGGACCGTCCCCTCAGCGGCACCCGCCAGCAGCCCTTCCGGGCCGCACACCACCTCTTCGACCTGCGCGTCGTCGCGCACCATCACCGAGATGACCTCGGCGTGCCGGGCCACCTCGGCGGGTGTGGTCGCCGCGCGGGCGCCCCGGTCGACGAACTCGGCGACGACCTCGGGCCGCAGGTCGTGCACGACGAGGCCGTCCGGCCAGTCCAGGAGCGTGCGGGCCATCGGGGCGCCGATGTGGCCGAGGCCGACGAAACCGACCGCGCTCACGAGCGGATCACCTGCCCGCCGTCGACGTTGAAGATCTGCCCGGTCACCCACGCGGCGTCGTCCGACAGCAGGAACAGGCACATGCCCACCAGGTCCTCGGGCTGCCCCATGCGCTTCAACGCCATCCCCCTGACCAGCGCCTTCACCATGTTCGGCGGGGTGGTCTCGCGGGTGGCCTCGGTGTCGATCGGCCCCGGGGCGATGGCGTTGATCCGCACGCCCATGCCACCGATCTCGTGCGCGAGCTGCTGGGTCAGGCCGTTGACCGCGACCTTGGCCAGCCCGTAGAAGCCGGAGTACACCCAGGCCGCCGTGGAGGACTGGTTGACGATCGAGCCACCGCCGCGTTCCTGCATGTGCGGCACGCAGGCGCGGGCGCACAGCAGCGCGCCGTCCATGTTCACGCCCAGGAACTTCTTGTAGTAGTCCCAGTCCACCGTGTACAGCAGGTCGAGCTTCATGCCGCCGTAGATGGCGGCGTTGTTCACCAGGTGATCGATCCCGCCGAACCGCTGCACCGCGAAATCGGCCATCGCCGCGGTCGATTCCGGCGAGGAGACGTCGACTTCCACGAACGCCGCGCTGCCGCCGTCGGCGTTGATCTCCGCGGCGACCTTCTCCCCCGCTGCGGTGTTGAGGTCGGCGACCACCACGTGCGCGCCCTCGGTGGCCAGCGCACGGGCGTAGGCCTCGCCGATGCCCTGCGCGGCCCCGGTGACCACGGCGACCTTGCCCTCGAAACGCCCCATCGCGTCCTCCTCGCTCTACGCCGGTTCGGCGATCAGCTTGGTCTCCAGGTATTCCTCGAAGCCCGCGACACCCATCTCGCGGCCGATGCCCGACTGCTTGTAACCACCGAACGGCGCGTCGGCGCCGTACCAGACGCCACCGTTGACGCTGATCGTCCCGGTGCGGATGCGGGACGCCACGGCCCGCGCCCGCTCCAGGTCCTGGCCGTGCACCGCACCCGAAAGGCCGTAGGGCGAGTCGTTGGCGATGCGCACCGCGTCGTCGTCGCCGTCGTGGGGCATGATCCCCAGCACCGGCCCGAAGATCTCCTCGCGAGCCACCCGGGAGTCGTTGGTCAGCCCGGTGATGAGCGTCGGTTCGACGAAGAACCCGCGGTCCCGCTCCGCCCGGCCACCACCGCAGGCGAACTGGCCGCCTTCCTGTCGGGCCAGTTCCAGGTAGCCCTCCACCCGCTCCCGCTGACGCGCGGAAATCACCGGTCCGCACACGGTTCCGGGCTCGTCGGGGTCACCCACGCCGATGCCGCGCAGCGCTTGGGCCGTCACCTCCACCGCCTCGTCGTAGCGGGCGCGGGGCACCAGCAGCCGCGTGGTGAGCGCGCACCCCTGCCCCGCGTGGGTGCAGACGGTGAAGGCCGCCAAGCCGCAGGCCGCGGCCAGGTCGGCGTCGTCGAGGACGACGAACGCCGACTTCCCGCCCAGTTCCAGGAAGGTGCGCTTGATGCCCGGCGCGGCTGCCGCCATCACCGCACGACCGGTGGCGGTCGATCCGGTGAACGACACCAGGTCCACCCGCTCATCGGACGACAGTTGCGCGCCGAGCGCGTGATCGTCCGAGGTCACGATGTTGACCACACCTGGCGGGATGTCGGTCTCGTTCAGCAGGACCTCCCCCACCGCCGCCGCGCACCACGGCGTGTCCGGGGCGGGTTTGAGCACCACCGAGTTGCCCGCCGCCAGCGCCGGACCGAGCTTGGCGAGGTTGATCTGGTGCGGGAAGTTCCACGGCGTGATCGCCGCGACCACGCCGACGGCCTCGCGCCGGGTCCACCGCCTGCTCGGCATCCCCATCGGCTCGGCGACGCCGAGGTCGCGGGTCCACTCGTAACCGGCGGCCACGTCGGCGAAGTGGGCGAGGTCGGCGATCGGCGCGTCCAGCTGGGCACCACCGGTCAGGAACCGCGGCGCCCCGGCCTCGGCGATCGTCAGCTCCCGCAACTCCTCGGCGTGGCCCTGCAGCGCCGCGCTGAGCTGCTTCAAGCAGCGCACGCGCAGGTCGAGGTCGCGGGACCACTCCGTCTCGTCGAACGCCCGCCGCGCGGCCCCGATCGCCCGGTCCAGGTCGGCGGTGGTCGCGTTGGCCGCCGTGCCGAGCACTTCTTCGGTGGCGGGATTCGCGGTTTCGAACCGCCCTCCGGAGCCGGGGATGGATTCACCGTCGACCAGCAGGTTCGACGACTTGTCGGTCCAGACGCTCATCGGCAACACATCCGGTTTCTAGACACCTGTCAAGACTAAGGTCCATCTTTGCCGCCCACAAGGCCGGTCGGCAATAGAACCGGTTGCCCCTCTTCCGGCGAGCTCCCGTTGACACAGCATAATCGAGCCGTAGAACATGTTCTAGATATTCGGCGCACGAGGGGACCACCGGATGACCGACAGAACACCAGGCGCGACCTCGCTACCGGCGGCCGGACCGGTCCCGGTCATCCCGGAGATCCCGGCCGGAACGACCCTGCTGGCCGGACGGGCCCGCGAACTCGCCGAGGCCGCGGTCTTCACCGACGCCGACGCCGACGCGCTGCAGCGAGCCGCCGAGCACGTCGCCGCCGCCACGGCGCTGCTGCGCGGGCGCACCAGGGAGAAACCGCTGCTGCTGTCCTACGTGGACGGACACCAGGTCAGCGTGCACAACCCGGTGGAAGGCCCCGGCAACCCCCTCGCGCCGCCGATGGTGGGCCTGGAGATCGACGAGTCCGGGACAACCTCCTCGACCGCGCTGCTCAGCGCCGCCTACGAGGGGCCTCCCGGGCGGGTGCACGGCGGCTGGGTGGCCTCGCTGCTGGACCACGCCGTGGGCCGCGCGGTGGCGGTCGCCGGTCACCCGGCGATGACGGTGTCGCTGACCGTGGACTACCGGCGCGGCACCCCGCACGGCGTGCCGCTGACCATCAACGCGCGGTTCACCGGCGAAGAGGGCCGCAAGGTCTTCGCCACCGCCGAGATCGTCGCCGACGGCGAGATCACGGCCGAGGCCAGCGCGATCCTGGTGACCTACTGACCAGCGAGGAGACTTGCGATGCCTGAGTTCCACCGGCTGCGGGTGGCCGAGGTCGTCGAGGAGACGGCCGACGCCCGCTCTGTGGTCTTCGACGTCGACACCACCCGCTTGCCCTACCGGCCGGGTCAGTTCCTGACGCTGCGGATCCCCAGCGACCGCTGCGGATCGGTCGCCCGCGCCTACTCGCTGTCGAGCTCGCCGGCCACCGACGGGCGGCTGGCGGTCACGGTCAAGCGCACCACCGACGGTTACGCCTCGAACTGGATCTGCGACAACGTCGCCGCGGGCACCGAGCTGGACGTGCTGGAACCGGCCGGGGTGTTCACCCCGAAGTCGCTGGAGACCGACCTGCTGCTGTTCGCCGCGGGCAGCGGTGTCACGCCGATCATGTCGATCCTGAAGTCCGCGCTGGCCACCGGTTCCGGGCGGATCGTGCTGGTGTACGCCAACCGGGACGAGAGGTCGGTGATCTTCGCGCGCGAGCTCACCGAGCTCGCCGCCGCGCACCCCGAGCGGCTGCTGGTCCTGCACTGGCTGGAGTCGGTGCAGGGGCTGCCCACGCAGGAGGCGCTGCAGTCGCTGGCCGGGGCGTTCCCGGAGCACGACGCGTTCATCTGCGGGCCGAAGCCGTTCATGGACGCGACCCGAAAGGCACTGCGCGAGGCGGGCTTCCCGAAGTCCGCGATCCACCTGGAGCGCTTCGCGTCGCTGGCGGGCAACCCGTTCGACAACGCCACGCCCGCCGAACCGGCGGCCGACGAGTCCCGGCCGGAGGACTCGGTGGTCGAGGTGACGATCGACGGCGAGGCCCACACCTTCACCTGGCCCGCCGACAAGCGGCTGCTGGACCTGCTCAAGGAGAACGGCCTCCAGGCCCCCTCCTCCTGCGCCGAGGGCATCTGCGCGGCGTGCGAGTGCCGGGTGACCGAGGGCGAGGTCACGATGGTCAACAACCAGGTCCTGGAGCAGGAGGACCTCGACGACGGCTACCGCCTGGCCTGCCAGTCGCTGCCGAAGACCCCGAAGGTCAAGGTCGACTACGACTGATCCGCCCGAGGAGGTGTAGAACTTCGCGCGAAGTTCGACACCCACCGAGCACTCGTGCAACACGTTCCTGTTCAGGATCTGCGGTGAAGTGAGTGGAGTTTCGGCTAGACGTAGCATCCTGCCAATCAAAACTATAACCTGTTTCAGTAGCGTGAGGCCCACTATGGAGGTGCCATGACAGAAGCGACCTTCGATGTCGTCGTGGTCGGCTCCGGCGCCGCCGGCATGACCGCCGCGCTCGCCGCGGCCGACCGGGGGCTGTCGGCACTGGTCGTGGAGAAGGACCGCTACTTCGGCGGCTCCACCGCCCGCTCCGGCGGTGCCGTCTGGGCCCCGCACAACGAGGTGCTGCGACGCGCGAAGTCCGGCGACAGCCCCGAGAAGGCCGCGACCTACCTGCGGCACCTGATCGGCGAGGAGATCGCCGCCGACCGCCGCGAAGCGCTGCTGTCCCACGGGCCCGAGATGGTCTCGCTGGTGTTGCGCCGCACCCCGATGAAGCTGAAGTGGATCCCCGGCTACTCCGACTACTACCCGGAGACCCCCGGCGGCATCCCGATGGGCCGCTCACTGGAACCGAAGCCGTTCAACGGCAAGCTGCTCGGCGACGAACTCGCCAACCTGCAACCTCCGTACCTGCCCGCGCCCGCCGGGATCACCGTCACCGCGGCCGAGTACAAGTGGATGAACCTCATCGCCCGCCACCCGCGCGGCGTGTTCACCTCGGCCAAGGTCGGCCTGCGCCGGGTGATCTCGCTGGCCACCAAGCGCCCGCTACTGGCGCTGGGCCAGGCCCTGGCCGCCGGACTGCGGGCCGGTCTGCTGCGCGCCGGCGTGCCGGTGTGGCTCAACAGCCCGCTGACCGAGCTGCACGTCGAAGACGGCGCGGTCACCGGCGTGCGCGTGCGACGCGGTGACGAGGAGGTGCTCATCCGCTCGCGGCGCGGCGTGATCATGGCGGCGGGCGGTTTCGAGAAGAACGAGCGGATGCGCAAGCAGTTCCAGCGCGAGCCGATCGGCGTCGACTGGACGGTGGGCGCCGAGTCCAACACCGGTGACGGCATCGAAGCCGGTCAGCGCGTCGGCGCGGACGTGGACCTGATGGACGACGCGTGGTGGGGGCCGTCGATCCCGCTCCCCCGCGGCCCGTACTTCTGCCTGTCCGAGCGCAACCTGCCCGGCTCGATCATCGTCAACGCCGCAGGTCGGCGCTACGTCAACGAGGCGACGCCGTACGTCGACGCGGTGCACGCGATGTACCGTGGTCACGAGACCGGTGTCTCGCACATCCCGTCGTGGCTGATCGCCGATCAGCGGTACCGCAACAACTACACCTTCGCGGGCCTGCCGCCCCGGCAGCGCTTCCCCGGCCGCTGGTACAAGGCCGGGATCGTGCACAGCGCCGGGACCATCGAGGAGCTGGCGGCGAAGATCGAGGTTCCGGCCGAGCAGCTCCGCGCGACGGTGCAGCGGTTCAACGGCTTCGCGAACAACGGCGCAGACGAGGACTTCCACCGCGGGGACAGCGCCTACGACCGGTACTACGGCGATCCCCGGCTGCCGAACCCGAGCCTGGCGCCGCTGGAGGTCGCGCCGTTCCACGCGGTGAAGATCGTGCCCGGCGACCTGGGCACCAAGGGCGGGCTGCGCACCGACGCCCGGGCGCGGGTGCTGCGGGAGGACGGTTCCGCGATCCCCGGCCTCTACGCGGCCGGCAACGCCAGCGCGGCGGTGATGGGTTCGACCTACGCCGGCGCCGGGGCGACGATCGGACCTGCGATGACCTTCGGGTACGTGGCCGTTCTGGACATCGCGACCAGGGCCGAGGGCGGTTCTCCCTCGAATTGACCGGACCGAACGGACGTTGATCACGGGCAGTTCCGGCAAGGACTGCCCCGATTCTGGAGGCGGGATGACCTCGACGGAGACCGAGCAGCCGCATTGCCTCGTGGAGCAGCGGGGAGGCGTGCTGGTGGTGACGATGAACCGCCCGGACGCCAAGAACGCGCTGTCCGGCGAGATGATCAAGATCATGATCGAGGCCTGGGACCGGGTGGACAACGACCCGGACATCCGGGCGTGCGTGCTCACCGGCGCGGGCGGGGCGTTCTGCGCCGGCGCGGACCTGAAGAGCATGAGCAACAACCACCCCGGCGACCAGCACGCGCAGGGCTCGTTCAACCCCGCCAGGATCGAGGGCCTGCTCAAGGGCCGCCGCCTGACCAAACCGCTGATCGCCGCGGTCGAGGGCCCCGCCATCGCCGGGGGAACGGAGATCCTGCAGGCCACCGACATCCGCGTGGCCGGGGAGAGCGCGCGCTTCGGCGTCTCCGAACCGCGCTGGGGTCTGTTCCCGCTGGGCGGTTCGGCGGTGCGGCTGACGCGCCAGATCCCCTACACCGTGGCCGCCGACCTGCTGCTGACCGGACGCCACATCAAGGCCCCCGAAGCCAAGGAGCTCGGCCTGATCGGCCACGTCGTGCCGGACGGGACGGCGCTGGACAAGGCGCTGGAGCTCGGCGAGATGATCGCCGCCAACGGTCCGCTGGCCGTGCAGGCGATCCTGCGCACCATCCGGGAGACCGAGGCGATCCCGGAGGAGGAGGCTTTCGCCATCGAGGCCGAGCACGGCATCAAGGTCTTCACGAGCGAGGACGCCAAGGAGGGCCCGAAGGCCTTCGCGGAGAAGCGCAAGCCGAACTTCCAGGGCAAGTGAGCCCCTGATCGGTCCAGCAGCACCGGGACCGGCCGTCCGTCGTTGCAGAGTCAAACGTCCCCGCACTGCCGCGAGGTGCACGTATGCAGAGTCGCTACGCAACACTGCCCCGGTCCCGGCTGGCCGCGCTGCTGCCGGAGCTGCTGCTGGCAGGTCAGCTGATCGACAGGTCGGCGATGGCCTGGTGCATCTCCGCGTTCGGGCGGCAGGAGATGACGCGGATCGCCATCGAGGAGTGGATGGCGGCCAGCCCGATCTACACCCGCCGGATGCAGCGCGCGCTGGGTTACACCGGCGACGACGTGGTGACGATCTTCAAGGGCCTGCAGCTCGACATCGGAGCTCCGCCGCAGTTCATGGACTTCCGCTACACCGTGCACGACCGGTGGCGCGGGGAGTTCCACCTCGACCACTGCGGCGCGTTGATGGACGTGGAACCGATGGGCGAGCGCTACGTGCGGGCCATGTGCCACGACATCGAGGACCCGACCTTCGACGCGACGGCGGTGGCCACCAACCCGAAAGCGCAGGTGCGGCCGGTGCACCGGCCGCCTCGGGTGCCCGCCGACCGGCAGCCGCACTGCGCCTGGACGGTGATCATCGACGAGGCCCACCCACCGGTGTCGCCCAGCGCGGACTGCGTGGCGCTGCGGGAGTCGCGAGCGGCGAACCTGGAGCTGACGCCCATCGACACCTCCGAGGACGGGCGCGGCGACTACGCCGGGCCGCTGCTCAGCGACCTGGACTTCGCGGACTTCAGCGCATCGGCCCTGGTGCGGATGGCTGACGAGGTGTGCCTGCAGATGCACCTGCTCAACCTGGGTTTCGTGCGGGCGGTGTCGCGACGCGCGGACGCTCCCCGGGAGATCTGCACCAAGCAGCTGGTGGGCATCGCCGGGGTGGCCGCGGAGCGCATCCACCGGGCGCTGGGGCTGCCGGGCGGGGTGGAGGGCGCGCTGCGGACCTTGGAACTGCACCCGCTGCTGAACCCGGCGAACTACGTGCTCGCGTCCCGGGACGGCGATGCGATCTCGGTGCGGCCCGGGCCGGCGCACCAGGACGGGGCGTGGATCTCGTTGTGCGGGCCGGATTCGGTGGCCGCGTTGCAGGCGGTGGTGCGCGCGGTCGATCCCCGCCTCGACGTCGTCGTCGACGGCACCCCCGACTCCTGGACCGCCCGCGTCGTGACCGGCGCCGAACCCGCCGGGGAGTTCGACGAGGTCGCCGTGACCCGGATCAGCACCGGATCGACCTTCGCCTTCCAGCCCCGGAAGTCCATTCCCATCACGCCAGTTCGCTGAGGAGCTCACACATGACGGGAACGAGCTTCAACCTCTCCACCGTCTTCCAGACCGTCGCCGAGGCGGTTCCCGACCAGGAGGTGCTGGTCTGGGGCGATCGGCGGTTCAGCTACGCCGACCTCAACGCGCGCGTCGACGGCGTCGCGCACTACCTCGCCAGGCAGGGGCTCGGCAGCCACACGCCGCGCGAGCGGCTGGCCGGGCACGAGTCCGGGCAGCACCACGTGGGCCTGTACCTGCACAACTGCAACGAGTACCTGGAAGCGCTGGTCGGGGCGCTGCGCGCCCGCGCCGTGCCGTTCAACGTCAACTACCGGTACGTGGCCGAGGAACTGCTGCACCTGTTCCAGGACGCCGGCACCGAAGCGCTGGTGTTCCACTCGGCCTTCGCGCCGCAGGTCGCCGCGATCCGGGACCGATTACCCGGGTTGCGGGTGCTGATCCAGGTGGCCGACGACAGCGGCAACCCGCTGCTGCCGGGCGCGGTTCCGTACGGGTCCATCGTGGACACCCCCGCGCCCGATGCGCTGCCGGAGCCCAGCGGCGACGACCTGTACCTGCTCTACACCGGTGGCACGACCGGGATGCCCAAGGGCGTGATGTGGCGGCAGCACGACGCCTACGTCAGCGCGATGGGCGGCACCCCGTTCGGCAGCCCGGAGCCCTACCGGTCCTACGCCCAGATCGCCGAGGCCGCGGCCTCCGGAGGCGGTGGGATGCGGTTGATCATGACCGCGCCGTTCATGCACGGCGCCGCGCAGTGGTCGACCTTCCACATGATCACCCAGGGCGGGGCGATCATCCTGCCCAGCGACGCGAAACGCCTCGACTGGGCGGACGTCCTGCGGACCGTGGAGCGGGAGCGGGTGGTCAGCGTCCCGGTCGTCGGCGATGCGATGGCCAGGCCGATGGTGGCCGAGCTGGAGCGCGGCGACTACGACCTCTCCGGGGTCTTCGCGGTGCAGAACGGCGGCGCCCCGCTGACCCCGACGGTGCGCGCCCGGCTGCAGGCGCAGCTGCCGAACGTCCTGTTCGTCGACACCGTCGGGTCCTCGGAGACCGGCATCCAGATGACCCAGGTCGCCGACGGCAACGGCACCGACACCGGCGTCTTCACCCCGGACGGCGACACCACCGTCCTCGACGACGACCTCACCCGCGAGCTCGCCCCGGGCGAGGGGCAGGGGTGGCTGGCCCGGCACGGCCTGGTCCCGCTGGGCTACCTCGGCGACGCCGACAAGACCGCCCGCACGTTCCCGGTCCTCGACGGGCGGCGCTTCAGCGTTCCCGGCGACCGTGCGATCCGCCTGGAGGACGACCGGATCCAGCTGCTCGGGCGGTAGAGCGTCACCATCAACTCCGGTGGCGAGAAGATCTTCGCCGAAGAGGTCGAGCGCGCCGTCGCCGCGCACCCGGCCATCGCCGACGTCATCGTCACCGGCCGCCCCTCCGAGCGCTGGGGCAGCGAGGTGGTGGCCGTCGTGGAACTCCTGGAGGACCACTCCCCCAGCGACGACGACCTCCTCGCGGAGGCGGCCCGCCACGTGGCCCGCTACAAGCTCCCCAAGGCCATCGTCCGCGTTCCCCAGATCCAACGCTCCCCCAGCGGCAAGGCCGACTACCGCTGGGCCAAGGCCCAAGCCGAGAAATCCGCGGCCGAGGCCTGACCTCGACCACGCGAAAACCCCTCTCGGGCCCGGTGTCGGGCCCGAGAGGGGTTTTCGGTTCGGGTCAGCGGAGCTTGTCGAGGCGGGTGAAGGTTTCCTCGACTTCGCGGAGCAGGTCGTTGAAGACCTCCGCGACCGGGCGGATCTCGTTCATCCGGCCCACGATCTGCCCCACCGGCATCGACACCGCTCGCGGGTCGTGGGCCCGCATCATGCGCTGGTGGGCCTCGGAGACGAGGATGTTCTGCAGCGGCATCGGCAGCGGCTGCGGGGCGTCCGGAACCGCCCAGGCCTCCGTCCACTTGGTCTTGAGCAGCCGCGCCGGCTTGCCGGTGTAGATGCGGGAGCGGACGGTGTCGCTGGAGTCCGCTGCCAGCAGCGCCTCCTGGGTCACCGAGTCGCCCATCGTCATGCCGTACTCGGCCGTGGTGAGCCAGTACGAGCCCATCCACGCGCCCGAGGCGCCCAGCGCGAGCGCGGCGGCGATCTGGCGCCCGGTGCCGATGCCGCCCGCCGCGAGAACCGGTGCGCGGGAACCGATCGCGTCGACGATCTCCGGCACCAGCACCATCGTGGCGATCTCACCGGTGTGCCCGCCGGCCTCGTGCCCCTGGGCGACGACGATGTCCACGCCGTTGTCGACGTGCCGCTTCGCGTGCTCGGCCTTGCCCGCCAGAGCTGCCACCAGCACGTCGTGCGAGTGGGCCTGCTCGATGATGTCCACCGGTGGAGAGCCCAGCGCGTTGGCGATCAGCGAGATCGGGTGCCGCAGCGCCACGTCGACGTGCGAGCGGGCCACCGAGTGCAGCCAGCCCAGCACCCCGCCGCGCTCCTGCTCGTCCTCGGGCAGCTCGGGGACGCCGAGCTCGTCGAGGGTCCGCTTGACGAACTCGCGGTGCTCGGCCGGGATCAGCGAGTCCAGGTCGACCTGCGTGCCCTCGGTGGGGATCTTGGCCGGCATCACGACGTCCACGCCGTAGGGCTTGCCGCCGGTGTTGGCGTCCATCCAGTCCAGCACGCGGTCGAGCTCGTCGGGGTCGTTGAACCGCACGCACCCCAGCACGCCGAGCCCTCCGGCCTTGCTCACCGCCGCGGCGACGTGCTCGGACGGCGTGAAGGCGACGATCGGGTGCTCGATCCCGAGCGTGTCGCAAAGCGGAGTTCGCATCTCTTTCCTCTCAAAGACCGTGCCATTGCTCGTTCTGCGTAGCGGTGCGGGTTGCGGCACCCCGCTCGCGCACACCACCGCGGGGGGCGGTCAGCGCGCGGCGGATTTCCGCGTGGGGTCGTTGACTTCGGAAGGTTCGTGGGTCTCGGTGTGCTTGCGCGCCCACGGGTAGTCGGGTTTCCCGCTGGGTGATCGGGTGATCTGCTCGACGATCCACAGGCTGCGCGGGACCTTGTAACCGGCGATCACCTTGCGCGCGTGGGCGTCGAGCTCCGCGAGGCTCGGCGAGGCCCCGTCGCGCGGCTGGACGAGCGCGGCGACCCGCTGTCCCATGCGCTCGTCGGGCACGCCGACCACCAGCACGTCGAAGACGTCCGGGTGCGACTTCAGCGCGCTCTCGACCTCCTCGGGGAAGACCTTCTCGCCGCCGGTGTTGATCGACATGTTGCCGCGCCCGAGCAGCGTGACCGTGCCGTCGGCCTCCAGCCGCGCGTAGTCGCCGGGCACGACGTAGCGGGTGCCGTCGACCTCGACGAACACCGATGCGGACTTCTCCGGGTCCTTGTAGTAGCCCAGCGGCACGTGCCCGGACTTGGCCAGCCAGCCGATCTGACCGGAACCCGGTTCCAGCGGCTTGTTGTCGTCGTCGATGACGATGAGCTTGCGGTCGGCCGTGACCCGCGGGCCTTCGGTCTGCACGCCGTCCTTGGTGACGATGCCGATGCCCCCGAACCCGGTTTCCGACGACCCGATCGCGTCGGTGATCACGACGTTGGGCAGCGCGTCGAGGTACTGGTGCTTGACCGAGGTCGAGAACAGAGCGGCCGTCGAGGAGATCGCCACCACCGAGGACGCGTCGTAACCGCCCTCGTGCAAGGCCTCGATCATCGGCCGCGCCATCGCGTCACCGACGATCGCCAGCACGTTGACCTTGTTGCGCTCGACGGCCCGCCACACCTCGTGCGGGTCGAACTCGGGCACGAAAACCGTGGTGGCGCAGGCGAAGAGGTTGCCGAAGGTGGCCCACTGCGCCGCGCCGTGGATGAACGGGGCGGCCGGTAGGCGCACCAGCCCGCCGTTCTCGGCGCCGGTGCGCGCCAGCTCCCACTCGTCCTTGACGTACTCGCCGGTCATGAAGTCGATGCCGCCGCCGAGGACGCGCCACACGTCCTCCTGCCGCCACATGACGCCCTTGGGCATGCCGGTGGTGCCGCCGGTGTAGAGCAGGTAGAGGTCGTCGGCGCTGCGCTCGGCGAAGTCGCGGTCACCGCGCTGGGCGGCGAGGGCGGATTCGTATTCCACGCCGCCGTAGCGCTCGTGGTCGGCGTCCGATCCGTCCTCGATCACTAGAACATGATTCAGCGCCGGAACGTGCGGCAGCACCTCGGCGACGTGGTCGCTGTAGCGCCGCTCGTGGACCAGCGCCACCATGTCCGCGTTGGAGAAGATGTACTGCAACTCAGCCGGCACGTACCGGTAGTTCACGTTGATCGCGACGGCCCGCAGCTTGTACGCCGCGAGCATCGCCTCCAGCGCCTCGATGGAGTTCCTGGAGTACACACCGATGTGCGCGCCCGGTCCGACTCCGCGGGCGGCGAGGTGGTGCGCCAGCCGGTTGGACCGCTCCTCCAGTTCCGAGAACGTCACCTGGCGCTCGCCGCAGACCACTGCGACGCGCTCAGGGACCAGGTCGACTGCGTGCTCGAAGAGATCTGCGATGTTGAGTGCCACTCGAAAAAAGTAGAACGTGTTATCGCGGAAGACAAGGGTTGGGAAGTGCTACCGCGAAACGGGCGATCCGGCATCACGACTTCCGATGGGCAGCACGAAACCGCGTGCGGCGGGGACGTTCCGCCGCCGCACGCGGTCGCGCGCGGATCACCGCAGCTCAGATGGCCTTTTCCCGACCCTCCCAGTACGGATCGCGCAGCTTGCGCTTGTAGAGCTTGCCGTTGGGGTCGCGCGGCAGCTCATCGACGTAGTCGATGCTGCGCGGCACCTTGAACTTGGCCAGCCGCTCGCGCGCGTAGGCCAGCAGCTCCTCGGTGAGCTCGTCACCCGGCACGACGCCCGCAGCGGGCTGGACGACGGCCTTGACCTCCTCGCCCCAGTCGTCGTGCGGCACCCCGAACACGGCCACGTCGGCGACCTTGCCGTGCACCGACAGCGCGTTCTCGATCTCGGCCGGGTAGATGTTCACCCCACCGGAGATGATCATGTCGTTGCGCCGGTCGCACAGGTAGAGGTAGCCGTCGGAGTCGAGGTAGCCGACATCGCCCAGGGTGAACAGGTCGCCCACCCGCGCTTCCCGGGTCTTCTTCTGGTCGTTGTGGTACTCGAAGGTCGAGGCGCCCATCTGCATGTAGACGGTGCCGATCTCACCGGCGGGCAGCTCCCCGCCGTCGTCGCCGAGCACCCGCACCACCGAGCCCGGCCACGGCTTGCCCACCGAACCGGGCTTGCGCAGCCACTCGTCGGCCATGATCGTCGTGCCGCCACCCTCGGTCGCCGCGTAGTACTCCACGACCACCGGGCCCCACCAGTCCAGCATCGCGCGCTTGACCTCCTGCGGGCACGGCGCGGCGCCGTGGATCATGGTGCGCAGCGAGGAGACGTCGTAGCGCTCGCGGGTCTCCTCGGGCAGCGCCAGCAACCGGTGGAACTGGGTGGGAACCATGTGGCTGTGGGTGACGCGGTGCTGCTCGATCAGCCGCAGCATCTCCTCGGCGCCCCAGCGGTCCATCAGCACCGCGGTGTGCCCGAACTGGATGGAGATGCTGACGAAGTTCAGCACCGCCGTGTGGTACAGCGGCGACCCGCACAGGTGCACGTGGTCGTCGAAGGGCTTGAGCCCGAACACCCCGAAGAACCACGCGTTGGCGGCCGGCACGTCGTCCGGGTCAGCGCCGGTCAGCGGCCGACGCACGCCCTTGGGACGGCCGGTGGTGCCGGAGGTGTAGAGCATCGGCGAGCCCGTGGTGCGCACGTCGGGCCGCTTGGCGGGTTCGTCGGCGCCGAGGTTGGCCAGCGGCTGGAACCCCGGGACGTCGCCGACGGCGAAGCGCGCTCCCCCGGGCAGGCCGCTGCGCGCGGCGGCGTCGGAGGCGGCCTCGGCGAAGCGCTCGTGCGCGATGAACGCCTTGGCCCCGCTGTCCTCGACGATGTAGGCGACCTCGGCACCGACCAGGTGCCAGTTCACGGTCACCACGTACAGGCCGGTCTGGATCGCCGCGAAGTAGGCGGCGAGCAGGTCGGCGCCGTTGGGCAGCATCAGCACGATGCTGTCGCCCGGCTCCAGCCCCATGCTCTGCAGACCGCGGCCGTACCGGTTGGCGGCGGCGGCGAGTTCGGCGTAGGTCACCGAACCGCCGTCCGGCGTGACAACGGCCGTGCGGTCCGGCTGCTGGTCGGCGATGTTCCACAGTCCTATGTCGGCCACGGCGGACTCCTGTCGACGGCGAGAGCTTTCCCCAGCCGAACAAACCTAGAACGTGTTGCAGTTGTGGAGCAAGGTCGCAGACCGAACCGATCACGGCGACTTCGCCCCACAGAACCCACAAATCAAGAACAAATTCCAGCACTGACCCCAGATCGCACCGGCACTCCGAACCCCGATCACCGCCGTAATCAGGACCCCGATCACCGCCGTAATCCGAACCCTGATTACCGGCGCAATCCGGTCAGCGATCGGCGCTGTGATCCGGTCCGATGACGTCGGCGACCGCCCGGACGTGCTCGACGTCGCGGCAGCCCACCAGCAGCACGTCCACACCCGCCTTCTCCCACAACGCGATCCGCTCCCGCACGTGCTCGCGATCGCCGATGATGGCCACGTCGTCGACGGCCTCGTCCGGCACCGCCGCCACGGCCTCCTCGCGACGGCCCGCGGCGAAGAGCCGCTCGATGTCCGACACCGCCTCGTCGTAGCCCATCCGGCGGAAAAGCTCGGCGTGGAAGTTCATCCCCGGCGCGCCCATGCCGCCGATGTAGAGCGCCACCGAGGGCTTGAGCTTCGCCCGCTCGGCCTCGGGGTCGTCGGTGACCACGACCTGGCAGGTCGCGGCCACCTCGAACTCCTCGCGGGTGCGGCGCGCGCCCTCGCGGGCGAATCCCTCGGCCAGCCACTCCTCGTACATCCCGCCGACCCGCGGCGAGTAGTAGACCGCGATCCAGCCGTCGGCGATCTCGGCGGTCTGCGCGACGTTCTTCGGCCCCTCCGCGCCCAGCCAGATCGGCAGGTCCGCGCGCAGCGGGTGGGTGATCGGCTTCAGCGGCTTGCCGAGGCCCAGCGAGCCGGGTCCGTCGTAGGGCAGCCGGTGGTGCACGCCGTCGTTGCGGATCGGCGCCTCGCGCGCCAGCACCTGCCGCACGATCGAGACGTACTCCCTGGTCCGGGCCAGCGGCTTGGCGAACGGCTGGCCGTACCAGCCCTCCACCACCTGCGGTCCGGACACGCCCAGCCCCAGGACGGCCCGGCCGCCGGAGAGGTGGTCGAGGGTCAGCGCGTGCATCGCGCAGGAGGCCGGCGAGCGCGCCGACATCTGCGCGACGGACGTTCCCAGCCGCACGTTCCGCGTGTCCGAGCCCCACCACGCCAGCGGCGTGAAGGCGTCCGAGCCCCACGACTCGGCGGCGAAGACGGCGTCGAATCCGACCCGGTCGGCCTCGAGAACGAGTTCTTGAGCGTTCTGCGGAGGGGCTGCGCCCCAGTACCCCAGCTGCAGTCCTGCTTTCACTTGTGGACCTCCCTTTCCCGACCGCACGCGGACTCCGCCCATACTGCACCGGATATTGCCGGGATGGCGAGAACATGTTTCACTTCTGCTTGTGACTGGGATCTCCGAACCGCTCAGCGCCCCGCTCAACATCGGCTTCGACTACACCCGCTCGCTCGGGACCGCGCACAGCCGATTCGCCACCGCGCTGCGCGACGGCGGCATCGTCGGCGTGCGCGGCAGCGACGGCCGGGTGCACGTGCCACCCGTCGAATACGACCCGGACACCGCCGCACCGCTGGACGACTTCGTCGAGGTCGGGACCCAGGGCACGGTGGTGAGCTGGACCTGGATGCCGAATCCGCTGGCCGGCCAGCCGCTCGACCGGCCGTTCGCCTGGGCGCTGGTGCGTCTCGACGGCGCCGACACCCCGATGCTGAACGCCGTGGACGTGCCCGGCCCGGAGGCCATCTCCACCGGGATGCGCGTGCAGGTCCGCTGGGCCGCCGAGCGCGGCAACGGGATTCGCGACATCGCCTGCTTCGAACCCGCCGGCGCCCCCTCCGGCGCTGCGCCGACGGCTGCTGCGACCACCGGGGATCCGGTGACGATGCTGACCACCCCGGTGCACCTGGAGTACACCCACTCGGCCTCGCCCGAGGAGAGCCGCTACCTCGAAGGGCTCATCGAGGGACGGCTGCTGGGCCAGCGCTGCCCCGCCTGCTCGAAGGTCTACATCCCGCCGCGCGGCGCCTGCCCCACCGACGGCGTGCCCACGGTGGAGGAGGTGGAACTGCCCGACACCGGGATCGTGACCACCTTCTGCATCGTCAACGTGCCGTTCCTGGGCCAGCGCATCAAGCCCCCGTACGTCGGCGCCTACATCCTGCTCGACGGCGCCGACATCGCGTTCCTGCACCTGGTGCTGGGCTGCGAAGCCGATCAGGTGCGGATGGGCATGCGGGTCAAGGCGTCGTGGAAACCGCGCGAGGAGTGGCGCCACACGCTGGAGAACATCGACCACTTCGAACCGACCGGGGAACCGGACGCGCCGTTCGAAACCTACGCCCACCACCTGTGAAGGAGCTGGAATGACTGACGTCGCCGTCGTCGGCTTCGCACAGGCACCGAACGTGCGCGCCACCAACGGCACCACGAACGGTGTCGAGATGCTCGTCCCGATCTTCCAGGAGGTCTTCGCCCAGACCGGGTTGTCCAAGACCGACATCGGCTTCTGGTGCTCGGGATCGTCGGACTACCTGGCCGGGCGCGCCTTCTCGTTCATCGCCGCGGTCGACGCGATCGGCGCGTTCCCGCCGATCAACGAGTCGCACGTGGAGATGGACGCCGCCTGGGCGCTGTTCGAGGCCTGGGTGAAGATCCAGACCGGTGAGGTCGACACCGCGCTGGTCTACGGCTTCGGCAAGTCCTCGGCCGGCGACCTGCGCCGCACGCTGGCGATGCAGCTCGACCCGTACTCGGTGGCACCGCTGTGGCCGGACTCGGTGAGCATCGCCGGTCTGCAGGCCCGGATGGGCCTGGACGCCGGGGACTACACCGAGGCCGACATGGCCGAGGTCGCGGTCCGCAACCGCGCCTCCGCCAAGGGAAATCCCAGCGCGCAGATCTCCGGCGCGTTCGACGCGCAGGAGCTGCTGGCCGAGCCCTACCTCGCCGATCCGCTGCGCGCGCACGACTGCGCGCCGATCACCGACGGGGCCTCGGTGGTCGTGCTGGCCTCCGCCGAGCGGGCCCGCGAGATCCGCGAGCGGCCCGCCTACATCGGCGGCATCCAGCACCGCATCGAGTCCGGCAGCCTCGGGGCCCGCGACCTGCGGCGTTCGGAATCCACCGAGGCCGCGGGCGAGGCGCTCGGCACCGGTGGCGTCGAGATCGCCGAGCTGCACGCACCGTTCACCCACCAGGAGATCGTGGTGCGCCGGGCGCTTGGACTGGGCGAATCGGTGGCGGTGAACCCCTCGGGCGGGACGCTGTGCGGCAACCCGATGTTCGCGGCCGGGCTCTCGCGCATCGGCGAGGCGGCCACGCAGATCTTCGAGGGACGCGCGGGCAAGGTGCTTGCGCACGCGACCAGCGGCCCCGCGCTGCAGCAGAACCTGGTGTGCGTGATGGAGGGACGGGCCTGATGGGCAAGCAGTTGGCGGCCGTGCTGGGGACCGGTCAGACCCACCACACCAGCAAGCGGCTGGACGTCTCGATGGCCGGGCTGTGCCGCGAGGCGATCGATCGCGCGATGGCCGACGCCGGGGTCGACTGGCCGGACATCGACGCGGTGGTGATCGGCAAGGCCCCCGACCTGTTCGAGGGCGTGATGATGCCCGAGCTGCACCTGGCCGACGCGCTCGGCGCGACCGGGAAACCGCTGCTGCGGGTGCACACCGCCGGTTCGGTGGGCGGTTCCACCGGCAACGTCGCCGCGAGCCTGGTGCAGGGCGGCGTGCACAAGCGGGTGCTGGCGGTGGCCTTCGAGAAGCAGTCCGAGTCCAACGCGATGTGGGCGCTGTCGATCGTCCCGCCGTTCAACATGCCGGTCGGCGCCGGGGCGGGCGGTTACTTCGCGCCGCACGTGCGCTCCTACATCCGCCGCTGCGGGGCGCCGACCCACACCGGGGCGATGGTGGCGGCCAAGGACCGGCGCAACGGCGCCCGGAACCCCTACGCGCACTTGAAGCAATCCGACATCACGGTAGATTCGGTGATGTCCTCGCAGATGTTGTGGGACCCGATCCGCTACGACGAGACCTGCCCGTCCTCCGACGGCGCGTGCGCGGTGGTCATCGGCGACGAGGCCAGCGCCAACGGCCGCAAGGCGGCCTGGATCCACGCCACCGCGATGCGCACCGAGCCGACCACCTTCGCCGGGCGCGACCAGGTCAACCCGCAGGCGGGGCGCGACGCGGCGGCCGCGCTGTGGAAGCAGGCCGGGATCACCGATCCGCTGTCCGAAGTGGATGCCGCGGAGATCTACGTGCCGTTCTCCTGGTTCGAGCCGATGTGGCTGGAGAACCTCGGTTTCGCGGCCGAGGGCGAGGGCTGGAAGCTCACCGAAGCGGGCGAGACCGCCATCGGTGGCCGGCTCCCGGTCAACCCCTCCGGCGGTGTGCTGTCGTCGAACCCGATCGGCGCCTCCGGGCTGCTGCGCTTCGCCGAGGCGGCGCGGCAGGTCACCGGTGACTCCGGGGAGAACCAGGTCGAGGACGCCCGGGTGGCGCTCGGTCACGCCTACGGCGGTGGCTCGCAGTACTTCTCGATGTGGGTCGTCGGATCGAACAAACCGGGAGCCTAGATGAAGTTCACGATGTCGGTGGCGATGACGCCGCTGGACCAGCTGACCGAGCTCGCCCGCACCGCCGAGGAGTGCGGGTACACCTCGGTCGCGCTGCCGGACTCGCTGTTCTACTCCGAGCAGGTCTCCGCCGAATACCCCTACACGCCCGACGGTTCGCGGATGTGGAACGCCGAGACGCCGTGGGTGGACCCGCTGATCGCCGCGGCCGCGATGGGCGCGGTGACCACCCGGCTGCGGTTCTACACCTCGGTTCTCAAGCTCGGTCCGCGCAATCCCGTGCTGCTGGCCCGGCAGCTGGCCTCGGTGGCGTCGATGACCGGCGACCGCTTCGGACTCGGGCTCGGCCTGGGCTGGGCGCCGGAGGAGTTCGAGTGGTGCGGGGCGCCGTACGCCAAGCGCGGGGCGCGGGTCGACGAGATGATCGAGATCATCCGGCTGATCCTGGGCGGCGGGATGGTCGAGTACCACGGGAAGTTCTTCGACTTCGACAAGCTGCAGATCTCCCCCGCTCCCGCCGAACCGATGCCGTTCTACGTGGGCGGGCACACCGAACCGGCGCTCAAGCGCGCGGCGCGGGTGGGCGATGGCTGGGCGTCGGCGATGATGAAGCTGTCCGAGCTGCGGGAGACCATCGACAAGCTCGGCGAACTGCGCGCCTCCTACGACCGGGCCGACGTGCCGTTCGAGATCCAGGCGGTGTGCATCGACCGGTTCGGCGTCGACGGCTACCGCGAGCAGGCCGAGGTCGGCGTCACCGACGCGATCGTGGTGCCGTGGATCTTCGACGGCCACGGCTTCGACGCGCCGCTGCAGGCCAAGCTGGACTCGATCCGCAAGTTCGCCGCCGACGTCATCGAGCAGGTCTGAGGAGGCCGGAGATGAGCGGAGTGCACTGGAAGGCCACTCGCGAGTCGCATCCCGCCCGCGACGCCGCCCTGGCGTCGATGGACGCGGTGTCGCGGGGGGCGAAGGAGGAGTGGCTGTCGCTGTTCGCGGCCGACGCCGTGGTGGAGGACCCGGTGGGGCCCTCGGCGTTCGACCCCGAGGGGAAGGGGCATCACGGCTGGGAGGCGATCTCGGCGTTCTGGGAGACCGCGATCGCGCAGGCCGAGCGCATCGAGTTCTTCATCGACGACTCCTTCGCCTGCGGCAACGAGGTCGCCAACATCGGCACGATCACCACGCACCTGCCCGACGGTTCGACGATGGACGCCGAAGGCGTCTTCTCCTACCGGGTCGACGACGAAGGCCGCGTCAAGGCGCTGCGGGCCTTCTGGGAGTTCGACCGGGCGGTCGCCACGCTGCGCTGACCTCGCACGTGACGGCGCATCTCCGAGAACAACCGTCGGCACACGCTTCACCAGCCTCCTCACGCCAAGTGCCGAGGCCCACGACATCCCCGCGGAATCCCACCACCCCGGCACCCGCCACCCGACCATCCCTCCCCCACCGACCGGCGGCGAGGTGGGGCGGCGAGGCCCCGGAGCTCGGTCCGGGGCCGGCCCGTCGGGGTCAGCGGTACTGGACCCGGTACTCCTTGATGCCGTTGAGCCAGCCGGAGCGCAGCCGGCGCGGCTCTTCGAGCTGGCGGATGTCGGGCATGTGGTCGGCGATGGCGTTGAAGATCAGGTCGATCTCCAGCCGCGCCAGGCTCGCGCCGAGGCAGTAGTGCGCGCCCGTGCCGCCGAAGCCGACGTGCGGGTTCGGGTCGCGGGTGATGTCGAAGCGCTCGGGCTGGTCGAAGACCTCGCGGTCGAAGTTGGCCGAGCTGTAGAACATCCCGACCCGCTCGCCCTTCTTGATCTGCACGCCGGACAGCTCGGTGTCGGCCATCGCGGTGCGCTGGAAGGACACCACCGGGGTCGCCCAGCGGACGATCTCATCGGCCGTGGTCTCCGGGCGCTCGCGCTTGTACAGCTCCCACTGGTCGGGGTTCTGCATGAAGGCGTGCATGCCGTGGCTGATCGCGTTGCGGGTGGTCTCGTTGCCCGCCACCGCCAGCAGGATGGTGAAGAAGCCGAACTCGTCGTCGCTGAGCGCGCTGCCGTCGACGTCGGCCTCGACGAGCTTGGTGACGATGTCGTCCATCGGGCACTTGCGCTTCTGGTCGGCCACGCCCATGAAGTAGCCGAGCATCTCCGCGGCCGCGGTCTCCGGGTCGATGTCGTACTCGGGGTCGTCGTAGGCGACCATCTGGTTGGACCAGTCGAAGATGTCCTTGCGGTGGTCCTGCGGCACGCCCAGCAGTTCCGCGATGGCCTGCAGCGGCAGTTCGCAGGCGATGTCGGTGACGAAGTCGCCGGTGCCGGACTCCAGCGCGCCGGTCGCGATCGCCTCCGCCCGCTGGTGCAGCACCTCCTTGAGGCTGTTGACCGCGCGCGGCGTGAACCCGCGGGCCACCAGGCGGCGGACCTTGGTGTGCTCCGGCGGATCGATGTTGAGCATGACGAACCGCTGCATCTCGATCTGGTCCCGGGTCATGTCCTCGTTGAACCGGATGATCGCGGTGTTCTCGTAGGTGGAGAACACGTCGGTGCGGCGGGAGATCTCCTTGACGTCCTCGTGCCGGGTGACGACCCAGTACCCCTCGTCGTCGAACCCCGACTTGCGGAAAGGCTGCTTGTTCCACCAGATGGGCGCGGTGCGCCGAAGCTCCGCGAATTCCTCCAGCGGCACCCGCTCGGAGTAGAGGTCGGGGTCGGTGAAGTCGAAGCCTTCCGGAAGGCTCGGTGCTACCACGGCTACCTCCTGCGCTGCACGAACTGAAACGAGTTCTATGTGAAGCGAACCACAAGATGCGAGCTCGGTAAACCCCTTTAACTACACATGAATCGTGCAAGCAAAGGGAAAGATCGTTTGTCCGCGGCTCGGGGCATGACATCGAGGGATAACATGTTCTAGATTCGTCTGGACGGCGATCGCGGTGAGAGGAGATTCAGGTGGGCACTCCGGTGATCGTGGAGGCGGTGCGCACGCCGATCGGCAAGCGCAAGGGCTGGCTGTCCGGGCTGCACGCCGCGGAGGTCCTCGGCGCCGCCCAGCGCGGCCTGCTGGAACGAGCCGGTGTCGAGCCGGCCGCGGTGGAACAGGTCATCGGCGGCTGCGTCACCCAGGCCGGCGAGCAGGCCGGCAACGTCACCCGCACCGCGTGGCTGCACTCCGGCCTCCCCCAGGAGACCGGCTGCACCTCCATCGACGCCCAGTGCGGATCGGCGCAGCAGGCCACCCACCTCGTCGCCGGGCTCATCGCCACCGGCGCCATCGAGGTCGGCATCTCCTGCGGCGTGGAGGCGATGACGCGGGTGCCGCTGGGCAGCAACATCGGCACCGAGGTGGGGCGGCCCAAGCCCGGCTCGTGGGACATCGACCTGCCCAACCAGTTCCTGGCCGCCGACCGCATCGCCGCTCGTCGCGGCTTCACCCGCGAGGACCTGGACCGCTTCGGGGTGCGCTCGCAGGAGCGCGCGCAGCTGGCGTGGAAGGAGGGGCGCTTCGACCGGGAGATCGTGCCGGTCCGCGTCGGCGACGACGAGGTGACCCGCGACCAGGGCCTGCGCGAGACCAGCTTGGAGGCGCTGGGCGGGCTCAAACCGGTCCTCGACGACGGGCTGCACACCGCGGGCAGCTCCTCGCAGATCTCCGACGGCGCCGCCGCGCTGCTGCTGATGGACTCCGACCGCGCCACGGCGCTGGGACTGCGGCCGCGCGCCCGGATCGTCTCGCAGTGCCTGGTGGGCGCTGAGCCCTACTACCACCTCGACGGGCCGGTGCAGGCCACCGAGCGGGTGCTGGCCCGCAGCGGCATGAAGATCGGCGACATCGACGTCTTCGAGGTCAACGAGGCCTTCGCGTCGGTCGTGCTGTCCTGGGCCGACGTGCACGGCCCCGACATGGACCGGGTCAACGTCAACGGCGGCGCCATCGCCCTCGGACACCCGGTCGGGAGCACCGGCGCCCGCCTGCTCACCTCCGCCCTGCACGAGCTCGAACGCCGGGACGGCACGACGGCCCTGGTCACCATGTGCGCGGGCGGCGCCCTCTCCACCGGCACCATCATCGAGCGACTCTGACGTCGCCGCGGTGCGCGCCGACGCGGGCCCTTCACCCGCGCCGACGCGCACCCCACGCCCAACACGCAAGAATCGGAACGTCCACCACTGCCCGCTCCTCATGCCGCCACCAGGCACAACACACCCGACCGCAGGGGGACCAACGCAATTTCGCGCGAAATTCGAGTCCGAAGTTCTGGACTCGAATTTCGCGCGAAATTGGGATTCCTCACCCGGCCGTGTGCAGGGGTGGCCGGTCAGAGCCAGTCTTCCGGGGTTCCGGTGAGGAAGTCCTCGGGCCAGCAGCGGGCGGGTGTCGTGGGGTGGGTGATTCCCGTGTAGGCGCCCTTGTAGAAGAGGAGCGGGTCTTCGTCCGCGGTCTCGCCCAGGGTGCGGACTCGGCCGAGGACGATGTGGTGGTCGCCGCCGTCGAGAACGGACTCGACCGCGCAGTCCAGCCACGTGAGGGTGCCGTCGAGGACCGGGGCGCCGGAAGGGGCCGGGGTCCAGTCCAGGCTGGCGAACTTGTCCTCGCCCCTGCGGCCGAATACCGTTGACACGTCTCGCTGCCCGGCCGCGAGCACGTTGACGCAGAAGTGGCCCGCGCGCTCGATGAGCGGCCACGTGCGGGAGGTCTTACCGGGGCAGAACAGCACCAGTGGCGGGTCCAGCGACAGCGCCGAGAACGACTGGCAGGCGAAGCCCACCGGCTCGCCGTCGCAGGCGGCGGTCACGACCGTGACGCCGGTGCAGAAGTGCCCGAGCGTGCGCCGGAACGCGGCGCCGTCGACCTCCGGGACCACCACGTCCATCGCCCCTCCCATCACTGCCCGGGCGGCCGGTTGCCGACCGAGAAGTCGTGACCCCACAGGCTCACCGCCGTGCTCTCCCGCGCGATCCAGTCACCGTCGTCGACCTGCCGTCCCTCGCAGCCGAACTCGACGTCGAACCCGCCGGGGGTCTTCATGTAGAACGACAGCATCAGGTCGTTGACGTGCCGTCCCAGCGTCGCCGACATCGGAACCTGGCGCCGGTAGGCGCGGTCGAGGGTGAGCCCGACGTCGTCGACGTCGGCGACCTCCACCATCAGGTGCACGATGCCGCTGGGCGTGGGCATCGGCAGGAACGCCAGGCTGTGGTGCCGGGGGTTGCAGCCGAAGAACCGCAGCCACGCCGGTTCGCCGTCGGAGGGGCGCCCGACCAGCTCGGGCGGCATCCGCATCGAGTCGCGCAGCTTGAACCCGAGCACGTCGCGGTAGAACCGCAGCGCCGCCTCGTCGTCGTGGGTGGACAGCACCACGTGCCCCAGGCCCTGCTCGCCGGTGACGAACGTGTGCCCGTAGGGGCTGACCACGCGGCGGTGCTGCAGCGCCGCGCCGTGGAAGACCTCCAGCTCGTTGCCCGACGGGTCGCTGAAGCGGATCAGCTCCATCACCCGGCGGTCGGCCAGCTCCTCCTTGGTGCCCTCCTTGAACGGAATCCCGTTGGCGCTCAACGAGTCCCGCACCTCCTGCAGGCCCGCCGCGTGCTCGGCCTCCCAGCCGGCGTGCAGCAGCCGGTCCTGCGAACCGGGCACGACCACCAGCCGCGCCGGGAAGTCGTCCATGCGCAGGTACAACGCGTCCGGATCACCACCGCTGCCCTCGACCATGCCGAGGACCTTCAGGCCGTAGGTCCGCCACGCCTCGATGTCGGTGGCCTCGATGCGCAGATACCCGAGCGAGCGAATCCCCATCGGACTACCTCCCTTCACCGGCTAGTTGAGCAGGAAATCCCGCGTCAAAGCGTTGAACTCCTCGAACTTCTCCAACTGCGCCCAGTGCCCGCAGCGGCCGAACACGTGCAGCTGCGCGCGCGGGATGAGCTTGAGCGCCACCAGAGCACCGTCCAGCGGGTTGACCCGGTCCTCCCGGCCCCAGATCAGCAGCACCCGCTGCCGCAGCTTGTAGGCCTCCCGCCACAGCAGGCCCTCCTCGTAGGTCTCGGGCTGGGCGAAGGACTTGCCCATCGCCTTCATCGCGGCCAGCGACTCGGGCGCGCTCGCCGCGGCGAAGCGCTCCTCGAGCAGCTCCTCGGTGATCAGCGACTGGTCGTAGACCATCGTGCGCAGGAACGCTTCGAGCTTCTCCTTGGTCGGGCCGGGCGGAGCGCCGAACTGGCCCAGCTTCTGCACGCCTTCGGTCGGGTCCGGCGCGAACACGTTGAGGCTCAGCCCGCCCGGGCCCATCAGCACCAATCGGCCCGCGCGGTCCGGGAAGTCCAGCGCGAAGCGCACCGCCGTCCCGCCGCCGAGCGAGTTGCCCAGCAGGTGCGCCTCGCCCACGCCCAGCACGTCGAAGAGCTCCTTCAACGCACCGGCGCTGTGGGTGAAGTACTGGCCGTGCTCGGTCGGTTTCGACGACTTGCCGAAACCTGGCTGGTCCACGGCGATGACGTGGAACTCCTCGCCGAACGCGGCGATGTTGCGGCTGAAGTTGCTCCACGCCGACGCCCCGGGACCACCGCCGTGCAACATGACCACAGTGGACTCGTTGCCGACCCCGGCCTCGTGGTAGTGCAGCGTCAGCCCGGAGGGCAGGGTCGCGTCCTGGCTCTTGATCTCCACCATCAGACCATCGAATCCTTCACCGGTAGACCGAATTCCCCGCTGCCGAACATCGTGTAGGCGCGCTCGGCGTCGTTGGCCGCGTGCACCCGGCCGGCGTGCGCGTCCCGCCAGAACCGCTGGATCGGCGTGCCCGCCTGCAGCGCCCGGCCGCCGGAGTTCTCGAAGAGCCGGTCCACCGCGGAGATCGCCCGCGCGGTGCCGCGCACCTGGTCGCGCCGCGCCTTCAACCGCAGCGACATCGGCACCTCCTCGCCCGCCTGCAGCAGCGCCAGTTCCTCGGCGATGTTGGTGGACAGCTGCAGCCACGCGGCGTCGATCTCGCTGGCCGCCTCGGCGATGCGGACCTTGGCGAACGGGTCGTCCTTGGCCTGCTCTCCGGCGTAGGCGGCGCGGACCCGCTTGGCCTGGTGCTCGACGTGGGCGTCGTAGGCGCCCTGCGCCATGCCGATGATCGGCGCGGTGATCGTCGACGGGTGCACGGTGCCCCACGGCAGCCGGTACAGCGGCGCGGTGTTGACCTCGTGGCCGGGGCACTGCGTCTTCGACATCGCCATGAAGCTCAGCGCCCGGTGGGACGGGATGAACACGTCGTCCACCACGATGTCGTTGCTGCCGGTGCCGCGCAGGCCGACGGTGTCCCACACGTCGTTGATGGTGTAGTCGCCCAGCGGCAGCAGGTAGGTGCAGAAGTCGACCATCTTGCCGTCGCCGTCGAGCGCGGGTCCGCCGACGAACACCCAGCTGGCGTGGTCGCAGCCGGACGAGAAGCTCCACTTGCCGGACAGCCGGTAGCCGCCGTCGACGACGGTGGCCTTGCCCATCGGCGCGTACGAGGAGGAGATCCTGGTGTGCGGGTCCTCGCCCCAGACGTCGTCCTGCGCCTGCTGCGGGAACAGCGCCAGGTGCCAGGGGTGCACGCCCAGGATGGAGGCGACCCAGCCGGTCGATCCGCAGGCGCTGGCGATGAGCTTGACCGCGCTGTAGAACTCCACCGGGTCGGCTTCGAAACCGCCGTAGCGCTCGGGCTGCAGCAGCGCGAAGAAACCCGCGTCCTGGAGTTCGGCGATCGATACCGCCGGGATCTTGCGGCCGTCCTCGGCCTGCTGCGCGCGATCCCGCAGCGCTGGAAGCAGTTTGCGCACCGCCTCGAGAACTTCAGTGCTGTCACTCATGCAGCGCTCCTTGTCACTTGGCCTGTTCGCGCTGCAGTTCCAGCGCGATGTCGATCAGCTGGTCCTCCTGGCCGCCGACGAGCTTGCGCTCACCGGCCCGCACCAGCAGTTGCGCCTGGCTGACGCCGTAGCGTTCGGCCTGGTTGGCGGCGTGCTTGAGGAAGCTGGAGTACACCCCGGCGTAGCCCATCATCAGCGCGGAGCGGTCGAGCAGGCATTCCTCGGGCATCGCCGGGCGCACCACGTCCTCCGCGGCGTCGGCGATGGCGAAGAAGTCCACCCCGGTGCGGAAACCGAGCTTGTCGCACACCCCGACGAACGCCTCCACCGGCGTGTTGCCGGCCCCGGCGCCGAAACGCCGTGCGCTGCCGTCGATCTGGACGGCACCGGCGCGCGCGGCGGCCACCGAGTTGGCCACGGCGACGCCGAGGTTCTCGTGCCCGTGGAAGCCGATCTGCGCGTCGCCGCCGATCTCGGCGTCGATGGCCTGGACCCGCTCGGCGACCTGCTCCAGCACCAGAGCGCCGGCGGAGTCGACGACGTAGACGCACTGGCAGCCGGCGTCGACCATGATCCGCGCCTGCTTGGCCAGCACCTCCGGTGGCTGGGAGTGGGCCATCATCAGGAATCCGACGGTCTCCATGCCCTGCTCGCGCGCGAGCCCGAAGTGCTGCACCGACACGTCGGCTTCGGTGCAGTGGGTGGCGATCCGGCACACCGAGGCGCCGTTGTCGCGGGAGATCACGATGTCGTCGGTGACGCCCACCCCGGGCAGCATCAGCACGGCGATCTTGGCGTTGCGCGCGGTCTCGGCCGCGAGGGTGATCAGCTCCTGCTCGGGGGTGCGCGAGAACCCGTAGTTGAACGAGGATCCGCCGAGCCCGTCGCCGTGGGTCACCTCGATCACCGGCACCCCGGCGCCGTCGAGCGCGGTGACGATGTCGCGCACCTCGTCGGCGGTGAACTGGTGGCGCTTGTGGTGCGAGCCGTCGCGCAGCGAGGTGTCGGTGATGCGCAGGTCCAGCTCGTTGCTGTAGGTCTTGGGCAGTCCGGTCACCGCGCGGCCTCCTTCTGCAGCGCCCCGGTGCGGGCGAGTTCTTCGCCGACCCGCACGGCGGCGGCGGTCATGATGTCGAGATTCCCGGAGTACTTCGGCAGGAAGTCGCCTGCGCCCTCGACCTCGACGAACACCGCCACGCGGGCCTGGCCGCCGGTGACGGCCGAGGGCGGGTCGAACTGCGGCTCGGACAGCAGCCGGTAGCCGGGGACGTACTCGGCGATGTCGCGAGCCATCCGGGTGATCGACTCACCGATGGCGTCGGTGTCGGCGTCGGCCGGGATGGCGCAGAAGATGGTGTCCCGCATGATCATGGGCGGGTCCGCGGGGTTGAGCACGATGATCGCCTTGCCGCGCTCGGCTCCGCCGATGACCTCGATGCCCTTGGCCGTCGTGCGGGTGAACTCGTCGATGTTGGACCGGGTTCCGGGCCCGGCCGACACCGAGGCGACCGAGGCGACGATCTCGGCGTAGGCGACCGGGACCACCCGCGAGACGGCGTGCACGATCGGGATGGTGGCCTGCCCGCCGCAGGTGATGAGGTTGATGTTCGGCGCCTCGAGGTGCTCGCCGATGTTGACCGGCGGCACCACGTACGGACCGACGGCGGCCGGGGTGAGGTCGATGGCCCGGATGCCGCGCTCGGCGTAGCGCGGCGCGTTGGCCTTGTGCACGTAGGCCGAAGTCGCCTCGAAGACGATGTCCGGGGTTTCGTTGGCCAGCAACCAGTCCACGCCGTCGGCGCTGGCGGTCACCCCCATGTCGGCCGCGCGGCGCAGGCCATCGCTGTCGGGATCGATGCCGATCATCCAGGCCGGTTCGACGTGTTCGGCCCGGCTGAGCTTGTAGAGCAGGTCGGTGCCGATGTTGCCCGACCCGACGATGGCCGCCTTCGCGGTCATGACGCCCTCCCTAGGGTTTCGCGGTGAGACCGACGGTGCCGAGACCCGAGAACTCGGCGCGGAACGCATCTCCGGGCCGCAGGTCGATGGCGCGGGTGCAGGAACCGGGCAGTACGACGTTGCCCGCGCGCAGCCGCACCCCGAACCCGGCGACCTTGCCTGCCAGCCAGGCCACGGCGGTGGCGGGGTTGCCGAGCACCGCGTCGGAGCGGCCCTCGGCGACGACCTCGCCGTTGCGGTGCAGCACGGCGTCGATGCCGCGCGCGTCGAGCTCGCCGGGCGCCACCCGAGCGGCGCCGAGCACGTAGCCGGCGGAGGAGGCGTTGTCGGCGATGGTGTCGGCGATGCCGATGCGCCAGTCGCGGATGCGGCTGTCGATGAGCTCGATGGACGGGATCAGCGCCTCGGTGCGCTCCAGCACGCCCTGCTCGTCGCAGTCCGGCGGGATGTCTTCGGCCAGCAGGAACCCGACCTCGACCTCCACGCGCGGGTAGCAGTAGGCGCGTGCGTCGATCGGGACGTCCTCGGCCAGCTGCATGTCGGCGAGCAGGTGCCCGTAGTCGGGTTCGTCGACGCCCATCATCTGCTGCATCGCCGGCGAGGACAGCCCGACCTTGTGCCCGGCGACCGCGACGTCGCGGCGGCGGATGTTGATCAGCTGGATCTCGTAGGCGTCGACCACGTCGATGTCGGGGTGCGACTCGACCAGCGGCGGGATCGGCTCCCGTTCGCGCTCGGCCTGCCGCAGCCGCGCGGCGAGGCCTTCCCGGGTCTCGGCACTGAGCATGCGACCTCCACGACACCGTACTGGAACAGGTTCCCTTTGGCGGTAAAACCGGTTCACGTGCTGTTACGCGTCACATCATACTGCCCGAAGCGGCAAAATCTATAACATGTTTCAGTTGGTTGTGAGCACCAGTCCGCTGGTGGGGACGCCAGTGCCCGCGGTCACCAGGACGTTGCCGACCTCGTCGACCTGGTTGACCGCCGTGCCCCGGATCTGGCGGACCGCCTCGGCGATGCCGTTCATCCCGTGGATGTAGGCCTCCCCCAACTGCCCGCCGTGGGTGTTCAGCGGCAACCGCCCGCCGTGCTCGATGGCGCCGTCGGCGATGAAGTCCTTGGCCTCGCCCCGGCCGCAGAAACCCAGCTCCTCGAGCTGGACCAGCACCAACGGCGTGAAGTGGTCGTAGAGGACGCCCACCTGCACGTCCTGCGGCCCGATCCCGGACTGCTCCCACAGCTGCCGCGCCACCAGGCCCATCTCCGGCAGCCCGGTCAACGAGTCGCGGTAGTAGCTGGTCATGGTGAACTGGTCCGGCCCGCTGCCCTGGGCCGCCGCGGCCACCACCGCGGGCGGGTGGGCCAGGTCGCGGGCGCGGTCGAGGCTGGTGACCACCAGTGCCACGCCGCCGTCGCTCTCCTGGCAGCAGTCCAGCAGCCGCAGCGGCTCGGTGATCCACCGCGAGTTCTGGTGGTCCTCCAGCGTGATCGGCCGCTGGTAGAACCAGGCGTTCGGGTTGGTGGCCGCGTGCTTGCGGTCGGCGACCGCGATCCGGCCGAAGTCCTCGCTGGTCGCGCCGTACTCGTGCATGTAGCGGCGGGCGAACATGGCCACCTGCGCGCCCGGCGTGCCCAGCCCCATCGGGTAGGACCAGCTGTTGTCCACCCCGGTGGAGGTCGCCTGCCCGGACAGCCCGGCGTTGAACTGGCCGAACCGCTGCCCGGAGCGCTCGTTGAACGCCCGGTAGCAGACCACGACCTCGGCCATCCCGGTCGCCACCGCCATCGCCGCCTGCTGCACGGTGGCGCAGGCCGCGCCTCCGCCGTAGTGGATGCGGCTGAAGTAGCTCAGGTTCGGGATGCCGACCTCGCGGGCCACCGCCACCTCGGTGTTGGTGTCCATCGTGAAGGTGACCAAACCGTCCACATCGGACGGCGAAAGCCCGGCGTCGGCGAGCGCGGTGCGCACGCATTCGGCGGCCAGCTGGAGCTCGCTGCGCCCGGAGTCCTTGGAGAACTCGGTCGCGCCGATGCCGGCGATGGCGGTCTTGCCTGAGATCATCGGGCCACCTCCGGCAGCTCCAGCCGCACCCGGCCGGTGACGTGGGTGCCGAGCTGGTTGCGGCCCAGCACCTCGACGACGAACACGCCGTCGCCGCGTTCCAGCACCTGACCGTGCATGGTCAGCGTGTCGTACGCGTAGCAGGGCACGCCGAGCTTGATCGACACCCCGCGCACCAGCGCCTCCGGGCCCGCCCAGTCGGTGACGTAGCGCTGCACCAGTCCGGTCGTGGCGAGGATGTTGAGGAAGATGTCCTCCGACCCCTTGGCCTGGGCCAGGTCGCGGTCGTGGTGCACGTCCTGGAAGTCGCGGGTGGCGATGGCCGTGCTGACGATGAAGGTCGGGGTCGCCTCGATGCGCTCCTCGGGCAGCGCGTCGCCGATGGCGACCTCACCCGCCGAGCGCGTGCGCGTCAGGATCATTCTGTCTCCACGGGTTTCCAGTACGGCAAGGTCAGTTCGTCGTCGACGCGCTGGTAGGCGACCTGGACGCGTTGCCCGATCGTCACCTCGTCGGGATCGACGTCGTGCAGCTCGCCGAGGACGCGCACGCCCTCGTCGAGCTCGACCAGCGCGATCACCAGCGGCAGCTCCTTGCCCGGGATCGCGGGCCGGTGGTGCACGACGTAGCTGCAGACCTCGCCGAGCCCGTCGGAGACCAGGTGCGTGCGCTTGGTGGCACCGCACTCCGGGCACATCGGCCCCGGCGGGTGCCGCAGCAGACCGCAGCCGCCGCAGCGCTGGATGCGCAGCTCACCGGCGGCCGTGCCCTCCCAGAAGTAGGCGGTGTCGCGGTTGATCGCGGGCCGGATGACCTCGGCCGGCGGCTCCGGTTCCGGCTGCGGTTCGGCGGGTTTCGCGTCGGCGGGCTTGAACTTCAGGACCCGGAACATCATCTCGGCCACGGGTTCGTCGCCGACGTACCAGGTGTTGCGAGTGGTGACGAACCAGCCTTCACCCAGACCGGTCTTCTTCGGCCCGACCACCGAGTCGAGCTTGGTGGTGACCGTGACGTGCTCGCCGTGCCGCAGGTAGCGGTGGTAGGTCTGGTCGCAGTTGGTGGCCACGACCGAGACGTAACCGGCCTCGTCGAGCGCGCCCATCATCGCGTAGAGCGGGTCGTCGGGGTCGCGCTGCGGGTGGAGCCCGCCCATCGTCCACACCTGCGCCATCGCCGGGGGCGCGACCAGTCCACCGTGGACGGATTCGGCGGCGGCCTCGGCGTCGTTGTAGACCGGGTTGGCGTCGCGCATCGCCTCGACCCAGTTGTTGATCATAGGCAGGTTCACCGGGTCGCGCGCGGAACGCGGTGCGCTGGCACCGCCCTCGGCGATCCGCTTCGCCGCCGCCCGGATCTCGTCGGCTTCGGTGGCGGTACTGGTCATGTCACTCCCATTCCTCAGCGCGGCACCCGCGGCAGTCCCAGCCCGGCGGTGGCGATCAGCTCTCGCTGCACTTCGCTGACACCGCCGCCGAAGGTCAGCACGAGGTTGCGCTTGGCCTGGACGTCCAGCCAGTGCAGCAGTTCTGCGGTGTCCTCATCGGAGGGATCACCGTGGCGTCCGACGATCTCCTCCAGCTCGCGGCCCAGCACCTGCACGGTCTCGGACGAGAACACCTTGGTCGCCGAGGCGTCGGCGACCTCCACCGGACCGAGCGAGGCCGAGGCCGCGACCTGCCAGTTGAGCAGTTCGTTGACCCGCTCGAAGGCCCGCACCCGCGCGAGAACCCGTCGCACGTCGGGGAGTTCCAGCAGACCGTGCGAGCGCGCCCACGCGTGCACGCGCTCGCGCAGCCCGCCGGTGCGGCCGGACGGGCCGAGCATGACGCGCTCGTGGTTGAGCTGGGTGGTGATCAGCTTCCAACCCCGGTCCTGCTCCCCCACCAGCATCGACGCCGGGACCCGCACGTCGTTGAAGTAGGTGGCGTTGACGTGGTGCGAGCCGTCGGCGGTGATGATCGGCGTCCACGAGTAGCCGGGGTCGCTGGTGTCGACGATGAGGATCGAGATGCCCTTGTGCTTGGGCGCGTCGGGGTTGGTGCGGCAGGCCAGCCAGATGTGGTCGGCGTCGTGCCCGCCGGTGGTGAAGATCTTCTGCCCGTTGACCACGAACTCATCGCCGTCGCGCACCGCGGTGGTGCGCAGCGAGGCCAGGTCGGTGCCCGCCTCGGGCTCGGTGTAGCCGATGGCGAAGTGCACGTCCCCAGCGAGGATCTTGGGCAGGAAGAAGGACTTCTGCTCCTCGGTGCCGTAGGCCTGCAGGGTGGGCCCGACGGTCTGCAGCGTCACCGACGGCAGCTGCACGTCGGCGCGGGCGGCCTCGTTGGCGAAGATGTACTGCTCGACGTCGCCGAAACCCCGTCCGCCGTACTCCTGCGGCCAGCCCACGCCGAGCCAGCCGTCGCGACCCATCCGGCGCACGACCGCGCGGTGCGCCTGGTCGTGCCGGTCGACGGCCAGCGCTGCGCGCTCCTCGGGGGTGACGAGGTTGCTGAAGTACTCGCGCAGCTCGGCCTGCAGCGCCCGCTGCTCCTCGGTGAGTTCGATGAACACGGCTTCTCCTCAGGCGTGTCGGGCGAGGACGTCGACGCGGTGCGCGGCGCCGCCCGCGAGCCGCGCGAGGTCCTTGACCTGCGAGTAGTAGCGGTGCATCGGGTAGGTGATGTCCACCCCGAGCCCGCCGTGCAGGTGGTGGCAGGTGTGCATCGCGCCCGGCGCCTGGTCGGTGAGCCAGAACGCGGCGACGTCGAGGTCTTCGCCCGCGTCGCGCCCGGTCCCCAGCCGCCAGGACGCCGACAGCGCGGCCAGGTGCAGGGTGCGGTTGACGACGTAGACGTCGGCGATCTGCTGCGCGACCGCCTGGAACGCCGCCAGCGGCTTGCCGAACTGGTGGCGGGTGCGCAGGTGCTCTGCGGTGAGCTCCAGCGCCCCGGCCACGGCTCCGTCACCGAGCGCGCACATGCCCGCGAGCGCGCAGGCGTGCACGTCGTCGAGCAGCTCTTCTCCTGGCGCGCCGAGGATTTCGCATTCGACCGCGTCGAGGTCGACGACCCATTCGGTGCCGGTCGAGGACTTGGCGGAGTGCAGCGTGACGCCGTCGGCGTGCGGGTCGACGAGCGCGATCGCGGGCCCGCGCTCGGTGCTCGCCGAGACGAGCAGCCGGTGAGCGGTGTCGGCGTGCAGCACACCGGTCTTGCGCCCGGTGACGCGCGATACCCGCACCACCGCAGCGGGTTTCACCGGCAGCGGGTTCGAGACCTCGTTGAGCGCGGCGCTGAACACGCGGCCCGGCTCGGCGAGCAACCGCTCCTGCTGGTCGTGCTCGCCGTGCCGCGCGATGGGCAGGACGCCGAAGGCGAGGGTGGCCAGCGCCGGGACGCCGACCCCGGCCTTGCCGACCTCGGTGAGCACCAGGCCGACCTCCAGGGGGCCGAGACCGGCACCACCGAGGCGCTCGGGGACCGGCAACGACAGCAGGCCGGCTTCGCCGAGCGCCTTCCACACCGACTCGTCGAAACCGATTCCAGTTGAGGCGGCCGACCGCTCGGTCTCCCGCGCCAGAACTTCAGCCGCGAGATCCCGCACTGCCTGCTGCGTCTCTCCGAGCGTGAACTCCATCCCGCCCCCTCGACCAACCCTGGCCACGTTGTGAAACTTGTTCTACTTCTACCGTCTGAGCGACCTCCCGCGCAAGCCTCAGCGAGGCAGCCCGAGGATCCGTTCGGCGATGACGTTGAGCAGGATCTGCGTCGTGCCACCGGCGATGGACAGGGCGCGGGTGAGCAGCACCTCGTGCACCGGTTCGGCCTCCACCACGAGCGCTTCGGCGCCGAGCACCTCGGTGCCGAGCTCGGCGACGTTCTGGCGGTGCCACACGCCCAGCAGCTTCTCGACGCTGGACTCCGCGCCCGGCCCCCGGCCGTGCAGGCTGCGCAGGGTGGAGCGCAGGCGCAGCAGCGAGCCGGTCAGGCCGTCGACCACGGCCGCTCCGAGGCGTTCGCGCATCGACGGGTCCGCGCAGCCGGGATCGGCCAACAGCCGCTCGACCTCCTGACCGAGGCTCGACCCGCCGCCGAGCGCGACGCGCTCGTTGGCCAGCGTCGTGCGCGCGAGCTTCCATCCCTGGCCAGGTTCGGCGACCAGGCAGTCGTCGGGGACGAAGACCTCGTCGAGGAACACCTCGTTGAACCGCTCCACGCCGGTGATCTCGCGCAGCGGGCGCACCGTGATGCCCTCGGAGCGCATGTCGACCAGGAAGTAGCTGATGCCGCGGTGCTTCGGCGCCTCCGGATCGGTGCGGGCCAGGCAGATCCCCCAGTCGGCCTCCTGCGCGAGCGAGGTCCACACCTTCTGGCCGGTGAGCTTCCAACCGCCGTCGACGCGTTCGGCCTTGGTGCGCAGCCCGGCGAGATCGGAACCGGCGCCCGGCTCGGAGAACAGCTGGCACCAGGTGACCTCGCCGCGCAGCGTCGGCCAGACGAACCGCTCGCGCTGGGCGTCGGTGCCGTGCTCGACGATGGTCGGCACGGCCCAGTTGCCCACGACCATGTCGGGGCGCCGCACGCCCGCGCGGTCGAGCTCCTCGTCGATGAGCAGCTGCTCGTGCGGGCTCGCGCCGCAGCCGTAGGGCCGGGGCCAGTGCGGGGCGAGGTAGCCGGTCTCGGCGAGCCGGATCCGCTGCTGCTGCGGGGAAAGCGCGGCGATCCCCTCGACCGCGCTGCGGATCTCACCGCGCCGGTCCTCGGGGAGTTCGGCCGACAGGCTCAGCCGCCTGCGCGCACCGGAAGCCGACAGGTCCGCGACGCGGCGACGCCAGCCGGCCGAGCCGCCGACGGTCTGCCGCAGAGCCAGCGCCCGGCGGAGGTAGAGGTGGGCGTCGTGCTCCCAGGTGAAGCCGATGCCGCCGAGCACCTGGATGCAGTCCTTGGCGACCTCCACCGCCGCGTCGAAGACCGCGGCTCCGGCCGCGGCGGCGGCCAGCGGGTGCTCGTCCGGGGCGTCCTCGGCCGCGCGGGCGGCGTCCCAGGCCAGCGCGGTGGCCTTCTCGACCTCGCAGAGCATCCGGGCGCAGAAGTGCTTGACGGCCTGGAACGAGCCGATGACCTGGCCGAACTGCTCGCGGGTTCCCGCGTGCTCCACCGCGGTGCGCAGGCACCAGCTCGCGATCCCGGCGGCCTCGGCGGCGGCGAGCGTGACCGCGAGGTCCCGGACGTCGCGGTCGAGGACGTTCTCGGCCGGGATCGCGACGTCGCGGAGCACGACCTCGGCGACCGGGCGGGACAGGTCCAGCGACGCGCGCGGGTGACGTTCCGCCTGGTCGGCTGCGACGAGGAACCAGACCTCGCGGTCGCCCGAGCGGGCGGGCAGCAGCAGGTGGGTCACCCCCATCGCGCCCGGGACGGCCGCGATGCGGCCGGAAACCACCAGCCCGTCAGCGGTTTCGACGGCGTTCAGCTCGCCGGGCTCCAGCGCAGCGGCGGCGGTGGCCCGGCCTTCGGCGAAGTCGGCGTCGCCCAGCAGCGCGACGGCCAGGGCCGTGGACCACACCGGACCTGGGACCAGCGCATCGGCCGCCTGCTCCAGACCGGCGGCGAGGTCGGCCAGCGTGCCGATCCCCTCGGCGAGCAGTGAGAACACGCCGATCTCGGTCAAGCCGGTCCAGGTCTCCTCCTCGTGCCAGACCGGGGCCTCGGCGCTCTCCAGCTTGCGCACCGGATCGGTGCCCAGCCCCTCGGCCCAAGATCGGATGGACTCCTGCAGGGCCCGCTGCTCGTCGGTGATCGCGATCGGCACAACGCCTCCTCGTCCGCGCCCGCACTGCGAGAATTAGAACATGTTCTAACAAGCTAGCGGGTGGACCGGGTACGCTGCAACGCGCATCAGTACCGATTCGAAAGAGGCACCACGTGACGCAGGGATCGACCACCGACCGCGAGCACCACCCGTCGATGCCTGTGGAACTGCTCGACCTCGCCGAGCAGGCGACCGGGTTCATGCCCACCGACGAGGGCCTGGCGCTGCACGAGACCGCCCTGGCGCACCTGGGCCAGGGCGTGGGCGTGGAGATCGGCACCTACTGCGGGAAGTCGACGATCTTCCTGGGTGCGGCAGCCCGGCGCACCGGCGGCCGGATCGTCACCCTCGACCACCACCGGGGCTCCGAGGAGCACCAGCCCGGCTGGGAGTACCACGACCCGACGCTGGTCGACCCCGCCGTCGGCAAGCTCGACACCCTCGGCGAGTTCCGCCGGACCATCGCCCGCGCGAGACTGGAGGACGAGGTCACGGCCATCGTCGGCCGCTCCGGCGAGGTCGCGTCGTTCTGGCGGACGCCGCTGACCTTCGTGTTCATCGACGGCGGCCACACCGAGGAGGCCGCCATCACCGACTACGAGGGCTGGGCGCACTGGCTGGTCCCCGGCGGCGCCCTGGTCATCCACGACGTCTTCCCCAACCCCGAGGACGGCGGCCAGGCCCCCTACGGCATCTACCGCCGAGCCCTCGCCACCGGCGCCTTCACCGAAACCCGGGTCACGGGCTCCATGCGAGTCCTCGAACGCACGACGGGCGAACCCGGCTCCCTCCCCTGACCCGGGCATCTCCAATTTCGCGCGAAATTCGAACGCCACACCTCCCCCTCGAACTTCGCGCGAAATTCGAGCCCCACCCCGTGACCAGGCCCTACACGCCCGGGCGCGGGTGAGGATTCGAATTTCGCGCGAAATTCGAGCCCCACCCCGTGACCAGGCCCTACCCGCCCGGGCGCGGGTGAGGATTCGAATTTCGCGCGAAGTTGTGGTGCCCTCCAGGCCGGTCGAACTTCGCGCGAAATTCGAAAAACCCCACTCGGCCGGGTGGTTTCGTGGGCCGAGTGGGGTGATGGGTCAGCGGGTGCGTTCGTAGGTGCAGCAGGCGGCGTTCTCGACCGGGAGGCCGTTCGGGAGGTCTTCGCCTCGGAAGATGCCGTTGCCCAGCGAGGTTCGGGTCAGGGCGTCGGTGGCGAGGACGACCGCCGCGGCGGTCCAGGACGACTGCTCCTCCGGCCAGCGCTTGCCGTCGGCGAAGACGAAACCCGTCCAGTACGAGCCGTCGGGGTCGCGGAGGTGCTGCATCGCGCTCAGCTGCTGCACCGCGCGGTCGTGCTCGCCGAGGGCGTCGAGGGCCAGCACCAGCTCGCAGGTCTCGGCGCCGGTGACCCACGGGTGGTCGTCGACGCAGCGGATGCCGAGACCGTCGACGACGAAGTCGTCCCAGCGCTCGTCGATGCGCCGCAGACCGGCCTCGCCGCGCACCGCACCGCCCAGGATCGGGTAGTACCAGTCCATCGAGTACCGGGTCTTCGGCGTGAACGCCTCCGGATGCCTGCGCAGCGCGTGCCCGAGGCGGCCGACGGCCACCTCCCAGCTCGGCTGCGGCACCCCGACGCGCTCGGCCAGCGCCAGCGCGCACCGCAGGCTCTGGTGGATGCTGGAGCTGCCCGACAGCAGGGCCTCACCGGTCGGCCCGGCTTCGCCGATGCCCCAATCGATTTCGCCGCGCTGGTGCTGCGCGGTGAGCACGAAGTCGATGGCGTCGCGCACCATCGGCCACATCCGCTCGGCGAACGACTCGTCGCCGGTGATCAGCACGTGGTGCCACACGCCCACCGCCGGGTAGGCGCAGTAGTTGGTGTCGGCGCCAGCGTCCTCGACCACGCCGTCGCGCACCTGCAGCGGCCAGGAACCGTCGGCGCGCTGGGTGCTGCGCAGCCACTCGTAGGCGCGCTCGGCCTCGGTGAGCTGCCCGACCACCGACAGCGCCATCGCGCACTCGACGTGGTCCCACGGGTCGGTGTGCCCGCCCGGAAACCACGGGATCTCCCCGGAGGGGAGCTGAACGGACGCGATGGCCTTGCCGGTCTGGACGAGCGCCTCGGCTGAGACGACGCCCGGCAGCTCAGGCGCGGGCACGAGGTTTGCCCAGGTAGACCGCGATGCTCTTGCCGGCGACGGGGTTGAGCAGCTTCTCGGCGGTGCGCGAGATCCACGGCGCCTTCATCATGTCCCACACCAGGAACGCGTGGTACGCCTTGGCCAGCGGGTGGTCGTCGTTGTCGGTGCCCACCGCGCACTTGATCCACCAGTACGGCGAGTGCAGCGCGTGCGCGTAGTCGCGGAAGACGTAGCGCAACCCGGCGTCGGTGAGCTTGCCGATGAGCTCCTCGGCGGAGTAGATCCGCACGTGGCCGCCCTCGACCTGGTGGTACTCGTCCGACAGCGCCCAGCAGATCCGCTCCGGCCAGGCGCGCGGGACGGTGACCACGACGCGACCGCCGGGCTTGACCACGCGGACGAGCTCGCGCATCGCCTTCTCGTCCTCGGGGATGTGCTCCATGATCTCCGAGGCGATGACGACGTCGAACTCGCCGTCGGCGAACGGCAGGGCCAGCGCGTCACCGGAGACGGTCTGGGCCTTGGCGCCCTCGGGCACCTCGCCCTCGTCCTTCATGGCGGCGAACATCGCGGCCACGTTCTCCAGCTCTTCGACGTCCTGGTCGAAGGCGGTGACGTCGGTGCCGCGCCGGTACAGCTCGAACGCGTGCCGGCCGCCACCGCAGCCCAGGTCCAGCACCCGCTGTCCCGGCCGCACGCCGAGCCTGTCGAAGTCCACCGTCAGCAACGCGTTGCTCCCTTCCCACCGCGCGGGCTGCGCGCGATCGCTTCGGCGTAGCAGTCGACGGTCGCCGCTGCCACGGATTTCCAGCTGTAGCGGGCCAGCACCCGCTCACGACCGTTGGCGCCCAGGCGGGCGCGGCGCTCCGGCGAGTCCAGCAGCCGGGCCAGCGCCTTGGCCAGCGCTTCGGCGTCGCCCGGTGGCACCAGGTCGGCGCACTCCCCGTCCGGCCCGGCGACCTCGGGGATCGCGCCCGCGCGGCTGGCGACCAGCGGCGTGCCGCAGGCCATCGCCTCCACCGTCGGCAGCGAGAAGCCCTCGTAGAGCGAGGGAACGCTGGCGACCTCGGCGGAGCCGAACAGCTCGGCCAGCTCCTCGTCGCTGATGCCCTTGACGGTGCGCACCACGTCGCCGATGGCCAGTTCCTCGATGCGCTGCTCGGTCGGCCCACCGGGGGTCAGCTTGCTGACCAGCACCAGCTCCACCTCGCGCTCGGTGCGCAGCTTCGCGACGGCCTCCAGCAGCGTGCCGACGCCCTTCATCGGGGTGTCGGCGCTGGCCATCGCCACGATCCGGCCGGGCACGCGCGGCTTCGCCGGCGGCGTGAACACCTCCGCGTCCACGCCCAGCGGCACCACGCGCAGCTGATCGGGCCGGACGCCGAAGTCCTCGCGGATGTCGTCGGCGGAGTTCTGCGAGACGGTCAGCAGCTGCGGGATCTGCCGCGCGACGCGCGCCTGCATGCGGGTGAAGCCGTACCAGCGGCGCACGGTGAGCTTGCGCCAGCCCTTGGCGTCGGCGAGGTCGACCCGGCGGTCGTGGGTGATCGGGTGGTGCACGGTGGCGACCAGCGGGATCCCGGCTCGCTGCAGCGAGAGCAGGCCGGTGCCCAGGCACTGGTTGTCGTGGACGACGTCGAACTCGTGCGCGCGGGCCTTGAGCAGCCGGGCGGCGCGCATGCTGAAGGTCATCGGTTCGGGGAACCCGGCGGTCCACATGGTGCCGACCTCCAGCAGGTCGATGTGGTCGCGCAGTTCGCGCCAGTGCGGGGTGCGGAACGGGTCGTCGTCGTTGTAGAGGTCGAGGCTGTCCACCGGGGTCAGGTCGCCGCCGGGGTCCAGGTCCGGGTAGGGCTGCCCGGAGAAGACCTCGACGTGATGTCCCAGCTCGGCGAGGCCGCGGCTGAGGTAGCGGACGTAGACACCCTGTCCGCCGCAATGCGGCTTGCTCCGATAGGAAAGCAGCGCGATCCGCACGATTCACCTCACACTGCCCGGGGGCCGCGGGCTGGGTAGACTGGAACATGTTTCGGTCGAGGTAACCCGCTTACCTTAACCCGTTAGTAGCCCCGGACGATGAGTCGCGTGGCGACGAACACGCTTCGCCGTCACCCGCTGTCCGTCGACTGTTCAAGGAGAGCCCGGCCCATGGAAAGCTCGCAGAACGTGCTGGAGGCACTCCGGGGCAGCACGACCGGCACCACGGCGCAGGCTGAGCGCCGCAAGCGCATCATCGACGCCACCCTCGCGCTGGCGAGCAAGGGCGGCTACGACGCCGTGCAGATGCGCGCGGTCGCCGAGAAGGCCGATGTCGCCCTGGGCACCCTCTACCGCTACTTCCCGTCGAAGATCCACCTGCTGGTGGTCGGCCTGGCGCGGGAGTTCGCCCGGGAGCAGGAGAAGCTGGACCGGTCGAAGATCCCGGGTGACACCGCCTACGACCGGGTGCTGCACGTGCTCAACCGCACCACCCGCCAGCTGCAGCGCAACCCCGAGCTGACCGAGGCGATGACCAGGGCGTTCATGTTCGCCGACACCTCGGTGGCCAACGAGGTCGACACCGTGGCGCTGCTGATGGAGCAGCTGTTCACCCAGGCCATGACGCCCGACGAGCCCACCGAGGAGCAGAAGGCGATCGCGCGGGTGATCGGCGACGTGTGGCTGTCCAACCTGGTCGCGTGGGTGACCCGGCGAGCCTCGGCGTCCGACGTGTCCAACCGCCTCGAGCTGACCGTCCGGCTACTGCTGGCCTGAGTACTCCACCGCATCCCCGTTCTGGGTGGCGGTGAGCTCGCCGCGCTGCACCAGCAGGTCCAGGTGCGCGCTGGTCTCTCCGACGGCCAGGACCTGGTTGAACAGGTCGAGGTCGGCGAAGTTCTTGTTGCGCCGGGTCCAGCCGAGCTTCAGCGCGGCTTCGTAGGCGGTTCCGGCGCCGTCGCGGACGACCTCGGCGGTCTGCTGCAGGCGTTCGTCGTGGTGGCTGAGCAGCTCTTCGACCCGCTGGTGTGAACTGCCGCCAACGGGCCCGTGCGCGGGCAGCAGCCGCAGGTCGGGGTAGGTCTGCATGAGCCGCAGCGAGTCCAGGAAGTCGCCCAGCGGCAGGTCCGGGCGGGCCGATTCGACGCCGATCGAGGGCGTGATGTGCGGCAGGATGTGGTCGCCGGAGAACAGCACCGACGAGTCGGCGTCGAGGAACACGACGTGCCCGCGGGTGTGCCCCGGCGTGGGCACGGCCAGCAGCGTGCGGGAGCCCAGCGGGATCTCGACCTTGCCGTGCAGCCACTCGTCCGGCGGCTCGTAGGGGTTCTCTCCCTTGCGCTCCGGCGGTTTTCCGTACTCCTCGGCGAGCCTGCCGAGGAGTTCCTGCGCGCCCCAGCGCTGCAGCCGCCGCATCTCGGCGAGTTCGGTGCCACCGGCCAGGATCGCGTCCATCGTGGGCTGTTCTCCCGCACCGAGGCTGATCTTGGACCCGAAGGTGCGGCGCAGCTGCACCGCCAGCGTGTAGTGGTCGCGGTGCACGTGGGTGACCAGGAACCGCTGCACGTCGGCGAAGTCGTAGCCGATCTCGCCGAGGCCCTTCTCCAGCTGCGCGCGGGCCTCCTCCAGCGCCCAGCCGGAGTCGATGAGCACCAGCCCGTCGGAGTCCTCGATGGCGTAGACGTTGACCGCCCGCAGGCCGTCGTTGGGCAGCGGCAGCGGGATGCGGTGCACGCCCGGGCCGACCTGTTCCACGCCGGGCTCGATCCACGCGTGCCGATCGCTCACCGCTGTCCTCCGAGAATTCGACGAACTTCCTGAAAAGAGATGTACCACCCCGCTCGCTCAGGTGCCGTAGACGGGGCCGGGAACCGGGGCCTTGGCGAGCAGTTCTGACACGACGGGGCCCAATTCGCCGGCGTTCCAGCGGCGTCCCGCGTCGCGGGAGGGTCCTCGGGTCCAGCCGGTGGCCACGGTGATGTCCCCACCGGCGACCTCGAAGACCCGGCCGGTGACCTCGGCGGATTCGACGCTGCCGAGCCACGCCACCAGCGGCGAGACGTTCTCCGGGGCCATCTCGTCGAAACCCTGGTCGGGCTGGGCCATCATGTCGGCGAAGACGGTCTCGGTCATGCGGGTGCGCGCCGAGGGCGCGATGGCGTTGACGGTGACGCCGTAGCGGGCGAGTTCGGCCGCGGTGTTGAGGGTGAGCGCGATGATCCCGGCCTTGGCCGACGCGTAGTTGGTCTGGCCGACGCTGCCGAGCAGTCCGGCCCCTGAGGTCGTGTTGATGATCCGCGCCTGCACGGACTCACCCGCCTTGGTGCGGTCGCGCCAGTGCTGCGCGGCGTGCCGCATGGTTGCGGCGTGGCCCTTGAGGTGGACGCGGATGACCTGGTCCCACTCGTCCTCGGCGAGGTTGACGAACATCCGGTCCCGCACGAACCCGGCGTTGTTCACCAGCACGTCGAGGCGTCCGAACCGCTCCACGGCGAACTCCACGAGCTCCCGCGCCTGGCTCCAGTCGGCGACGTCGGCCCCGTGCACCTCGGCCTCACCCCCGAGCGCCCGGATCTCCTCGGCGACCTCCGCGGCCGCCGACCCGTCCCCGCCGGTCCCATCGAGCTGCACGCCGATGTCGTTGACGACGACCTTCGCCCCCTGCCGCGCGAACTCCAACGAGTGCGCCCGCCCGAGCCCACGCGCACCCCCGGTCACGATCACGACCCTGTCCTGACAGATCACGTCAATCCTCCTCGAAGTTCGTAGCGTTCAACGGATTACCGCCG
>NZ_JAWLNX010000020.1:0-6951 GCF_035320975.1 Saccharopolyspora mangrovi | reverse complement strand
GCACCCCGATTACGGCGGTAATCCGCCTCCCCGGTCTCGGGACCCGGATTACTCCGGTAATCCGTTCCCCAATTACCGGAGTAACCCGGGTCCACGAGGGGGATCACTGCGGTGATCGGGGTTGGTGGGGTCATGGGCGGATGGTGTTGAGGTAGGTCGAGGTTTCGCCTCCGCCGTGGACGGTGAGGTCCGAGCCGGTGATGTAGGCCGCCAGCGGGGAGGCGAGGAAGAGGCAGGCGTTGCCGACGTCGGACGGTTCGGCGAGGCGCCCCAGCGGGACGATCGAGCTCAGGTCGGTCTCGCCGTAGTGGTCGGTTTGGTCCTCGGAGCTGACCAGGCCCACCACGACGCCGTTGACGCGGACCTCGGGGGCCAGTTCCTGGGCGAGCGTGGCGGTGAGGTTGTCCAGGCCGGCCTTGGCCGCGCCGTAGGCGGCGGTGCCCGGTGAGGGGCGGCGGCCGGAGACGCTGCTGATGTTGATGATCGAGCCCCCGGTCTCCGCGAGTGCGTCGCGGGCGTGCTGGGCCAGCAGCAGCGGTGCGATGAGGTTGAGCTCGACGACCTTGCGGTGCAAGCGGATCGAGGACGTCGCGGTGTCGGCGACCGGGGTGCCGCCGACGTTGTTCACCAGCACGTCCAGCCGTCCGGAGCGCTGCCGGATTCCCTCGACCAGCTCGGCGACCTGGTCGCTCTCGCGGACGTCGACCTGCGTGAAGTGCGCGGTGGCCGAGCCGTGCGAGGGCAGTTCGTCGACGGGTTTGCGGGCGCAGACGTGCACTTCCGCTCCTGCGCGCAGGAACGTCTCGGCGATTCCCGCGCCGATGCCGCGCGTTCCGCCGGTCACCAGCACGACCCGGCCGGTCAGGTCGATCTCGATGCCCATCCGCCGCTCCCTGCGTTCTCGCCCCTGGCGGGGTGTCCTGCGGTGTTGCTACGGTAACAACCCAACCAAACAAGTGCTAGGTTTGGCAGGTGGCATGGGCACGCAAATCGAACGGCGGGACGGCGGAATCGTCGTCATCACCGTCGACCACCCACCGGTGAACGCACTGCCGGTCAAGGGCTGGTTCGACCTCGCCGAAGCGCTGCGCGACAGCGGTGCCGACCCGCAAACCCGGGTCGTGGTGCTGCGCGCCGAGGGACGCGGTTTCAACGCGGGTGTGGACATCAAGGAACTGGCCGCCGACCCCGGCCACGACAAGCTCGTCGCCGTCAACAACGGCTGCTACGAGGCGTTCAAGGCCGTCTACGAGTGCCCGGTCCCGGTGATCAGCGCCGTGCAGGGCTTCTGCGTCGGCGGCGGCATCGGCCTGGTCGGCAACTCCGACCTCATCGTCGCCAGCGACGACGCCACCTTCGGCCTGCCGGAGGTCGACCGGGGCGCGCTGGGCGCGGCCACGCACCTGTCCCGGCTGGTGCCGCAGCACATGATGCGCGCGATGTTCTACACCGGGCAGACCGCCACCGCGCAGCAGCTCGCCGAGTTCGGCTCGGTGCACGGAGTCGTTGCGCGCGAAGGTCTCCTGGACGCGGCGCTGGCGGTGGCCGCCGACATCGCCGCGAAGAACCCGCTGGTGATCCGCAAGGCCAAGGCCGCGCTCAACGGCATCGACCCGGTCGACGTCAACCGCAGCTACCGGTTCGAGCAGGGCTTCACCTTCGAGCTCAACCTCACCGGAGTGTCGGGCGAGATCCGCGCCGAGTTCGGCCGCGAGAAGGAGGCGTAGGTGCAGGACAAGCAGCTGACCGTCGACGAGGTGGTCGCCCACCTGCGCGACGGCATGACGATCGGCATCGGCGGCTGGGGTTCCCGGCGCAAGCCGATGGCGCTGGTGCGCGCGATCCTGCGCTCCGACCTCAAGGACCTGACGCTGGTGTCCTACGGCGGACCCGACGTCGGATTGCTGTGCGCTGCGGGCAAACTCCGCAAGGTCGTCTACGGTTTCGTGTCGCTGGACTCGATCCCGCTCGACCCGCACTTCCGCGCGGCCCGCCAGCGCGGTGAGCTCGACGTCGCCGAGTACGACGAGGGAATGGTGCTGGCCGGTCTGCGCGCGGCGGCGGCCCGACTGCCGTTCCTGCCCACCCGCACCGGGATCGGTTCCGACGTGATGGCGCTCAACCCCGGTCTGCGCACCGTCCGCTCCCCCTACCCCGACGGCGAAGAGCTGGTCGCGATGCCCGCTCTGAACCTCGACGTGGCGCTGGTGCACATGAACCGCGCCGACCGGCACGGCAACGGCCAGTACCTCGGCCCGGACCCGTACTTCGACGACGTGATGTGCGCGGCGGCCGAGCGCAGCTTCCTCAGCTGCGAGCGGATCGTGCCCACCGAGGAGCTCACCGAAACCGCTCCCCCGCAGTCGCTGCTGATCAACCGGCTCCACCCGCAGGGCGTGGTGGAAACCCCCAACGGCGCGCACTTCACCAGCTGCGTGCCCGACTACGGCCGCGACGAGGCGTTCCAGCGGCGCTACGCCGCCAGCGCGAAACTCGGTCAGTGGGAGGAGTTCCGCGCCGAGTTCCTGAGCGGCGACGAGGCGGAGTACCAGGCGGCGGTCGAGAAGTTCCACGCGCGTGCGGAGGTGCCGGCATGACGATCACCAGGGCCGAGGTCTGCGCGGTGGCCTGCGCCGACAGCTTCGCCGACGCGGGGTCGGTCATCGCCTCGCCGTTCGGCACGATCCCCTCGATCGGCGCCCGGCTGGCACGGCTGACCAGCGCACCCGAGCTGCTGCTCACCGACGGCGAGGCGATGCTGCTGGTCGAGCCGACCCCGCTGGGCGAGGAGTCCACCGGCACGGTCGAGGGCTGGCTGCCCTACGGCAAGGTCCTGGACCTGCTGGCCGGTGGCAAGCGCCGGGTGATGATGGGCGCTTCGCAGGTGGACCGGTTCGGCAACCAGAACATCTCCCGCATCGGTGACTGGGCGCAGCCGAAGGTGCAGCTGATCGGGGTGCGCGGGGCTCCGGGCAACTCGGTCAACCACACCACGAACTACTGGATCCCCCAGCACAGCACCAAGATCTTCGTCGAGTCGGTCGACCTGGTGGCCGGTGTCGGGCACGACCGGGCGAACCAGGTGGGCGCGAAGTTCCACGACGTGCAGGTCGTGGTGACCGACCTGGCGGTGCTGGACTTCCGGGGTCCCGACGGCGCGATGCGGCTGCGCTCGGTGCACCCGGGTGTGAGCGTGGACGAGGTGCGCGACAAGACCGGTTTCGAGCTGGCCGTCGACGAGGTCGCCGAGACCCGGCTGCCGACCGACGAGGAGCTGTCGCTGATCCGGGACCACATCGACCCGAAGGGGTTGCGGGACAAGGAGGTCGCGGCGTGATCGAGCAGCAGCTGCGCACGCCGCTGTGCGACCTGACCGGTGTGCGTCATCCGATCGTGCAGACCGGTATGGGCTGGGTCGCCGGGCCGAGCCTGGTCTCGGCGACCGCCAACGCGGGCGGGCTCGGCGTGCTGGCCTCGGCGACGATGACGCTGCCGCAGCTCACCGACGCGGTCCGCGAGGTCAAGGAGCGCACCGGGGAGCCGTTCGGGGTGAACCTGCGCGCGGACGCCGGTGATGCGGAGGAACGCGTCGACCTGCTCATCCGCGAGGGCGTGAAGGTGGCCTCGTTCGCGCTGGCGCCGTCGCAGCGGCTCATCGGCAAGCTCAAGGACGCCGGGGTCGTGGTGGTCCCGTCCATCGGGGCCCGGCGGCACGCCGAGAAGGTCGCCGCGTGGGGCGCCGATGCCGTGCTGGTGCAGGGCGGTGAGGGCGGCGGGCACACCGGTCCGGTCGCCACCACGCTGCTGCTGCCGCAGGTCGTGGACGCGGTCGACATCCCGGTGATCGCCGCCGGCGGGTTCTTCGACGGACGCGGGCTGGCCGCCGCGCTGTGCTACGGCGCGGCCGGGGTGGCGATGGGCACCCGCTTCCTGCTCACCACCGACAGCCGGGTTCCCGACGAGGTCAAGCGCTCCTACCTGGAGGCGCAGGTGGGCGACACGGTCGTGACGTCCAAGGTGGACGGTCTGCCGCACCGGATGCTGCGCACCGACCTCACCGACTCCGCCGAGTCGCAGGGCCTGCTCCGACGCCTCCCCCGCGCGCTGCGCCAGGCGGTGGCGTTCAAGTCGCTCACCGGCATGACCTGGCGGCAGCTCGCCAGCGACGGCCTGGCCATGCGCAAGGCCCAGAAGCTCCCCCTCAACCGGGTCCTGCTGGCGGCCAACACCCCGATGCTGATCAAATCGGCCCTGGTGGACGGCCATCCCGAGGCGGGAGTCCTGCCGGCGGGCCAGGTCGTCGGCATGATCGACGAACTCCCCAGCTGCGAGAAGCTCATCGACGCCCTGATCACCGAAGCGGCCAGCACCCTCCGCCGGACCGCGGGGCCCCTGACCTCCTGACCACGATTTCGCGCGAAGTTCGACCTCCGAAGTTCGCACTCGAATTTCGCGCGAAATTCGAATCCCCCACGCGACCAGGAGCGTTACCGCTGGTCAGCGGGTTACGATGCCGTCGCAGAGAATGTTGATGTACTGGTCCGCGATGGACTTGATGCTCAGCTTCCCGTTCGGGTTGAACCAGTGCACCGTCGTCCAGACGGTGTCGCGGATGAAGCGGTAGGTGAGCTTGAGGTTGAGGTCCTCGCGGAAGACACCCGCCTTCTGGCCCTCCTGGAGCACGCGCAGCCAGGTCTTCTCGAACTCGTCGGCCACCCCGGGCAGGTAGTCGAAGCGCTCGAACTGGGCCAGGTAGTTGGCCTCGTTCTGGAAGATCGCGATGGCGGCCGGGTGCTTGCGCAGCGCCGAGTAGGACCGCTTGATCAGCTCGGTCAGCGCGGTGCGCGGATCCGGCGCCTCCTCGATGATCTTGGCGTTGGCCTGCCGCTGGTCGTCGAGGAACTCGCGCAGGATCTCGTCCACCATCGCCTCCTTGGAGTCGAAGTGGTGGTAGAGGCTCCCCGAGAGGATGCCGGCTGCATCGGCGATGTCGCGGACCGTGGTCGCCAGGAACCCACGGGTGGCGAACAGCTCGCCGGCGATGGCGAGCAGTTCGGCGCGACGTTCGGAGCCGTTCTCCCGCGCCGGGCGGTTGCGTGCGGACAAGCGCTTGGTCGAGACCACGAGGCCATCCTCTCAAAGCCGCTCCGGCGGGGCGCGCCGGAGGGTTCACGGGTGCTGGTTGGAGACCGAGATGACCTCGCCGGTGAGGTACGTCGAGTAGTCCGAGGCGAGGAAGACGATCACGTTGGCGATCTCCCACGGCTCGGCGGAGCGGCCGAACGCCTCGCGTTCGGTGAGCGTGGCCAGCAGGTCGTCGGAGGTGACCTTGGCCAGGTTCTCGTGCATCACCAGGCTTGGCGCGACGGCGTTGATCCGGACCCCGAGCTCGGCGGCGTCCATCGCGGCGCACCTGGTCAGGGCCATCACACCGGCCTTGGCGGCGGCGTAGTGGGACTGCCCGGCCTGGGCGCGCCAGCCGACGACGGAGGCGTTGTTGACCACCACACCGGGGTTGCCCTGCTCGCGGAACAGCCGGGTCGCGGCGCGCGTGCAGCGGAAGGTGCCGCCGAGGGTGACGTCGACGACCTTGTCCCACTGCTCGTCGGTCATCTCCAGGATCGAGGCCGTCCCGCCCAGCCCGGCGTTGTTGACCACCACGTCGACCTGGCCGAAGGTGCTGGTCGCGGTGTCGAACATGCGCTGCACCTGGGACTCGTCGGTGACGTCGCAGGCCACCGAGGCGACCTTGGCGCCGGGCAGCTCGGCGAGCTCGGCGCAGGTCTCGGCGAGCCTGCGCTCGTGCCGGTCGCTGATCAGCACCTGGGCGCCTTCCTCCAGCATCCGGCGCGCCACGGCCGAGCCGATGCCGGTGCCCGCGGCGGCGGAGACGACCGCGGTCTTGCCGTTGAGCAGCCCGTGCGCGGGCGGTGCCTGGGTCATCGGGTGCCCTCCTGGGGTCGGGGTTCGCGCGGCAGGCCGAGCACCCGCTCGGCGATGATGTTGCGCTGGATCTCGTTGGAGCCGCCGTAGATCGTGTCGGCGCGGGTGAACAGGAACAGCCGCTGCCCGCTGTCGAGGTCGTACGGCTCGCCCTGGGCGACGAGCCCGGCGGGCCCGGCCACGGCCATCGCGAGCTCGCCGAGCTCGCGGTGCAAGTTCGACCACAGCAGCTTGACCACCGAGGACTCCGGCCCGGGTGGCCCTTCGGCACCGAGCAGCCGGAAGACGGTGCAGCGCAACGCTTCCAGATCGGTCCAGGCGCGGGCGACGCGGTCGCGCAGCAGCGGGTCGTCGAGCGCGCCGTGGGCGCGGGCCTGCTCGGTGATCTCGGCGAGCTCGCGGCGGAAGACGACCTGCTGGTCGACGGTGCCGATGCCGCGCTCGAAACCGAGCGTGCCCATCGCGACCTTCCAGCCCTGCCCGACCTCGCCGACGACGTGCCCGGCCGCGGTGCGGGCGTCGTCGAAGAACACCTCGTTGAACTCGGAGGTGCCGGTGAGCTGCATGATCGGCCGCACCCGAATGCCGGGCTGGCCCATCGGCACCAGGAAGTACGACAGCCCCTGGTGGCGGCGCGCATCGGGATCGGTGCGGGCGAGCACGAAGCACCAGTCGGCGACGTGCGCCATCGACGTCCACACCTTCTGGCCGTTGAGCACCCACTCGTCGCCTTCCAGGCGCGCGGTCGTGGCGACGTTGGCCAGGTCGGAACCGGCCCCGGGCTCGGAGTAGCCCTGGCACCACAGCTCGCGCGCGCCGACGATCTCGGGCAGGAACCGCTTCTGCTGCTCGGGGCTGCCGAAGGCCATCAGGGTGGGTCCGAGCAGCTCTTCGCCGATGTGGCCGACGCGGACGGGCGCTTGGGCCCGCGCGTACTCCTCGTGGAAGATGATCTGCTGCCCGACGGTGGCTTCGCGCCCGCCGTACTCGGCCGGCCATCCCAGGCAG
>NZ_JAWLNX010000002.1:469826-497946 GCF_035320975.1 Saccharopolyspora mangrovi | reverse complement strand
CGTCGATAACGCGCGGCGTCCACGCCCGGTGCCGCGGCGCCGTCGTTCGGCATTGAGGAGTCCGGCGAGGTAGAGGGCGAGTTCGTCAGCGACATCGAGCCTGGCACGATAGGTGATCACGTGGGGTTCTGGTTCCGTGAAGATGATCTTGTGGTGAGACCTTCTTCTACCAGGACCCCACGCCCACATCTCCCAGGCCTACCGCCACCTCACTCCACTGAGATCACCTCATTGAAATCGCACTTCCAATTTCCATTGAAACCCGGACCACCACCCGAGCGGGGGAGCGGGCCCGGGGTGAAAACCGAGGGAGTCGTCGGGGTGAAAACTGCGGTTCTCGCCCCTGGGGAGCGGGTCAGCGGCCTTGGTAGGTGCCGGGGCGCTTGGCGAGGAGGGCGTTCATGGCTTCGGCGTGGTCCTCGGTGTGGTGGGAGAGGGCTTGCATGGTGGCCGAGAGCTCGAGGACGTGGCGGAGGTCGTTGGTGCGGGATTCCTTGAGCAGGCGCTTGGCCATGCGGGTGGCGTGCGGCGGGTTCTTGGCGATGCGGGCCGCCAGCGCAGTCGCTTCGCCGAGGAGGTCGTCCGGCTCGACGACGAGGGCGACCATGCCCCATTCGAGCGCCTTGTGGGCGTCGACGCGGTCGCCGGTGAGGGCCATCTCGGCCGCGCGCTGCGGGCCGACGGCCTGGGTGAGGAACCACGCGCCGCCGTCGCCGGGGATGATGCCCAGCTGCACGAACGACTCGGCGAACCACGCGTGGGTGCAGGCCACCCGCAGGTCGCACATCATCGCCAGATCGCAACCGGCGCCGACGGCGGGGCCGTTGACGGCGGCGACCATCGGCACCTCGCACTCGGTCAGGGCCAGCGGGATGCGCTGGATGCCGTCGCGGTAGCCGTTGCGCATCTCCCACGGGCTGCCGCTGAACATGCCGGATTTCTCGCGCATGTCGTTGACGTTGCCGCCCGCCGAGAACGCCTTGCCCGCGCCGGTGAGCACCACGCACCGCACGTCCAGGTCCTGCTGGACCCGCCGCGCGTGGGTTTCGAACGCCTCGACCACGTCCGCACCGGAGATCGGATTGCGCTGCTCGGGCAGGTTGATCGTCCAGGTCTCCACGTGATCGGCGCGCTCGACCAGCAGCACATCGGACATGAGTGAGCATTCCTCCCAGCAGCCTCGCCTGATCCGCGGACACCCTACGTGCGCGGACGCCTCGCCTGGAAGCTCCGTTGACCGCGACCGTGCGCGCGGGTTACGTGGTGCGCGCACCCGTTGGCGAGGAGTGGTCGATGCCGTCACTGATGCCGCCGCCCGTCCGCGAGGACGCGGCGCTGATCTCGTTGCGCCGGGAGGTGCGGTCCTTCCTCGCCGAGCAGGTCGAGGCGGGCGCGTTCGCGCCGACCGTGGACAGCTGGCTGAGCGGGTGGGACGTGGAGTTCACCCGGGCGCTGGCCCAGCGCGGATGGCTGGGGATGACGGTGCCGGTCGAGCACGGCGGGCACGGCCGGACGTTCCTGGAGCGGTTCGTGGTCACCGAGGAGCTGCTGGCGGCCGGGGCGCCGGTGGCGGCGCACTGGATCGCCGACCGCCAGGTCGCGCCGAACCTGCTGCGCTTCGGCAGCGACGCGCTCAAGGGCGAGTACCTGCCGCGCATCGTGGCCGGCGAGGTGTTCTTCGCGATCGGCATGAGCGAGCCGGATTCGGGCTCGGACCTGGCCAGCGTGCGCACGCGCGCGGAGCGGGTCGACGGCGGCTGGCGGGTGCGGGGCACGAAGCTGTGGACCTCGGGCGCGCACCTCGCGGACGCCTTCATCGCGCTGGTGCGCACCTCGCCGCAGAGCGAGGACCGGCACGGCGGGCTGAGCCAGCTGCTGGTGCTGCTGGATTCGCCGGGCGTGCAGGTCCGCCCGGTGCTGTCGGCCAACGGCACCCACCACTTCAACGAGGTCCACCTCGACGGCGTGCACGTGCCCGATGAGCACGTGGTGGGCGAGATCGGTGCGGGATGGCACCAGGTCACCTCGGAGCTGTCGTTCGAGCGTTCCGGTCCCGAGCGGTTCCTGTCCACCTACCAGCTGGCGAAATCGCTGGTCGGGAGCCTGGATCCGGCTGAGGCCGGGCGGATCAGCGCCCGGCTGGCCGGGCTGCACCAGATGTCGCTGTCGGTGGCCGCGGCCTTGCAGAACAGTGAGCGGCCGGACGTGCCTGCTGCGCTGGTGAAGGTGCTGGGCACGACCCTCGAAGGCGACATCGCCGAGCTGGCCGATCTGGACACCCCCGCAGGTGCGTCCGGCGGGGTCGCGGCGCTGACGCGTCGGGCGGTGCAGCAGCGGCCCGGGTTCACGCTGCGCGGCGGGACGAACGAGGTGTTGCGCGGGGTCATCGCACGCGGATTGGGGATGCGCTGATGAGCACCGTGGACGACTTGCGGGAGGTGCTGCGCGACGTTCTCGCTGGCGAGCTCACCGACCGCCTCGACCAGGCCACCACCGGTGTCGGCTTCGACGAGCAGCTGTGGGCGCAGCTCAGCGATCTCGGTTTCACCGCGCTGACGGCTCCCGTCGAGCACGGCGGTTCCGGCGCTGGGTGGCTGGAGGCGGCGGCGCTGCTGGGCGAGAGCGCCGCAGCGGCACGGCACCTCCCGTTCGCCGAGAGCGACCTGCTCGCCCACTGGCTGCTGCGCGCCACCGGACACCCCGCCGACGATCCGACGACACCCCGCACGGTCGCCATCGTCGACCCCGACGGAACGGCCCGCTCAGTGCCCTGGCTCGGCCACGTCCCCTCCGTCCTGATCTTCCGCCGAGGCGACGGCACCTGCGCCGCAGCAGACACCCCCATCCCACTCCCCGGTCCCCAGAACCCCGATTACCGCAGTAATCGGGACCCTGAATACGGCGGTAATCGGGTCACCCACTCCGGGTTGCCGCGGGGGGAGGTGCGGTGGGTGGAGGAGCCTCGGGGGGTGGTGGAGTTCGACCCGGGGCTGCTGGATCAGCTGGTGTTGCGGGGGGCTCTGGCTCGTGCCGTGCAGATCGTGGGGGCGTTGGAGGCGGCCGTGGACCTGTGCGTGCAGCACACCGGTGCGCGCGTCCAGTTCGGACGCCCGCTGGCGAAGTTCCCAGCCGTGCAACACCTCGTGGCCGATGCCGCCGCCGAAGCGGCCCTGGCGCGGGCGGCGGTGGACGCGGCCGTCCTGGACGCGGTGGAGACCGATCTGGCCGGCTCGGCCTCGGCGGCCAAGGTCGCGGCGGCCCGCTCCTGCGCCGGCCACGCGGCCTCGGTGGTCGTGCGCCACGCCCACCAGGTCCACGGCGCCATCGGCACCACCCAGGAACACCCGTTGCACCTGTTCACGCAACCCGCGCTCGACTGGCGCGGCGAGTTCGGCACCACACGCGAATGGGACCGCTTCCTCGGCGAGACCGCGAGGACCGGCCCGCTGTGGGACCTGGTGCTCGGCGCACCGGTGCCGACCCCGCCGATCCCGGGAGGCCGCCTCAGCGGGAGCTGATGCTCAGCACGGCGACCAGGAAGTTCGAGTCCTCGCGGAACGGGCGCAGGTCCCAGGTCGACAGGGCGAGGTCGGTCTGGAGACCGGCCGCTTCGGCGTGGGCGAAGAACTCGTCGGGCTCGTAGCCGCGCCCGGTCCCGAAGCCCACGGCCACCCGGCCCTCGGGCGCCAGGTGCTCGCGGAAGCGCTGCAGCACGGTCCCGCGGGTGCTGGAGGCGAGGAAGGTCATCACGTTGCCGGCGCACACGATCAGGTCGAACGGCTCGGTCACGCCGTGCGCGGACAGGTCGAGCTCGGCGAGGTCGGAGACGACCCACCGCGGTCCCTGGTAGTCCTCCTCGGCCGCCTCGATCAGCGCCGGGTCGACGTCGACCCCGACGACGTCGTGGCCCACCGAGGCCAGCCAGCCCGCGACCCGGCCCGGACCGCACCCGGCGTCGAGGATGCGCGAGCCGCGCTCGGCCATCGCGTCGATCAGCCGAGCTTCACCCGCGAGATCGTCACCGGCTCGCGCCAGTCCCCGCATCCGCTCGATGTACCAGGCGGAATGCCCGGGATCAGCCGCGACCTTCTGCATCCAGATGCTCTGCTCGACCATGCCCCCATTGTGCGTGCCGCACGAACCCGCACGTCCGGCAGCGGGGTACTGGCAGTTCGGGAGCACGGCTCCGAAACGGTCGTCGCGTCCTCCTCGTCGCCGGTAACCGGGTCGAGCCCGATCTGCGCTGTGGTGAACGCCCACGTTCCCGCGCCAATCACGGTGACCTCGGTTGTCAACATGCACGGAGCCTAGGCCCGAGGCCGATTGCGGCGGCCCAGGGTCTTTGAAGCCCTCCGACACCAAGATCGCGCCGAACTTGTCACCACCGTCGGTGAGCGCGCCGTTACCAGCCATCTCGTCTGATAGGACCTCGGCGCATGAGCCGCCCCTACCGTCGCCGTCGTCTCGTCCTGCTCCGTCTGCTCCGGCGAGCTACACCCGGCGCGATGAGGACACGTTCTGGGCCTGGTCGCAGCAGGGCAAGTTGTTGGGCTACGTCTACGGCGAGGCGCGCCAGCTGGACTACCGGGCGGTTCACACCTACGCGCTCACCACGGTGCGAGATGAGTCGAGCTATTGGGCGTGGGATGAGAACGCCTGACTACTGGGCCTGATCGTCAAAGAGAAGGACCCGGTGTTGGGCCGGCGCTACGACTGCTACCTGCCGGACTGCATCACCCTGGTCAGCCACCAGAGACTCGGGGAGAAGACGCTCGGCAACGCGTACCGGCGCCTACGGTCCGGCCGCCGGTACTGACCCTCGTCACGAATCCTGGTTGATCTCGGGCGCCCGCCCGAGGAGATGACCCGCGAGAAGTTCGGGTTCGCGATCCCCGAGGCCTGATCGCCGCGCGGTCAGGCCTCCGGGCGGATCTGGTCGAGGGCTCCTTCGGCGAGCTCGGCCGTGGTGGCGTGGTAGTGGTGGGCGAGCTCGCGGAAGAGCTTCTCGGCGCGGATGGCCGGCCAGTCGGCGTCGAGGTGCTCGGCGGGCAGGTGCGGGTCCTGGCGGACCAGCTGCAACCAGTCGGTGTGCAGGACGAGCTGGCGGGCCAGGTCGTCGGGGGTGGCCGGCAGCGGATCGGAGGTGTCCCAGCGCGCGAGGAAGGCGCGGTAGCGCTCGGCGATGGCGTCGATGTCGAAGGCCTTGCGGACCAGGTCGGCGGATTCGGTCGGTTTGGCCTGCTGCGCGGTGAACACCGTGACGTTGTCGCCGAGTCCGAGCTCGTCGACGATCGCGGTGAGGTCCTTGTGGCCCGGGGCGATCCACAGTCCGTTCTGCAGCAGCCCGAACCCGGCCCAGATGAGCTTGGAGCGCAGGTCGTGCCGGTCGCTGCGCCGGGTGTCGGGCAGCGAGAACGCCACCAGCGTCCAGGTCCCGTCCCAGTCTCGGTTGACCGCTCCGGTGTCCCAGATCCGCCGTTCACCGTCCTGCAGGACTCTTCCGGCGTGCTCGGTGAGTCCGAAGTAGACGCGACGGCCGCGCCGGTGGCGGGTGAGCAGGCCGCGGTGGGCCATCCGGCTCAGCGTCGAGCGCACCGCCTCCTCGGAGACGTCGATCCGACCGAAGACGTCGATGATGCTGCCCGAGTAGACGGCCGTGTCGCGGCCGAGCACGTGCAGGCCCAGGAAGCTCAGCATCAGCGACTGCGGCCGGGTCGAGTAGGTCAGTGCGTCGTCGGCGGAAGTCACGTGACCAGCGTAGTCCGTTTTAAGTTGGGCACAATATTGACGGCCGTCACTCCGGAGCCGTACGTTTTTGCGAGTCGGCACGCTCGCGGAAGGACTCCGGAGGCCTGAGGATGAACGTCGACGAACTCGTCGCGATCGATGTGCACACCCACGCTGAGATTTCCGAGGACGGGCACGGTTCGCTGAGCCCGGAGCTGTTCGGCGCCTCGGAGAAGTACTTCAAGGCCGAGGGGCACCGCAAACCCAGCATCGCCGAGATGGCCGACTACTACCGGCAGCGCAGGATGGCGGCGGTGGTGTTCACCGTGGACGCCGAGTTCGCCACCGGGCACCCGCGCATCGCCAACGAGGAAGTGGCGCGCCACTGCGCCGAGCACTCCGACGTGCTCATCCCCTTCGCCAGCGTCGACCCGTGGAAGGGCAAGGCCGGGGTGCGCGAAGCCCGCAGGCTGGTGACCGAGCACGGCGTGCGGGGGTTCAAGTTCCACCCGAGCATCCAGGGCTTCTCGCCGAACGACCCGATGGCCTACCCGCTCTACGAAGCGATCGAAGAACTGGGCGTGCCGGCGCTGTTCCACACCGGGCAGACCGGCATCGGCGCCGGTGTCCCCGGCGGTGGCGGCATCCGGATGAAGCACTCCAACCCGATGCTCGTCGACGACGTGGCGGTCGACTTCCCCGAACTGCGCATCATCCTGGCCCACCCGTCGTTCCCGTGGCAGGACGAGGCGCTGGCGGTGGCCACCCACAAGCCCTACGTCTACATCGACCTGTCGGGGTGGTCGCCGAAGTACTTCCCGCCGCAGCTGGTGCACTACGCGAACTCGTTGCTGCAGGACAAGGTCCTGTTCGGCTCGGACTACCCGGTGATCACCCCGGACCGCTGGCTGTCCGACTTCGACGAGCTCGAGATGAAACCGCACGTCCGACCGAAGATCCTCAAGGACAACGCCGTCGCGCTCCTCGGCCTGAAGTAGGCCCCGGACCAGGAGGTTTCGCATGACGGCGATGAGCCGCCGCTTCGCCACGCTGGCCGCATCCGCGCTGCTGGCCACCTCGGTGGCCGCCCCGGCGCTGGCCGCCGAGGAACCCGCCCACGTCGAGGGCAGGCTGCCCAGCGGCGCCACGTGGGTGATGGACGTGCCGGAGAACTGGAACGGCACGCTGCTGCTGTTCAGCCACGGCTACCAGGCCGCCGGGCAGCCCAACCCGGCCGAGAACGCACCCAGCGAGGAGGCCGCCGCGATCGCCCTGCGCGAGGGCTACGCACTGGTCGGCTCGTCCTACGCCACCACCGGGTGGGCCGTCGAGCACGCCGTTCCCGACCAACTGGCCACAGTGGACGAATTCACCCGCCGGTTCGGCCAGGCCCGGCGCACGATCGCCTGGGGCCAGTCCTACGGCGGGCTGGTCACCACCACCATCGCCGAGCGCCACGCCGACCGCATCGACGGCTCGCTGTCGATGTGCGGCCTGGTGCACGGCGGCATCGCCAACTGGAACAGCACCCTCGACGCCGCCTACGCCGTGAAAACCCTGCTGGCGCCACGATCGAACCTGCGGCTCGTCGACTTCCCCGACCCGGCAGCCGCTTCCGAAGCGGCGGCGCAGATGACCGGTGTGGTCGAGCAGGCGCAGACCACCCCGCAGGGCCGCGCGCGCATCGCGCTCGCCGCCGCCCTGCACAACATCCCCGGCCACAACGACCCCGCTCAGCCCGAACCCGGCGAGCGCGACTGGGAAGCCCAGCAGCGCAACCAGTACGAGGTCATGACGAGGTTTCCCACCACGGCGATGGAGTGGCGCCAGGAAGCCGAATCCCGCGCGGGCGGCAACATGTCGTGGAACACCGGGGTCGACTACGCCCGCATGCTCGCCCGCTCGCCGCACTCCAGAGAGGTCGAGGCCCTCTACGGCTCCGCCGGGCTCTCGCTTCAGGAGGACCTGGCCGCGCTGGCCGACGGCCCGCGCATCAGCGCGGACCCCGGCGCCGTGGACTACATGATCGGCAACGTCGTGTTCACCGGCGAGCTGGCGACACCGCAGATGGACATCCACACCACCGGTGACGGGCTGGTCCCGGTGCAGGTCACCAGCGCCCACCGCGACGCGGTGACCGAAGCCGGTGCGAACCGCGAGTTGCGGCAGGCCTTCGTCGGCCGGCCCGGGCACTGCACCTTCACCGCGGGCGAGCAGATCGCGGCCCTGCGCACCGTGGAATCCCGCATCGACACCGGGTCGTGGGGCAGCACCGAGCCCGCCGCGATGAACGCCCGCGCCGAGGCGGCCCAGCCCGGCGCCGAGCACGCCTACCTCAGCTACCGGCCCGCACCCCACCCGCGTCCCTTCGACCTCGCCGACTGATCGAACCATCCGCTGTGGACAGTCAATCCGAGCCGGTGCCACGAGCACCCCCGACGACGAGGGTTGCCAGATGACATCTCCGGCCGCACCCGACCGCGATTCGGCGCAGCTCAGACGCGCCGTGGCCTCCAGCTTCCTCGGCAGCGTCATCGAGTACTACGACTTCCTGCTCTACGCCACGGCCTCGGCGGTGGTGTTCAGCCAGGTGTTCTTCACGAACCTCGACCCCCTGGTGGCCACGGTGGCCAGCTTCGGCACCTTCGCCACCGGCTACCTCGCCCGGCCGCTCGGCGGTCTGGTCTTCGGTCACTTCGGCGACCGGGTCGGCCGTAAGCGCATGCTGGTGCTGACGATGGTGCTGATGGGCGTGGCGAGTTCGCTGATCGGCCTGCTGCCCACCTACGAGCAGATCGGCGCGTGGGCGCCGCTGGGGCTGGTGCTGCTGCGGGTCCTGCAGGGCGTGGCGGTCGGTGGCGAGTGGGGCGGGGCGGTGCTCATCTCGGCCGAGCACGCCACGTCCCGCCGCGGCCTGTGGGCCAGCTTCACCAACGCCGGAGCGCCCTGCGGCATGGTGCTGTCGACCGCGGTGCTGACCGGCTCGGCGGCGGTGCTCGGCGAGGAGGCGTTCCTGGCCTGGGGCTGGCGCATCCCGTTCCTGCTCAGCATCGCGCTGCTGGCGCTGGGCCTGTTCGTGCGGCTGCGCGTGGCCGAACCCCGGCTGTTCCAGGAGGCCGAACCCAGCAGGCGGGCGCCGCTGCTCGACGTTCTCCGCCACCGGCCGCGCCAGCTCGCGCTCGGCGTCGGGGTGGGGCTCGCGGCCTTCGTCGCCCAGTCCACCCTGACCACCTTCGTGCTCGCCTACGGCGTGCAGGCCGGGTTCACCCGGCAGGCCGTGCTGAACGCGATCACGCTGTCGTCGGTGACCGCGGTGGTGGGCATCATCGGGTTCTCGGCTCTGTCGGACCGGCTCGGCAGGCGACCGGTCGTGCTGGTGGGCGCGCTGGCGATGGCGGTCTACAGCTTCGCGCTGTTCCCGCTGGTCGACAGCGGCAGCAGCGCGTTGCTGCTGGTCGCGCTGGTGCTGGGCCAGGGCGTGATCCACCCGATGATGTACGGGCCGCTGGCCGCGCTCTACACCGAGCTGTTCAGCACCGAGAGCCGCTACACCGGGGCCTCGCTCGGCTACCAGCTGGCCGGGCTGGGCGGCGGGCTGGCGCCGGTGCTGTTCGCGCAGCTGCAGAGCGCAGGTGCGGGCACGACCGCGATTTCCGGCACGATCACCACCTTCTGCGCCCTGACCGTCGGGTGCGTGCTGGCCCTGCGCGAAACCAGCGGGCAGGACCTGGCATCGACCACGGGCGCAGCGGTGGTGGAGGAGGGGAAGCGTTGATGCGCAACCTTGGCCTGGGCGGCTGGCCCGCCCGTCGAGCGCTGATGACACCGGACCGCACGGCCTTCGTCTTCGGCGAGACCTCGGTGACCTACGCCGAGTTCGCCCGCCGGAGCACCCGGGTGGCCCACCGGCTGCGCGAGTGCGGCGTCGGGCCCGGCGACCGGGTGGCCTACCTCGGGCCCAACCACCTGGCCTTCGTCGAGACGATGTTCGCCACCCACCAGCTCGGCGCGATCTTCGTCCCGCTGAACTTCCGGCTCGCCGCACCCGAGATCGACTACCTGCTGGCCGACTCGCAAGCCGAGGTCCTCGTGCACGGGCCGGAGTGCGCCGAGACCGTCGCCGCCCTGGACCGGCGTCCCGGTCACGTCGTGGCCGTGGCCGGTGCCGGGCCCGGGGAGCTGGACTACGAGAGCTGGGTCTGCGCAGGTGTGGAGGAGCCGATCGACGTGGCGGTGGGTCTCGACGACACGGCGCTGATCCTCTACACCTCGGGCACCACGGGCCGGCCGAAGGGCGCGATGCTCACCCACGGCAACCTGGTGTGGAACACCTACAACCTGCTGGTGGGCGTCGACGTGGCCAGCGACGAGATCACGCTGATCACGGCTCCGCTGTTCCACGTCGCCGCCCTCGACCAGACGCTGCTGCCGACCTTCATCAAGGGGGCCTGCTCGGTCATCGCCCCGGGCTGGGACGTCGAGGCCTGCTACGACCGCATCGAGCGGTTCGGCATCACCTGGATGTTCGGGGTCACCACGATGTTCGCCGAGCTGGCCGCCTCGCCGCGCTGGGCGGAGGCCGACCTGTCGTCGCTGCGGATCGTGATGAGCGGTGGCGCATCGATCCCGGAGTCGCTGATCCGCACCTACCAGGAGCGCGGGCTGGTGTTCTGCCAGGGCTACGGCATGACCGAGACCGCACCGGGCGCGACGTTCCTGGAACCCGCCGAGAGCCTGCGCAAGGTGGGCTCGGCCGGTGTCCCGGTGTTCTTCACCGGAGTTCGCGTGGTCCGGCCCGACGGCACCGACGTCGAGGCCGGTGAGCCGGGGGAGGTGCTGGTCAAGGGCCCGAACGTCAGTCCTGGCTATTGGAGCGACCTGGCGGCCACGGAGGCGGCGTTCGAGGACGGCTGGTTCCGCTCCGGCGACCTGGCCAAGCTCGACGACGACGGTCACCTGCACGTGGTGGACCGGGTCAAGGACATGTTCATCTCCGGTGGCGAGAACGTCTACCCGGCCGAGGTCGAAAGCGCGATCTTCGAGCACCCGGCCGTGGCCGAGACGGCGGTGGTCGGCGTGCCGGACGAGCGCTGGGGCGAGGTCGGCCGGGCCTTCGTCGTCTGCCACCCCGGCGCCGTGTTGACCGGCGAGGAGTTGCGCGGGTTCCTGCGGGCCTGGCTGGCCAAGTACAAGATCCCGGTGCAGGTCGACGTCGTGGACCACCTCCCGCGCACGGGCTCGGGCAAGATCCAGAAGTCCCAGCTGCGCACCCTGCCCCGCACCTGAGCCGTCAGTTGTCGTTGCGGCCTAACGCCTTCACCACCGCCGAGGTGCGGTCACCGACGCCGAGCTTGGTGAAGATGTTGCGCAGGTGGTTCTTCACCGTGCGCTCGGATATCTCCAGCGATCTGGCGATCTGGCGGTTGGAGTACCCGCGCGCCAGGTGGTCGAGAACCTCCTTCTCGCGCTTCGTCAGCGAGGACAGCACCTCGGTCAGCGCGGCTTCGGCGGGATCGCGGGCTTCTTCGCCCTGAAGCATGCTGATCCGCAACGACGCCAGCTGACCGACCTGGTTGAGGACCTGGCGCATCGCGCGCGAGTGCTCCACGGCTTCGTGCAGCAACGCGGTGATCGCCCGGTCGAGGGTCCGGTCGGGAGAACGGGCCATGAAGCGCCTCCACTCGGCGGTTCGTCCGGGGCACCCTGCACCCGTCCATTCCTACTTCCCATTTCGCCACAGCCTTACGCGCGAATTACGGGCCAGATCCCGAATCCCTCGGAAGAGTGGGGAAATGGCCCCGGGTGGACCAGCGCGAACAGGCCGGAACTAGTGCGGAAGGGCTGGGGCGAATTGTTCATGGCGACTGGTTCCCGGGCGCTCCTAGTGTGGAAATCGTTCCGCACACCAACAGAACAGGAGCTCTCGACGATGTCTGCTCTACCGAAGGCGTTCGAGGAACAGTCGGCTTTCTCGGCGGATCTTCGGGGCGGGATCCCTCTTTTCGGAATGGACGCGGACACGGCGCACGACCTCGTCACGGGCAAGCTGCGGGCAGGATGCCCACCCGAGCGCAACCTCGCGACCTTCCTGACCACGTCGATCGAGCCGGAGGCCCAACGGCTCTACCGCACCTACCTCAACCACAACCTCGTCGACCGCGAGCAGTACCCGGCGATCGATGCCCTGCTGCGCGAATGCGTGCGCATCATCGGCGCGATGTGGCACGGCGATCCGGAACGGATCGTCGGCAGCGCCACCACCGGATCCAGCGAGTCGGCGCTGCTGGCCGGAGCTTCGCTAATGCGCGACTGGCAGGAGCGCACCGGAGGGGCCCTGTCGCGGCCCAACCTGGTCATGGGGGCCGGAGCGCACGCCTGCTGGAAGAAGTTCTGCGAGCACTGGGGAGTGCAGCAGCGCATCGCCCCGGCCCGCGTCGAGGGTCCGTCGCTGGACGCCGAGGCGGTCGGAGAGCTCTGCGACGAGCGCACCATCGGCGTCGTGGGCATCCTCGGGTCCACACTGGACGGACGGTACGAGCCGATCGAGGCCATCGCCGCGGAGCTGGACCGCATCGAGCAGCGCTCCGGGATCGACGTCCCGGTGCACGTCGACGCGGCCTCCGGCGGGTTCATCGCGCCGTTCCTCGATCCCGAGCTGCGCTGGGACTTCCGCCTCCCACGCGTGGTGTCGATCAACGCCTCCGGCCACAAGTCGGGGATGGTGCCGCCGGGTCTGGGTTGGCTGGTGTGGCGCGATCAGGGGAGACGCCGCTCCGAACTGGGGGTCCGGATCAACTACCTCGGCGGCGATGACGCCCACTACGAGCTGACCTTCTCCCGATCCGCGGCGCCGGTGGTGCTGCAGTACTACAACTTCGTGCGCTTCGGCTTCGCCGGGTTCCACGCCGTGCACGCCCGGTCCCGGTCGTTGGCGCGGAAGCTGGCGAGCCGGCTGCAGGCGACCGGGCGGCTGCGGTTGCTCGGCGACGGGACGGAACTGCCCGTCGTGGCGGTGGCCGCGCGACCACCCGTGCGACTGCGGGAGCTGGCCGAGCACCTCGCCGAACGCGGCTGGTCGGTGCCGGTCTACAGCCTCCCGCCGGTGCTCGAGGACGTGGAGGTGATGCGCATCGTCGTGCGCAGCGACCTGACTTCGGCCGCGGTCGAGGAACTCGCGACCGCTGTTGAGGAATTCGTCTCCAGTGCGAACTGATCAGAACAGGAGGACAACCATGCGTCCAGTCCGAATCGTCAGCCGGTTGACCGACCGCGAACCGCCGCGCAGCGGTACCGGGATCCGCCTCGCGCTCTTCCAGGGCGAGAACCCGTGCGGTTCACCGGCGGCGGTCGCCGAGAACCTCGCCAGGATGGAGGAGGTGATCTCCCTGGCCGCCGGCTACGGCTGCCAGCTCTGCGCGTTCCCCGAGTGCTTCAACACCGGCTACGCGCTCGACCGCGAGCTGTGCGAGCAGCTCGCCGAACCGTGCGACGGCTCCACCGTGCAGCTCGCGCGGAAGTTGTCCACCCAGCACGAGACCGCGATCGTGCTGCCCTACGTGGAACGCGCCGACGACGGCGCCCTGCACGACTCGGTGGCGCTGGCCGCCGACGGTGAGCTCGTCGCCAACTACCGCAAGACCCACCTCTACGGCGACGCCGAGCGCGCCAACTTCACGCCGGGGCGTGAACTTCCACCGGTCGTGCAGGTCAACGGGTTCCCCGTGGGGCTGCTGAACTGCTACGAGTGCGAGTTCCCGCCGCTGTACCAGAGCCTGGTGGACCGGGGAGCGCAGCTCATCGTCGGGCCCACCGCCGCCGACCGGCACTTCACGTTGCGCGACGGGACACCGACGTTGGTGGCCTACCCGGATGCCACCGAGCACATCATCCCCGCGATGGCCGCCGTGTGGCGGGTCTTCGTGGCCTACGCCAACCGGCGGGGCTGGGAGGTCTCCGATCGCGGCCAGTGGGAGTACCGGGGCAACTCGGGGATCTGGGCGCCCGATGGCACCGCGGTGGTCAGCGCCGGTCCGGAGGAGCGGGCCGTGGACTCGCTGCTGCTGGGCGATTGCCTTCCGAGCGCGGTGCCGCCGTTCAGCCCGGAGGGCAACCACCTGAGCGATTCCCGCATCCCCGCCTCGGACCGGCTGCTGCCAGCGGGCTGAGTCAGACCCGCGCGTCGGCGACCTCGGTCATCGGCGCCAGCCGCACGCCCGCGGAGGCGAACCGCCCGCGGATCGCCTCCGCGATCTCCACCGCGTTGGAACGGTCCCCGTGCAGGCAGATCGTGTCGGCGTCGACCTGCACGGGGTTTCCCTCCACGGAGCGCACTTCGCCGCGCAGCACCGCCTCGGCCTGGTCGGCGCAGGCGTCCGGCGGTTTCGGCTTGGGATCCGGTTCGATGATGATGTGCCCGGCGTTGTCGTAGTCCAGGTCGGCGAAGGCCTCGCGCACCACCGGGAAACCGCGCTCCGCCAAGCGCTCGGAGACCGGCCCGGCCAGCAGCACCACGCGCACGCCGGGCGCGGCGGTCGCGAAGGCCTCGACCACGGCTTCGGCCACGGCCGCGTCCTTGATCGTCAGGCCGTAGAGCGCGCCGTGCGGTTTGACGTGCGCGAGCGTCAGGCCGTGATGCGCGGCGATGGCCTGCAGAGCTCCGAACTGGTAGAGGCAGGCCTGCGCGGCTTCGGCGGGGCTGAGCGCCATGGCTCGTCTGCCGAATCCGGTGAGGTCGGGCAGGCCGGGGTGCGCGCCGATGGCGGTGCCGCCGTCGCGCGCCAGTTCGACGGAGCGGCTCATCGTCGCCGGGTCTCCCGCGTGCCAGCCGCACGCGATGTTCACCGAGGTCACGAGGGGGATGAGGCGGGCGTCATCACCGAGTCGCCAGCGCCCGAAGCTCTCGCCGGCGTCGGCGTTGAGATCGATGACAGTGCGCATGGATCACCTCCAGATCGGGCGTCCACCGTAGTTTTCGGTGTTTGCGCACGCAGATCAATGAGCCTACCCTCTCACTCGAAGGTGGTCGATTGGTGACCGGCGCGCTGCGTCGAGCCGTCCCGCGGCGCATTCTCGACAGGCACTCGTCGGGGTATGCGGAGGTGTGCCGTGACCGTGATGGAGGTTCAACTACCGCCCGCGCGGTACGAGTTCGGCGGAGACGAGTTCGTCTTCGTCGAGATCGACCGCGAGATGAGCCTGGAGGCCAACCTCAAGGCGATGGCGATCACCGGCGCGCTGCGCCGCGAGAACATCGACGGGGTCATCGACATCTGCCCGTCGAACGCGTCCTACCTGGTTCGGCTCGACCCGGACCGGTTGCACCCGGCCGACCTGGTCGAGGAGCTGCGCAGGCTGGAGCGCACGGCCGGTGAGCTGCGCGCGGACGACGCGGTGCGCACCCGCATCGTCGACGTGCCGGTGCTCTTCGACGACCCGTGGACCCGCGAAACGCTGATGCGCTTCCGCGACCGGCACCAGGACCCCGAGGTCACTGACCTCGAATACGCCGCCCGCATCAACGGGTTCGACGACGTGCCGTCGATGATCGAGTCGATCACGGCGGCTCCGTTCCTGGTCACGATGCTCGGGTTCGTTCCGGGACTTCCGTTCTGCTACCAGATGGTTCCGCGCGAGAAGCAGATCGAGGTCCCGAAGTACGTGCGGCCGCGCACCGACACCCCGGAGCGCGCGTTCGGCTACGGCGGGGCGTTCTCCGTGGTCTACCCGGTGCGCGGAGCCGGTGGGTACCAGCTGTTCGGCATCGCCCCGGCGCCGGTGTTCGACCTCGCGCAGCGGCTGCCCGACTTCTCCGAGGACATCGCCTTCCCGCGTCCCAGCGACGTGCTGCGGTACCGGGCCATCGACCGCGACGAGTACGACCGCACCCGCGCGGAGGTGGAAGCCGGCCGGTTCCGGTACCGGATCCGCGAGGCGGAACTGGTGCCGGCGGAGCTGCTGGCCGACCCGGACGCGGTCAACTCCCGGCTGTTGGAGGTGCTCTACCGTTGAACACGCTGATCGTGCGCAAGGGCGGGCTGTCCACGACCGTGCAGGATTCCGGCAGGGACGGCCAGTACGCCATCGGCATGCCGCCTTCGGGGGCGATGGACCAGTACTCGTTGGCCGTGGGCAACATGCTGGTCGGCAACCCCGACGGGGCCGCGGCGTTGGAGGCGACCTACATCGGGCCGGAGCTGGAGTTCACCGACGCGCGCAGCGTGGCGGTGACCGGTGCCGACAGCGGTGTGACCATCAACGGCGACGAGGCGCCGACGTGGCAGACGTTGCGGGTGTCGGCCGGGGACGTGCTGGCGGTGCAGCAGGTGCGCGCCGGTGCCCGGCCCTACATCGCCATCGCCGGTGGGGTGGACGTCCCGCTGTACCTGGGTTCTCGGTCGACCTACATGCTCACCGGCATCGGCGGGTTCGAAGGGCGCGCGCTGGCCGACGGTGACCGGCTGCCGGTCGGTGCGGCGGGTTCGGCCCCGCCGGTGGGCACCGAGGTCCCGGCGGAGCTGCGCCCGGAGTTCCCCGAGCTGACCGCGCTGCGGATCGTCGTCGGGTTGTGCGCCTACCGGCTGACCGAGCGCGCCTTGGAGTCGTTCCTGGGCACCGAGTGGCGGGTGACCAAGGACGCCGACCGGGTCGGGTACCGGCTGCGGGGCGGGTCGCTGGAGTTCATCGAGCGGGAGCAGCCCTTCGGTGCGGGCAGCGATCAGGCCAACGTCGTCGACCTCGGCTACCCGGTGGGGTCGGTGCAGGTTCCGGGTGGTGACGAGCCGATCGTGCTGCTCAACGACGCGGTGACCGGCGGTGGTTACGCCACGATCGGCACGGTGATCTCGGTGGACCGGGACCGGATGGCGCAGGCCAGGACCGGCGGCAAGGTGCGCTTCGAGCAGGTGGACGTCAACGAAGCGGTGGCGGCCCGGCAGGAGCGGCGGACACGGCTGGAGAAGGCGCGGGCGGCGGTCGCGACCGCCTGAGACGGGAGGAATCGATGTCCACTGTGGATGCTCAGATGCCCGGGGTCTTCTACCGGCGTCCGTCGCCGGAGGCGGACCCCTACATCGAAACGGGGACCCTCGTGCAAGCCGGTCAGACGATCGGGCTCATCGAGGTGATGAAGACCTTCAACGAGGTCAAGGCCGAGAAGCCCGGCCGCGTCAGCAAGATCCTGCTCGACGACGGCGACGAGGTCGACATCGGCCAGTCGATGTTCGAGGTCGATGAGGCATGAGTGGCCTGCAGCGGGTGCTGGTGGCCAACCGGGGCGAGATCGCGGTCCGCATCATCCGCGCCTGCCACGTGGCCGGTGTGGAGGCGGTGGCGGTGTACTCCGACGCCGACGAGAAGTCCCGGTGGGTGCGGATGGCCGATGACGCGGTGCACATCGGCCGCTCGGCCGCGCAGAAGTCCTACCTCGATCCGGACGCGCTGCTCAAGGCGGCGCGCACCGCTGAGGTCGACGCGGTGCACCCGGGTTACGGCTTCCTGTCCGAGAGCGGTGCGTTCGCCCGGGCGATCGAGGAGGCCGGGCTGGTGTTCATCGGGCCTCGGCCGGCGGTGCTGGAGAAGATGGGCGACAAGGCGGCCGCGCGCAGTGCTGCGGTTTCGGCCGGTGTTCCGGTGGTTCCCGGCACCGATCCGATCGCCGATCCCGAGGACGTGCCCCGGCTGGCCGCCGAGATCGGGTTCCCGTTGCTGCTCAAGGCCGCCGCGGGTGGGGGTGGCCGGGGCATCCGGCCGGTGCGCACCGTCGAGGAGCTGCTCGACGTGCTGCCGACGGCCCAGGCGGAGGCGCGTTCGGCGTTCGGGGATCCGGCGATCTACCTCGAACGCGCGGTGCCGCAGGCCCGGCACGTGGAGGTGCAGGTCCTCGCCGACGAGCACGGTGACGTGGTGCACCTGTTCGAGCGGGACTGCTCGGTGCAGCGGCGCAGGCAGAAGCTCATCGAGGAAGCGCCCGCGCCCGGTTTGCGCGAGGAGACCAGGCAGGCCATCACCTCGGCGGCGGTGCGGCTGGCCGAGCACGTCGGTTACCGGGGTGCGGGGACGGTGGAGTTCCTCGTCGACGGCGAGGGCGGGTTCTACTTCATCGAGATGAACGCGCGCGTGCAGGTCGAGCACCCGATCACCGAGATGATCACCGGTGTTGACGTCGTCGCCGAGCAGCTGCGCATCGCCGGTGGGGAGCGGTTGTCGCTGGATCAGGGGTCGATCGAGCGGCGGGGTGCGGCGGTCGAGCTGCGCATCAACGCCGAAGACCCGGAACGCGACTTCGCCCCTACGCCGGGCGAGATCAGCGTGCTGCGGTTGCCGGGTGGTCCGGGAGTGCGCGTGGACACCGGCATCACCCAGGGCGATCGGATCAGCCCGTTCTACGACTCGCTGATCGCCAAGCTCATCTGCTGGGGCGAGGACCGCGAGCAGGCCTACGCGCGGGCGCGGCAGGCGTTGTCGGAGTTCCACGTCGAGGGGGTGGCCAGCACGGCGGGCCTGCACCGCGAGCTGACCTCCGACCCGGAGCTCACCGCGGGCCCGGTGCACACCACGTGGCTGGAACAACGCCACGGCTGAAAGCCGCTGGACGGTGTCAATCACTGCTGACACCGTCAGCTGCGCCGCGGGTGTCGTCGAAGAACTGCAGGGCGGTGGTCTTGAAGGTTCGGCTGGACACGGCGTTGAAGTGGTTCCGGCGGCCCAGCGAGACGTGAGGTGCCCCGAGCTCTTCGGCGAAGGCCTTCGCGTCGGTGGCGATCTCGTCGTCATCGCCCGTTGCGAACAGCACCGGGACCGGGGGTGGGCCGGTGAGGGCGTGGCCGGTCATGCCGTCGATGCAGGGCGTGAGGTCGTCGGCGGAGAGGGCCTGCTGGACCTGCAGCATCGCCTCGCGCTGGACCGGGCGGCCGCCGATGCCGCCGAGCGCCAGCGCGCGAACCCGGCCCGGGGCCAGGTCGGCGAGCGCCGAGCCGACCAGCCCGCCCATCGAGTAGGCGACCACGTCGACCTCGGCCACTTGCGCGGCGTCGAGCACCGCCAGGGCATCGCGGGCCAGCTCACCGGGGGAGTAGCCGGTCGTGGCGCGCTCGCTGCGGCCGTGCCCGCGCAGGTCGGTGACGACGTGGCCCCGGTCGGCGACCGCCCGCAGCCAGCCGGTGCGCTCCCAGGTCTGCTCCGCATCGGAGGCGAAGCCGTGCAGGAACAGCACCGGCCGGGGGCCGGGGGCGCTGTCGTAGGAGAGCTTCACGCCGTCGCGTGCGATGACCGGCATCGATCAGTCCTCCGGCGGGGTCAGGCGGACGCGGCGCTGCGGCTTGCGGTCCTCGGGCACGGTGCCAACGATGCCCGCTCGGTCCTCGACGGTGAAGGTCACCAGCGGCGCGCCGACGGCGAGCTCCTCGTCCTCGCCGACGTGCAGCCGCGCCACCCGACCGGTCTGCGGCGAGGGGATCTCCACCGCGGACTTGGTGGTCTCCAGCTCCACCAGCGGCGCGTTGCGCTCCACCCAGTCGCCCTCGGCGACCAGCCATTCCAGGATCCGGGCGCTGATCAGGCCTTCACCGAGGTCCGGCAGCGGAAAGGTCACCTCAGCCACGGCGGTACTCCAATGCGGTTTGCACGGCGGTCAGGACGCGGTCGACGTTGGGCAGGTACTCGTCCTCCAGCGCACCGGAGGGGTAGGGCACGTCGAACCCGGCGACGCGCTGCACGGGAGCGCGCAGGTCGCCGAAGCAGCGCTCGCTGATCAGCGCCGAGACCTCACCGCCGAGACCGGCCGTCAGCGGTGCTTCGTGGACGACGACCGCGCGGCGTGTGCGGGACACGGACTCGGCGAGACCGTCGGCGTCGATGGGCTTGAGCCAGCGCAGGTCCAGCACCTCCAGCTCGACGCCGTCCTCGGCGGCCAGCTCGGCGACCTGCTGGCAGCGCGAGACCATCGCGCCCCAGGCGATGAGGGTGGCGTGCTTGCCCGGGCGCACCACGCGGCTGCGCCCGACCGGCAGCGCTTCCACCGGCTGGGCGGGGTCGAAGTCCTCCCGCTGCCAGTAGCGGGACTTGGGCTCCATGAAGATCACCGGATCCGGGTCGGCGATGGCCTGCCGGAGCAGGTGGTAGCCCTCCGCCGCGCCCGAGGGGGAGACGACCTTGAGGCCGGGGACGTGCGCGAACAGCGATTCCAGGCTCTCGCCGTGGTGTTCGGGTGCTCGGATGCCGCCGAAGCTGGGCAGCCGCAACGTGATCGGCATGCCCAGGGCGCCGCGGCTGCGGTAGTGCATCCGGGCGACCTGGTTGACGATCTGGTCGATCGCCGGGTAGCTGAAACCGTCGAACTGGATCTCCGGCACCGGCCGCCAGCCGGCCATCGCCAGTCCGACCGACATGCCCATGATCGCCGATTCGGCCAGCGGTGTGTCGAAAACGCGGTGCTCGCCGAACTTGTCCTGCAGGCCGTCGGTCACCCGGAACACCCCGCCGAGGGTGCCCACGTCCTCACCGAAGATCAGCACCCGGTCGTCGTCCTCGCAGGCGTGGCGCAGCGCGGTGTTCAACGCCTGCTGCAGGGAGAGCTCAGGCATCCTGGGACTCCTTCCAAGCGCGGTGCTGGGCGAGCAGCGCGGCGGTGGGTTCGCGGTAGACGAAGCTGAACAGCTCGTCGCCGGGCGGTGGCTGCAGGGCGCGCAGCCCTTCGGTGGTCGTGGCGACCACGGCGGCGGCGTGCTGTTCGGCGCTGGTGATCTCCTCGGTGGTCAGGGAGTTCTTGGCGAGGGCGATCGGATCCTGTTCGGCGCGGGCGCGTTCTTCCTCGGCGCTGCGGTAGCGGCTGGGATCGTCCGATGTGGAGTGCGGGCCGAGGCGGTAGGTCATCGCCTCGATCAGCGCGGGCCCCTCACCGGAGCGGGCGCGCTCCAGCGCCTGCTTGGTGGCTTCGAACACGGCGGTGACGTCGTTGCCGTCGACCTGCAGGCCCTCGAAGCCGTAGCCGGCCGCGCGGGCCGCGACCGAGCCGCCCGCGACCTGGTCACCGGTGGGCAGCGAGATCGCCCAGCCGTTGTTCTGGCAGAAGAACACCACCGGCAGCCGGTAGACGCCGGCGAAGTTCATCGCCTCGTGGATGTCGCCCTGCGAGCTGGCGCCGTCGCCGAAGTAGGTCAGCGCCGCGCCGCCGGTGCCGTCGAGCTTGGCGCCCATCGCCCAGCCGACGGCGTGCAGCACGGGGCCTCCCACGACGGCGTTGGGCGGGGCCAGCCGGGAGGCGTTGGCGTCGTAGAGGCCGCCGTGCCAGATGTTGAGGTGCATCGCCAGGTAGGCGACCGGGTCGACGCCCATCGCCACGGCGGCGCCGAGTTCGCGGTAGGTGGGGAAGGCGAAGTCGCGGTCGAGGGCGAGCGCGGCGGCGCTGCCGATCTGCGCGGCCTCCTGGCCTCGGACCGGGGCGTAGGCGGGCAGCACGCCTTGCCGCTGCAACGCGGTGGCTTCCTCGTCGAGGCGCCGCGTCACCACCATCAGACGGAAGAGCTCGCGGAGATCTGCGTCCATGTGCCGAAGCGTGCGCACCCCGGGGGCGGGGGTGCAACAGTGCCGTTCTGGACTGCTCAGGTTGTCCGATCTGCCGACTGGGAGCGGCCTGGGGCTGTGCAAGTTGTCCAGTCGCGGAAGGCTGGTGCTCCGAATGGTTGGCCCCCGGTGCGCGGTGTCGCTCGGGCAGGGCCGACGATGGCCGCATGGTCAAGCTGGACCGACTGATCAACGTGCTCGGCGGCTACGGGGCTCGGCTGGTGTGCTCGCCGCGCAGCCGATCGACCGAGTTGCGGGCGGTGGCGCTGCACGACCCGGCCGAGCAGGTGCCGGGCGGTGACGAGGTGCTGCTGGCCGTCGGGGTCGACCGGCGGCGCGCCGCCGAGGTGCTGGCCGAGACCAGCGCGGTGGTCGTGGTGTTCCGGCTCGACGAGCTCGGCGAGCCGGAGCTCGCCGTGGCCCGCGAGCGGCAGGTCGCGGTGCTGCTGGTCGATCCCGCGGTGTCGTGGGGCCAGCTGGCGGGCGTGGTCTACGGGCTGGTGCTGGAGGGGCGCGAGACCGAGGCGGGCCGGGGGCCGACGGACCTGTTCGCGCTGGCCGATGCCCTGGCCGAATCGGTCGGTGGCCCGGTGACGATCGAGGATCACCGCTCGGGCGTGCTGGCGTACTCGAAGCGCCAGGAGACGGCTGATCAGGCCCGGCTGGAGACGATCTTGGGCAGGCGGGTGCCGGAGGAGGTCCGGCGCGAGCTCAGCGAGCGCGGGGTGTTCCAGCACCTGGCCACCTCCGACGAACCGGTGTTCGTCGAGCCCTCCGGTGCCCGGCGGGGACGGGCCGTGGTCGCCGTCCGCGCGGGCAAGGCGTTGCTCGGCTCGATCTGGGTGGGGGCCTCCTCGCCCCTGGACGCCGAGCGCGAGGCAGCCCTGGTGCAGGCCTCGCGCACCGCGGCTGCGCACCTGCTGCGCACGCGCGCCAGCGCGGACCTGGAGCGGCAGGTCGAGTCGGATCTGGTGATCGGGCTCGTGGAGGGCCACTCCGAGGTCGCCACCGTGCTGAGCCGGCTGGGTTTTCGCGGCGACCGGTTCCGCGTCGTGGCCGTCCAGGCGCACAACCAGCGCGAGCACGACTCGGCGGCGCTGCTGGTCTTCGAACTGGCGACGGTGGGTTTCGGCTGGTCGCGGCCGGGGCGCAGCGCGCTGTTCGCCAACACCGTCTACACGGTGCTGCCCCACGAGGGCGGTGGGGCCGCGCGCGAGTGGGTGCGGGCGCTGGCGCGCGAGATGCCCGAGGGCGTGGAGGTCTTCGCCGGGATCGGCGGCCCGGCGGGCCCGGACGAGCTGGTCGACAGCAGGCGGGAGGCGGACGAGAGCCTCGCGGTGCACGCCGCGAAGCCGACGGGCTCGCCCGTGGTGGTCTACGACGACTCCTGGCACGAGATCCTGCTGCGCCGGTTGCAGCACGTCGCCGCGGGTGGGCGCACGCCTGCGCGCGGTCCGGTGGCCGAGCTGCGCCGGTACGACCAGGAGCGGGGAACCCGGTTGATCACGACGTTGCGGACCTGGCTGGAGGTGCAGGGTGATCTCGGCGCCGCGGCCGCTCGCTTGGAGATCCACCCGAACACGGTGCGCAACAGGATGCGCAAGGTGACGCAGGTGGGAGCCCTGGACTTGGAGGACCCGGACACCCGGTTGGCGTTGGTCATCGCGCTGGCCGCCGAGCAGTAGTGGATCCCGCACAACCGGCGACTGATCGGTTGTGCGGAATCCACAGTGCTCTCCTGCTCGTGGTCGCGCATGCTTCGTGGCGACGAGAAGGAGTGTGGTCATGGGGTCTGCAGCGGGCGGCGCGCCGGGCACGGTCGTCGTCGTGGGTGCCGGGGTGGTCGGACTGTCGACCGCGTGGTTCCTGCAGGAGCGCGGCGTCGAGGTGACGGTCGTGGATCGCAGCGGTGTGGCCGCTGGGGCGTCGTGGGGCAACGCGGGCTACGTCGCGCCCGCGTTCAGCGTGCCGCTGCCCGAACCTGCCGTGCTGCGCTACGGTCTGCGCTCGCTGTTCGACCCCAACGCCCCGCTGTACGTGCCCCGGACCGCGGACCCGGGCCTGTGGGCGTTCCTCGCGGGCTTCGCGCGCCACTGCACGCACCGCACCTGGCAGCGGTCCATGCGGTCGCTGGCCGGTCTCAACGCCGACTGCCTCGACGCCTTCGACGAGCTCGCCAAGGGCGGGGTCGGCGCGCCCGCCCAGGCCACCTCGGTCGTGGCGGCCTTCGAAAGGCCCGAGCAGGCGGGGGAATTGCGCGAGGAGTTCGAGCGGACCCGGCTGGGCGGGCAGGAGACCTGGTTCGCCGACGGGGCCGCCTTCGAGGTCCCGCAGCTGTCGTCGCTGGTGAGGACGGTGCTGCGGGTGGAGGGCCAGCGCTACATCGACCCGGGGGAGTTCACCCGGTCGCTGGCCGAGGCCGTCGAGGCCCGGGGCGGGCGGATCCACACCGGGTTCACCGTGCGCGACATGGTCCGCGAGGGTGACAGGCTGCTGGTGAAGTCCACGCACCACGACTACGTCTCAGCGGATTCGGTCGTGCTGGCCACGGGTGCGTGGTTGCCGGAGCTGGCCGTGAAGGCCGGTGTCCAGCGGCAGGTGCGCGCCGGGCGCGGCTATTCGTTCACCGTGCCCGTCGAAGAACCCGTGCCCGGCCCGATCTACCTGCCCGCGGTGCGGGTCGCCTGCACGCCGTACCAGGGCGGTCTGCGCGTGGCGGGCACGATGGAGTTCCGCCCGCCGGATGCGGCGCTCGACGGTGGCCGCATCGAGGCGATCGTGCGCACGGCCCGGCCGTTCCTGCGCGGGGTGGACTGGGAGGGCCGCCACGACGAGTGGGTCGGTCCCCGGCCGGTCACCGCTGACGGCCTGCCGCTGATCGGGGCGTCGAGGGTGCCCGGCGTGCACGTCGCCGGAGGGCACGGGATGTGGGGGCTCACGCTCGGTCCGATCACCGGACGGCTGCTGTCCGAGCAGATCGTCACCGGTGAACGTCCCGCCGCACTGCGGCCTTTCGACCCGTTGCGATGACGACCGGCGAGTTGTCCGCGACCGAACGCCGCGAGCTCGAATGGCTGCGCAAGGAGAACAAGCTCCTGCGCGCGGAGAAGGAGATGCTGCTCCGGATCGCCACCGAGTACGCACTGGAACACCGCAACCCCGGACCGCCGCGCGAGAACGACGGCTGACCGGACGCTCATGGAGGTCACCTTGCCGGAGTGGATCCAATTCGGCCTCGCCCTGCTCGCTTTCGTCCTGCTGGCCCTGAACCACTGGTTGACGCGGCGAGCCCACGGCCTGCGCAAGAGCCGGTCGGAGCGCGAGTCCGCCTCGCCGATGCGCTGATCGCGCAGTCCCTGGGGTCTTCTCGCTGCCTGGCTAGCTGATCGCGGGTGTGCCGGTTCTGGTTCGAATGGCCGTGGCGTGACGTGCTAACTTGGAATAAGTCACCTGATTTAATTCTGAGGTCGTCGCGCCCCGCGAACGCAGGCGCGCAGCGAGAAAGGCCGCGATGTCGACGTTCCTGCCCCCGATCCCCGAGTTCTCCGACGCCGAGGTCGACGCGCTGCGTCAGCGCTACCGCGCGGAGCGTGAACGCCGAGTCCGACCCGACGGCAACGCCCAGTACCAGCGGGCGGAGGGCCGCTTCGGGTACTACGCCGAGGACCCGCACGCCACCGAGCTCGACCGGGAGCCGCTGCAGGACCGGGTCGACGCGGTGGTGCTCGGCGGCGGGTTCGGCGGTCTGTGCGCGGGAGCGCGGCTGCGGCAGGCGGGGCTGGAGCGGATCCGGATCATCGAGAAGGGCGGGGACTTCGGCGGCACCTGGTACTGGAACCGCTACCCGGGGATCCACTGCGACATCGAGTCCTACGTCTACCTCCCGCTGCTGGAGGAAGTGGGCTACGTGCCCCGGTGGAAGTACTCGCCGGGCGAGGAGATCCGGCAGCACGCGATGGCGATCGGCCGCACCTTCGACCTCTACCGGGACGCCTGCTTGCAGACCGGGGTCACCGAACTGCGCTGGGACGACGGCGAGTGGGTCGTGCGCACCGACCGGGGCGATGCGATGCGGGCGAGCTACGTGGTGGTCTCCAACGGCACGCTGGATCACCCGAAGCTGCCGGGGATCCCGGGCGTCGAGTCCTTCCGCGGCCACACCTTCCACACCAGCCGCTGGGACTACGGCTACACGGGAGGCGGTCCGGTCGGCGGCTTGAGCGGGCTGGCCGACAAGCGGGTGGCCCTCATCGGCACCGGTGCGACGGCGATCCAGGTCGTGCCGCACCTGGCGCGGGATGCCGCGCAGCTGCACGTCTTCCAGCGCACTCCGTCCTCGGTGGACGTGCGCGGCAACCGCCCGACCGATCCGGAGTGGGCGGCGTCGCTGGAGCCGGGCTGGCACGCGCGGCGGCGGGAGAACTTCCAGGCCGTGGTGACCGGGCATCCGGTCGAGGAGGACCTGGTGGGCGATGCGTGGACGGCCAGCGCGCCGGTGCTGGGCAAGATCATCGCCACCGATGCCCGGGCGGACTGGGACGTCGCGGAGTGGGAGCGCGCCGAGGAGCTGCTCGACTTCGCGAAGATGAACCGGCTGCGGGCGCAGGTCGCAGACGTCGTCGACGATCCGGCGACGGCCGAGCTGCTCAAGCCGTGGTACCGCTACGGCTGCAAGCGGCCCACCTTCAGCGACGAGTACCTGCAGGCCTTCAACCGGCCCACCGTCACATTGGTCGACACCGCCGATTCCGGTGGGGTGGAGCGGTTCACCGAGGGCGCGCTGGTCGTCGGCGGCCAGGAGTACGAAGTGGACTGCGTGATCTTCGCGACCGGCTTCGAGGTCGGCAAGTCCGACGTGATGACCGGCAGGTTGCCGGTGCGCGGCCGGGACGGCACGACGCTGCTGGATTCGTGGCGCGAGAACGGGGTTCGGACGTTGCACGGCGTGTGCAGCAGCGGTTTTCCCAACCTGTTCCACCTCGGTTCGCTGCAGAACGCACCGTCGGTGAACTTCGTGCACGTGCTCGACGAGCAGGCCGTCCACATCGCCGAGGTCGTCGCCGAGGCCCGCAGGCGAGGCGTGAAGTGCGTCGAACCCACCGCCGAAGCCGAAGCCGCCTGGGTCGCCACGATCGAGGAATCCTCCCCGGAACGCGCCTGGTTCGACGCCGAGTGCACCCCCGGCTACTACAACAACGAGGGCTCGGCCCGGCCGCGGCGCACCTTCGGTCCGGGCCCGGCCGCCTTCCATCGCCTGCTGCGGGACTGGCGGAGCGGAGACGGCATCGACGAGGTCCTCGGCGACGCGAGCTGACGCGTGGGCGCCGCCGGGGTGCGGCGGCGCCCACCGGTCAGGTGTGGACCCGGTTGAGGGCCTGCTGGGCGGCGGCGTCGTGGTCGGCCTCGATGCGCTCGCGCTCGGTTCCCCGGGCGCGCAGGACGGTCTTCGCCTTGTCCTCGTCGAAGTCGTCCTCCCACTTGCCGATGACGATGGCCGCCACGGCGTTGCCGAGGACATTGATGAACACGCGGCCCTCGTTGAGGATCCGGTCGATGCCGACGATCAGCGCGAGCGCGGCCAGCGGCATGTGGCCGACGGCGGTGATGGTGCTGGCCAGGACGATGAACGCGCCGCCCGCGATGCCGGCGGTGCCCTTGCTGGTGAGCATCATGACGCCGACCATCACCAGTTGCTGCTGCCAGGACAGGTCGATGCCCAGGGCTTGGGCGAGGAACAGCGAGGCCATCGTCAGGTAGACCGCGGAGCCGTCGAGGTTGAACGAGAAGCCCGACGGGATGACGATGCCGACGATCGGCCGGCCGATGCCCATCATCTCCAGCTTGCGCACGAGCTGCGGCAGCACGGCTTCGCTGGAGCAGGTCGACAGCGCCACGAGCAGCTCGGCCTTGAGGAAGCGCATCAGGCCGAACAGGCTGAGCTTGCAGACCCGCATGATGGCGCCGAGCACGACGACCACGTAGAGCACGCAGGTCGCGGTGAACAGCAGGACGAGGTAGCCCAGCTGCTGGAGGCTGCTCGCGCCGTAGGTGGCCACGACGGTGGCCAGCGCGCCGAAGGTGCCGATCGGGGCCAGTCGCATGACCCAGCCGACGATGCGGAACACCACTCCGGACAGCGCCGTGATCCCGCGGGTCAGCGGTTCGGCGGCCGGGCCGGCCATGTTCAGGGCGACGCCGAAGACGATCGAGACCACCAGCGCCGAGAGGATCTCGTCGCCGGTGATCGCGCCGAACAGCGAGTCGGGGATGAGGCTGGTGACGAACCCGCTGAAGGTGGCGTGCTGCTCGGTGGCCTCCTCGGGCACGCTGCCTGCGTCCAAGGTGGACGGGTCGACGTTCATGCCGGCGCCGGGCTGGAAGACGTTGCCGACGACCAGTCCGATCAGCATCGACAGCAGCGACAGGACGAGGAAGTAGCCGATCGCCTTGGCGCCGATGCGGCCGGCCTTGCGCAGGTTGTCCATCGCCGCGATGCCGGTGGTGATCACGCAGAAGACCACGGGGACCACGATCATCTTGACCAGGGCGATGAACCAGTCGTTGAGCGGTTTGAGGTCGTCTCCGATGGTGGGGAAGACCAGACCGGTCGCGACGCCCAGCACTGCGGCGACGATGACCTGGAACCAGAGCTCTCCCAGCAGCTTTCTGAACCGTGATCGTTGCGGTCGTTGAGCGGTTGCGGTGGATGTCATGGCGGGTTCTCCCTTGCACGGCGTCGTGGCGGAAGGCCACGTGCGGGCCTTCGAGGGATGGGGCAGCGGGGCGCGCCGCCCGCGGCGCCGCCCCCCCCCGCGGCAACCGGGCAGCACCCGCC
>NZ_JAWLNX010000002.1:453616-469816 GCF_035320975.1 Saccharopolyspora mangrovi | reverse complement strand
GGGGGGGCGGCCCTGGGGGGGGGAGGGGGGGGGGGGGGCGGGGGGCCCCCCCGCGGGCGGCGCGCCCCGCCTCGGCGTCAGCGGTGCAGCTCGCGCAGGACTTCGTAGAAGGCGGCTTTGCTCTCGAACCCGATCCCGGGTGTGTCGGTGAGTCCGACGTAGCTGTCCTCGACCACGGCGCCGTCGGCGAACCCGCCGGTGGGCTGGAACTCGCCCGGGTAGGACTCGTTGCCGCCGAGCTTGAGGGCGGCGGCGATGTGCAGCGAGAACTGGTGCCCGCCGTGCGGGATGCAACGCCGGGAGGACCAGCCGTGCTGGGCGAGCATCTCCTGCACGCGCAGGTATTCGGTGAGCCCGTAGCTGAGCGCGGGGTCGAACTGCAGGTAGTCGCGGTCGGGTCGCAGGCCGCCGTAGCGGATGAGGTTGCGGGCGTCCTGCAGCGAGAAGAGGTTCTCCCCGGTGGCGACCGGGCCCTGGTAGTGCTCGCAGAGGGTGGCGTTGAGGCGGTAGTCCAGCGGGTCGCCGACCTCCTCGTACCAGAACAGGCCGTAGGGCTCGATGGCCTTGCCGTACTCCAGGGCGGTGGCCAGGTCGAAGCGTCCGTTGACGTCGACGGCCAGCCGCGAGCCGTCGCCGTCGAGCACCTCCAGGACCGCTTCGATGCGCTTGAGGTCTTCGGCCAGGTCGGCGCCGCCGATCTTCATCTTGACCACGCGGTAGCCCTGGTCGAGGAAGCCCTTCATCTCGTCCTGCAGGTCGCGCAGGGTCTTGCCGGGTGCGTAGTAGCCGCCCGCCGCGTAGACGAAGACGCTGTCGTCGGGGTGACCGTCGCCGTAGCGGTCCGACAGCCAGCGGTACAGCGGCTGTCCGGCGATCTTGGAGGCGAGGTCGAACAGGGCCATGTCGATCACGCCGACCGCCACGGATCGTTCGCCGTGCCCGCCGGGCTTCTCGTTGTTCATCAGGAAGTCCCACGCGCGAGTGGGTTCCAGCTGGCCGTCCTCGGCCAGCAGCGCCTCCGGGTTGGCGTCGAGCAGGCGGGGGATGATCCGGCGGCGCAGGATCTCGCCGGCGCTGTAGCGGCCGTTGGAGTTGAACCCGTAGCCGACGACGGGTTCGCCGTCGCGCACGACGTCGGAGACGACGGCGGCGATCGAGCAGTCCATCGAGCTGAAGTCGATCCAGGCGTTGCGGATCGACGAGCTGATCGGGACCACGCCCTCGTGCACAGAGACGATCTTCACCAGCAGCTCCTCGTTGTAATTTATAAATTGCAACCGGATGCTAGGGTCGAGTCGCCGGTGAAAGCAACCCCCCGGTTCCCGAGGCGGAGGAAGACTGGGAATGTGCGCAGCGCACGTGTTCTCGAGCAAGGGCGACGTCGCCTACGTCGAACTGCGGGAGCGCATCCTGTCCGGAGGGCTGCGGCCGGGAGCGCGACTCGCGCAGCACGAACTCGCCGCCGAGCTGGGCATGAGCCTCACCCCGCTGCGCGAGGCGGTGCGCCGGCTCAGCAGCGAGGGGCTGATCGACCTGGACTCGCAGCGCGACGCCCGGGTGGCGAGCATGAGCGCGGCCGAAGCGCGCCAGCTGTTCGAGGTCCGGCTCTCGCTCGACCCGACCGCGGCCGAGCTCGCCGCGCAGCGCCGGACCGACGAGGACCTCGCGGCGCTGCGCTCCTGCGCTGCCCGGTTGCTGCCGGTCACCCGCGCCTGGGGCGAGGAGGCCCTGACCGCGCACCGCTCGTTCCACCGCGCCCTCTACCTCGCCTCGCGCAACGACGTGCTGGTCCGGATGCTCGACGACCTCTGGGACAAGTCGGACCGCTACCGGCGCATCGGCCTGGAACTGCCACCCGGTGAGGAACCCCGGACCAGGGACCACCGCGAGCACCACGAGCTGGTCGACCTCATCGAGGCCGGTGACGCCGCCGGTGCCCGGGAGCTCATGCGCGCCCACATCGAGCGCAGCCTCACCGGTTCGGCGATCGACGCCCTGGAGGAACGCGAGCGCCGGGACTCGGGGCAGGCCCGGCCGGAAGCAGGCTGAGGCGCGCCGCAGCGCCGCGCGGCGCGGGCAGAAATCCCCTGGCCGGGGGCCTGTTGTGGGCGCAGGGTGGTGTTATCCGGACCTTCGGGAGGAGCCCATCATGACCACGCACAGCACGCAGGAGGTCGAACGCCGCGGGTTCGACGACCCCGACGACGTACGCGACTTCGAACACGGCCGAGCGGAAGTGCTCGAGATGGCCGGCGGCACGATCGGACGGCTCGTGCTGCACCCCGGCTGGCGGTGGAGCCAGGACGTCAAACCCATCGCCGGCACCGAGTGGTGCGAAGCACCGCACTTCCAGTACCACGTCTCCGGGACCTTGCACGTGCAGATGTCCGACGGCGTCGAGTTCGACGTCGGGCCCGGCACGGTCACCTCGCTGCCGCGAGGCCACGACGCCTGGGTCGTCGGCGACGACGACGTTGTGCTCGTCGACTGGTACGGCGCCAGCGACTACGCCAAGCGGCACTGATCCGCCTTCGGCGCCGCACCAGGTGGCCCGGTGCGGCGCTGTGAGAACCGAGACGATCAGCTGCTCCGCGGTGTCCGAAGTGGTTGCATGACCTGTCGGAACCTGGACCGCGCAACCGGTCCAGACGGCGAATCCGACAGACCGGAGGAAGACGACCGATGGGCCACGGGGCTTTCGAGAAGACCTACGCGGTCGCCGAGGACCGCTACGAGCAGATGGACTACCGGCGGGCGGGCGCGTCCGGCCTGGACCTGCCCGCGTTCTCCTTCGGCCTGTGGCAGAAGTTCGGCACCGACTACCCGTACGAGACCCAGCGCGAGATCGTGCTGCACGCCTTCGACCTCGGCATCACGCACTTCGACAACGCCGACCGCTACGGGCCGCCGCACCGCGCCGCGCAGAAGTTCTTCGGCACGGTGCTGGCCAAGGACCTGGCGCCGCACCGCGACGAGCTGATCCTGTCGACCAAGGCCGGCAACCCCATCGGCCCCGGCCCGTACCAGAAGGGCGGGTCCCGCAAGTCGCTGCTGTCCTCGCTGGAGCACAGCCTGCGCGACCTCGGCACCGACTACGTCGACATCTTCTACAGCCACAGCCCGGACGAGAGCACCCCGCTGGAGGAGACGGTGGGTGCGCTGGTCAGCGCCGTGCAGCAGGGCAAGGCGCTCTACGTCGGGCTGTCGAACTACCTGCCCGATCGTGCCCACCGCGCCGCCGAGCTGCTGCGCGAGGCGGGGGTGCCGCTGCTGGTCCACCAGCCGCGCTACTCGATCTTCGACCGCACCCCGGAGAACAGCGGTCTGCTCGACCTGGCCGCCGACGACGGCTTCGGCCTGGTCGTCTACTCGCCGCTGGCGCAGGGCCTGCTCACCGACAAGTACCTGAAGGAGATCCCCTCGGGTGCCCGCGCGGAGAACAGCGCGTTCCTGTCGCCGGAGGTCATCGACGACACCTACCGCTCGCGGGCCGCCGCGCTCAACGAGCTCGCCCAGCAGCGCGGCCAGTCGCTGGCCCAGCTCGCCCTGCAGTGGGTGCTGCGGCGCCCGGAGGTCACCTCCGCGCTGATCGGCGCAAGCTCGGTGTGGCAGCTCGACCACAACGTCCAGGCCCTGCAGTTCCCGCCGCTGACCGACGACGAGCTCGCCGTCATCGAACGCCACGGCGTCCACGGCACCGGCCTCAAGCAGTAGCGCCCGGAGTTCCGCGCGGGTCAGCTGCGATCGGCGGCGAACTCGCGCGGAACTCCCTCGGCTGCCAGCGCGGGGGAGGGCAGCTCGTCGGCCGTGGGCGGCTGCGCCCCTGGGCGGGAGCAGGTCAGCGCTGCTGCGGTGGCCGCGTAGGTGAGGGCGTGCCGCCACGCGGCAGCCGGTAGGGCGGCGACCGCGGCGGGGTCGAGGGCGTTGTTGTGGTGGAGCCAGTGCAGCAGCGCGGCCTGGACGGTGTCGCCGGCACCGATGGTGTCGACCACCTCGGACCGCCGGCACCCGACGTCGACTCGGGCACCGTCCGGGGTGATGACCGAGAGACCTTCGGCACCGCGGGTGAGCACGACTGCGGCCGGGCCCATGCTCGCCCACCGGCGCACCGCCTCGGTGACCGGTTCGGAGTCGAGCGCCAGCCAGCAGGCGTCCTCTTCGGACACCGTGAGCAGCCCCAGGTGCGGCAGCCAGCGCTCGAACCGCCGCCGGTAGGCCTCCGCGTCGTCGATGAGCTCCGCCCGCACGTTGGGGTCCAACGCGACGAACACCCCGCGCTCCGACTCGCGGTGCAGCAGCGATTCGTACGCGCTGGCACCGGGTTCGAGCACCATCGACAGCGTGCCCAGCGACAGCGCCCGCGCCTGCGGCGGCAGCGGGCCGGGGTCGATGACCAGTCGGTCGGCCGTGCCCTGCACGTAGAAGCTGTAGCGGGCCGATCCGTCCGGGCCAGGGGAGGCCACCGCCAGGGTGGTCGGCTCGGGGCCGCGCTGCAGCAGCGCGGTGTCCACACCGGACTCGCGCAGCCCGTGCACCAGCGCCTCGCCGAAGTCGTCTGTGGAGATCCGCGAGAACATCGACACCGCTGATCCCAGGCGGGCCAGCGCGATCGCGACGTTGTACGGTCCGCCGCCGAGCCGCGAGGCGCGGGTGGGAAGCGCTGGCGCGGTGACGGATTCGGTGGCGACCAGGTCGATGAGCGCTTCGCCCCCGACGACGATCATGGTGAGCTCCTTCTCGGTGAGGTTCAGCGGCACCCGCAGGAATCCCGGTGCATGAAGCGGGATTGCAGCCGGCGCTCGACGGGGTCGCGGGTGGGGTCGTCCAGCCGGTCCAGCAGCAGCCGGAGCGCTTCGGCCCCGATCTCGCGGCTGGGCTGGGCGATCGCGGTCAGGCGAGGTGTGAACAGGTCCGCCCACGGGAAGTCGTCGAAGGCCACCAGCGCCACGTCGTCGGGGACGGTGCGCGAGAGGTCGTGCACGGCCCGCATGGTGCCGATGGTCATGGCGTTGTTGGCCGCGATGATCGCCGTGGCGGGTCGCGGCGCGGTGAGCAGCTCGGTCGCGGCGCTGCGGGCCGCCTCGGACTCCGAGGCGCCTTCCCGGAACAGCTCCGGATCAGCGGGGATGTCGTTGCGGCGCAGCCCTTCCCGGTAGCCGGCCAGCCGCTCGTCGGTGGTGCTCAGCCCGGGCAGGCCCGCCACGAACCCGATGCGCCGATGTCCGAGCGCGGCCAGGTGGTCGACCAGCGCGGCCGTGGACTCGGCGTTGTCGGTGCTGACCTGGTCGTAGCCGGCGGCGACGACGCGGTCGGCCAGGACGGTGGGCACGTCGTGCTCGGCCAGGTAGCGCATCGTCCGCGACGGTTCGGGCGAGGGTGCCAGCACGATGCCGTCGATGCGCCGCTGGTGCAGGTGGGAGACGACGCGCAGTTCGTGGTCGGGGTCGTCGCGCGGGTCGGCGACCAGCAGGCTGTAGCCGCGGTCGACGGCCTCGGCTTCGATGCCCTGCAGGATCTCGGTGAAGTAGGGGTTGCTGACCGAGGAGATCGCCACGCCGATGGACAGCGTGCGCGCGGTGGCCAGCGATCGGGCGAGCGTGTTCTGGATGTAGCCGACCTGCTCGACGGCCTTGAGCACGGCCTCGCTGGTCTCCGGCCGCACCCGGCGCGTGCCGTTGAGCACGTAGGACACCGTCGCTGACGACACCCCGGCGACGCGTGCGACATCGGCGATGGTGGCCACGTGCTACTCCCTCGTTCCCGGTTGCGGGTTGGGAATTTAACATGAAGTTAAGCGCTTGCCTAAGCGCTTAAACCGACGTTAGTTTTCTCGGCACACCGCGCCGGGGCGGTCCGGTCCGCGTCCCCCTCGGGCGGTGCGAACCAGCGCGCGTGCACCGAGGGCACGCCGGACGGAATGAGTGATCGTGCAAGCCGTAGTGATCGAAGGACCAGGTCAGGCCGTCGTCAAGGACGTCGCCGAGCCGGCACCGGCCGCCGGGCAGGTGCTCGTGCGGGTGCACGCCGCCGGGCTGTGCGGGACCGATCTGCACCTGGTCGACGGGGTGCTGCCCACCCCGTACCCGCTGACTCCCGGGCACGAGTTCGCCGGCGAGGTGGTGGAGCTGGGCGAGGGCGTGAGCGATCTGGCCGTCGGTGACCGCGTCGCGGTGGACCCGAACCTGCCGTGCGGCGTGTGCCGCTGGTGCCGGGGCGGTCGCGGCAACCTGTGCCAGGTGTGGGACGCCATCGGCGTGAGCAGGGCCGGAGCCGCCGCCGAGCTGGTCGCCGTGCCCGCGGGCATCTGCTTCGCGCTGCCCTCGACGGTGTCCTACACCGCCGGGGCGATGGTCGAGCCGCTGTCGTGCGCGGTCCACGGCGCGAGCCGGTTGCCGCGCCTGCCCGGTTCGCACTACCTGATCTACGGGGCGGGCACGATGGGCCTGCTCATGGCGGCGCTGGTGCGCCGCTCGGGTGCGGCCTCGGTGTCGGTGGTCGACCTCAACGACGCGCGCCTGGACTTCGCGCTGTCCTACGCGGCCGACCGCGCCACCACCCACGCCGACGCGCTGGAGCAGCCCGACGGCTACGACGTGGTCATCGACGCCACCGGCGCGGTGCCCGCGATCGAGGACGGCCTCGGCCGGGTCCGCAAGGGCGGGACCTTCCTGCAGTTCGGGGTCGCCGACCCGAACGCCACGGCCAGCTTCTCGCCGTTCCGCGTCTACCACGAGGAGATCGACATCCTCGGGTCGATGGCCGTGCACAACGGTTTTCAGCCGGCGATCGAGCTGGTCGCCTCCGGCGCGGTCGACGTGGAGCAGCTGGTGTCGGCGACGCTGCCGCTGTCGGACTACGCCGGGGCGATCGAGAAGTTCCGCGCAGGAACCGGCCACAAGATCCACGTGGCCCCCACTGCGCGCTGAAACTGTTCGGGAGTCAAGTTGTTTGGCGGTGCCAGTGGCGGAACCTGAGGCGGTCCTCCTGCTCCGGGCGCGCCGACATCATGTATGCCAATACACCACGTCGGCGCGTCCTCGCAGGAGGACCACCTCAGAACCCGCGGCGGTGCGGGCTGAGTCCCACACCTGAAACAGCGGCTGCCGCCGCATTCCTGAGCAGAACCTAGACGGGTTCGCCACGACGCGCGTGGCGAGACGTCCTCCTGTGAATCCGACGAAGGGTTACGTGCAATGACGCCAACCACCCCCGCACCAGCGCGTTCGCGCACGCGCAACGCGCTGATCTGGATGTTCGGGGCGCTCGGCGGGATCTTGTGGGGTTATGACACGGGGGTGATCTCCGGTGCCATGCTGTTCATCAAGCAGGACATCCCGTTGTCCCCGTTCCAGCAGGGACTGGTGGTCAGCGGGCTGCTCGTGGGTGCGATGGCCGGTGCCGGCGCGTCCGGCCGGCTCGCCGACGTGTGGGGCAGGCGAAAGCTGATCCTGTGGGCCGCGGTGGTGTTCACCGCCGGAACCGTGGGCGCCATGCTGGCGACCACGGCGTGGATGCTGGTGGTCTTCCGGTTCGTCATCGGCATCGGTGTCGGCATCGCCTCGGTGGTCGTGCCGCTGTACCTGACCGAACTGGCGCCCAAGCAGTCCCGCGGCGGGCTGACCTCGCTGATGCAGCTGCTGGTCACCGTCGGCATCCTGGTCGCCTACATCACCGACTACGCGTTGGCCGACACCGGTTCCTGGCGCTGGATGCTGGGGCTGGGCGCGGTTCCGGCGGTGCTGCTGGGCATCGGCATCTACTTCCAGCCCGAGAGCCCGCGTTGGCTGGTCAAGCACGGTCGTTCCGACCAGGCGCGTGCGGTGCTCACCGAGTTGCGCGGTGCTGATGCGGCCGAGGTCGAGCAGGAGCTCGACGAGATCGAGGCCGCCGACCGGGAGAAGGAGGCCGAGAACGCCGTCGGCGTCCGGGAACTGCTCACCCCCAGGCTCCGCCGGGTCGTGCTGCTGGGGCTGGGGCTGGTGTTCTTCCAGAACTTCATCGGGATCAACACCATCATCTACTACGCCCCGACGCTGCTGACCACGCTGGGATTCGGCACCTCCGGCGCGATCCTGGCCAACGTCGGCATCGGTGTGGTCAACGTGCTGATGACGCTGCCGGCGCTGCGCATGATCGACCGCGTCGGCCGCAAGTCGCTGCTGGCGGTGGGCAGCATCGGCATGCTCGTGTCGATGCTGGCGCTGGGCGTGGCCAACGTCGCCGGGATCTCCTACGGTCCGCTGCTGGTCGCGATCACGCTGGGCAGCATCCTCGTCTACATCGCCTCGTTCGCGGTGTCGTGGGGACCGGTGCAGTGGGTGATGCTGCCCGAGCTGTTCCCGCTGCGGATGCGCGGTTCGGCGGTGGGCATCTGCCTGGTGTTCAACTGGTTGTTCAACATGGCGGTGGCCCTGGTGTTCCCGGTGCTGCTGGACATCACCGGTCCGGGCGCGATGTTCCTGTTCTTCGCGCTGATGGCGGTCTTGTCGTTCTGGTTCGTCCAACGTGGACTCATCGAGACCAAGGGCAAGAGCCTGGAAGCCATCGAGCAGGAGGTCCTGGGCGCTCCGGCCCCGGAGCCGGTCAAGCAACCCGCCTGAGGGCTCCGCGAACGCGGCCCCGCCTGACCGAGGCGGGGCCGCGCGCGGCTCAGGCGCGTTCTTGCGCCGGGTCGCCGACCGCAGTGGCGCTCCGGGTGTCGTCGTCGCGCAGGTGGTTGTGCTGTTGGACCGAGCGTCCGACGAACAGGCCCGCGATCAGCCCGGCGGTGACCACCCCGAGCAGGACGGCGAACGTCGCGCGGGGTGCGTTCGTCATGAGCATCGGTGTCACGGCCGCGGCCCCGGCGGCCACCACCCGTGCCGCGCCGACCACCGTGCCCTGCGCGGTGGCGCGCAGCAGGGTGGGGAAGGCTTCCTGGCACCAGACCTTGAGCATCGCCTCGAAGGCCAGGGCTCCGCCGATGGCGCTGAAGATCGCCGAGGTGGCCAGGCTCCAGACCGTGACGCCGAAGAGCACCACGATCGCCATCGCCACGATGTAGCAGGCGGCGCCGAAGAGATACCAGCGCAGGCGGTTCCGGCCGTCGACGACCTTCATGAACAGCAACGCCAGCGCCACGCCGAGGCACTGGGTGACGACGCTGATGGTCGAGGCCACCGACACGGTCGAGCCCGCGACGTTGACGTAGAGGAAGGTCCCGAACTGGCCCTTGGTGTTGGCCACGACGTTGACCAGCGCGTAGAAGGTGATCAAGCCCAGCAGCGGCAGCAGGTGCGCGCTGGTGGCCAGTTCGCGGAGCCTGGGGGCCTTGCGCTGCGGGTCGGTTCCGGAGAACTGCTCGCGCGAGGCCACCCACTTCGCCGATTCGGGGACGCGCAGGCGCAGCAGGAGCACCAGCACCGCGACCACCGCGACGTGGGCGTAGAGCAGGCGTCCGCCGGTGCTGCCGAGGTCGCCGACGACGATGCTCAGCAGCTGCGTGGCGATGATCCCGCCGAACCACAGCACCTGCGAGAGCCCGACGAGCTTGCCGGCTTGGCCGGGTGGTGCTTCTTCGGCGATCAGCGCGAGTGAGACGGGCAGGTCCGCTCCGGAGGCGTAGCCGATCAGCACGACGCCGATGCAGAGCATGACCGGGCCCGCTGCGGCGGCGAGCAGGCCTGCGCCGAGCGCGAGCAGCACCATCGTCAGCGAGAACACGGTGCGCCGACCGAACCGGTCGCCGAGGCGGCCACCGGTGAGCGCGCCGGCGGCGATGGACAGCGTCAGCAGGGAGGACAGGACGCCGATCTGCAACGGGTCGAGACCGAGGTCGTCCTGGAACAGCACCAGTGCGGTGCCGGTCGAGACGATGGCCGCGGCGTCCAGGTAGGACGCCATGCCCGCCACGGTGGACCGGGTCCAGTCGCGAGCGGTGAGAGCCGGGTTGGTCATGGGCGAATCTCCTTTGATGGGCCTGACCAGAGCGGCGGTTCCACGGCCGCCGAAGCACGAGTGATGAATCGTTTCATCGGATGGTGATGTGATCTGGACTACGTGTCAACAAGTGGGCGGCAAGTTTCTCATTCAATGAAATAATGCTGCAAAAAGGGCATGTCATGGAGCCATTTCCGCGTCGTTCGAGGTTGGAGCCGATTCGTTCTTGTCCACCATCATTCGAGCCTCTAGGGTTCGAAATGAAAGCTTTCAACCCGGGTTTGGGAAACCCCTTTCCCGCACCTCACGGAAGCCGCGAGACAAGGACCTCGATGCCATGACCGACAGCGTCACGCCCCAAGCTCCGACCATCGAGAACCACGTCGAGCCGATCGGGATCGGCGCCGACGCGCCCCGCTTGTCCTGGACCACGTCCGCTCCGGCCGGCTGGGTGCAACGCGCCTACGAGCTGGAGATCGTCCGGGGTGGGCGGGTGAGCAGGCACGGTCCGATCAGCGATGACGAGTCCCGCCACCGGCCCTGGCCGCAAGCTCCGCTGGCCCCGCGCGAGTCCGCGACCGTGCGGGTTCGGGTGCACGGTGACAGCGGGGTCTCGACGTGGAGCGAACCCGCGGTTGTCGAACGCGGTCTGGCCGAGGGGGATTGGGTCGCCGTCCCGGTCGGGGGAGACCCCGGTCAGCCGGGTACCGAGCGGCGTCCGTGGCTGGTGCGACGTGGGTTCTCGGTGCGCGGCCCGATCACCTCGGCGCGGCTGCACTCCAGCGCGCACGGGCTGGCGGAGGTCGAGATCAACGGGCATCGCGTCGGGGACGACGTCCTGTCGCCGGGCTGGAGCGTGTACTCCGAGCGGCTGCGCTACCGCACCCACGACGTGACGGACCTGCTCGTCGAGGGCGACAACGCGATCGGCGCGTGGCTGGCCGATGGCTGGTACCGCGGCCGCATCGGTTTCCGCGGCGGCGCGCGGGACCGCTACGGCACCGACCAGTCGCTCATCGCGCAGCTGGAGGTCAGCTACGCCGACGGTAGTCGGGACACCATCGCCAGCGGGCCGGAGTGGGTCGCCGCACCCAGCCCGATCCTGTCCTCGTCGATCTACGACGGCGAGGTCTTCGACGCCCGCGAGGTGCCGCGCGGCTGGTCCGAGCCCGGTTTCGACGACGCGAGCTGGGTGCCGGTGCAGGTGTTCGAGCGGGATCCCGCCACCCTCGTGGCACCGGACGGGCCTCCGGTGCGGCGCACTCGCGTGGTGCGCCCGGCGCGCAGCGAGCGCCGCGCCCCGGACCGGCTGCTGGTGGATTTCGGGCAGAACCTCGTGGGACGACTGGCGATCCAGGTTCGGGGCGAGGCCGGTCAGCAGGTCGTGATCCGGCACGCCGAGGTGCTGCAGGACGGCGAGATCTACATCCGCCCGCTGCGGCAGGCCGCGCAGACCGATCGCTACGTGCTGGCCGGGTGCGGTGTCGAGGAGTGGGAACCGCGGTTCACCTTCCACGGGTTCCGCTACGCCGAGGTGACGGCCCCGGCCGAGGTGCTCGACGGCCTGGAGCTGGAAGCGCGCGTGCTGCACAGCGATCTGCGCCGCACCGGCTGGTTCGCCTGTTCGGACCCGGACCTCAACGCCTTGCACGACAACGTCGTGTGGTCGATGCGCGGCAACTTCGTGGACCTGCCCACCGACTGCCCGCAGCGCGACGAGCGGCTCGGCTGGACCGGTGACATCCAGGTCTTCGCGCGCACAGCGGCTTTCCTGCACGACGTGACGGGGATGCTGTCGTCGTGGATGCGCGACCTGGCCGTCGAGCAGAACGACGAGGGCGTGGTCCCGGTGTTCGTGCCGACGTTGGACAACGCCGGATCGTGGGACATGGGCGAGCCGATCGCGGCCTGGGGGGATGCCGGCGTGCTCACCCCGTGGGACCTCTACGTGGCCTCCGGCGACCGGCTGCTGCTGGAGCGGCAGTGGGACAGCGCGAAGGCGTGGGTGGACCTGCTCGAGCGCCGTTGCGGAGCGGATCGACTGTGGACCGGCGATCACCAGCTGGGGGACTGGCTGGACCCGGCAGCGCCGCCGGACAACCCGGCGGCGGCCACGACCGATCGGGAACTGGTGGCCAGCGCCTACTTCGCCCACTCGGCGCGCAGGCTCTCCGACATCGCCGAGGTCCTGGGCCGCACGGCCGAGGCCGAGCACTACGGTGCGCTCGCCGCCGAGGTCCGCGCGGCGATCCGAGCCCGCTGGACCGACGGCGCGGGTGCGCTGCTCGAGGAGTCCCAGTGCGGCTACGCGCTGCTGCTGGCCTTCGACCTCCTGGAGAAGGCAGCGGCCAGGTCCCGCGCGGGGGAGCGGCTGCGGGAGCTGGTGGTCGAGGCGGACTACCGGATCGCCACCGGGTTCGTGGGCACTCCGCTGGTCTCCGAGGCGCTGTCGTCGACCGGCGGCATCGAGGTGGCCTACCGCCAGTTGCGGGAGCGCGGCTGCCCGTCCTGGCTGTACCCGGTGACGATGGGCGCGACGACCATCTGGGAGCGCTGGGATTCCATGCTTCCCGACGGCACGGTCAACCCGGGCGAGATGACCTCGTTCAACCACTACGCCCTCGGCGCCGTGGCCCACTGGATGCACTCCACCATCTCGGGCCTGGCCCCGGCCACCGCCGGGTGGCGGCAGATCCGCTTCGCCCCGCAACCGGGTGGCGGTCTGACGTGGGCTCGCGGAGCGCACGACGGGCCCTACGGCCGGGTGGCGATCGACTGGTCGCTCGAGGGCGATGCGCTGACGGTCCGCACCGAGGTCCCGGCCAACTGCACCGCGACCCTCGACCTCCCGGACGGCACGACCCGCGAACTGCCCTCCGGCCGAGCGGTGCACACGTGCCAGATGCCGCCTGCCGCCTCAGCCTGACCAGCAGGTCCGCGCCTGGGCCGGGTCTCAGGGGAGTTTCCGGCCCCCGGGTGTGGATGTCGATCCTCGGGTCGCCAGTCAGCAGCCGGCGGCGTAGACGTAGCAGCGCAGTTGCGGTTCCCGGTCGACCGACGGGGCGCCCACCAGGTTCACGCCGGGCAGCGCGGTGCTGGCCAGGCCCGGCAGCGCCGAGAGCGGTTGCAGGTAGGTGTTGACCGACGCCGGGTCGACGTGCGGCATGAGCGGCTGGCCGCACACCGAGGTGTCCACGCGCGCGGGATCGGCCGGGCCGGGGTGCTCCAGCGCGTAGGTGACCGGGTCGATGGTGCCGACCAGCAGGTGGGTGGAGGTGTTGGTCGCGCACACGTCCTGGGTGGCGACGTTGGAGATCAGGCCGTCGCCGGTGTGCAGCTCGGCGGATTCCGGCGGCGTGACCACCTCGTCGTGGCGGGTGTAGACGACGGTGTAGCTGATCCCCGGGAAGGTCTCGGTCCGGCTGTTGAGCGCCCGCATGAACTCGGTGTCGGCCTGCTGCTGCCACACCGCCGGTTCGCAGGAGGTGGGGCTGGGCCCGCAGCCCGGCATCGCTTCGGTGCCGTGGTTGGGGGCCATGCCGATCACGTCGTCGACCACCGGTCGCACGTCGGGCCAGAACCGCAGCGCCCAGCGCATGCTCATGCCGCCCTGGGAGTGCCCGAGCACCGCGATGCGCTGGCCGGTCAACCGGTGCACCTCGCGGATCGAGTGCACCAGGTGTTCACCGGCGACCTGGATGTCGCCCATGGTGTGGTCGGGCATCGTCACCGAGCACCAGAAGCGGTCTTGGGCGGTGAAGGCCTTGGCGTAGGTCCAGGAGTAGTTCTGCTCCGGGGTGACGCTGGTGGCCGGGCTCAGCAGCACCGGCTGCAGGTCGCCACCCGGGTCGCCGTGGCAGGACAGCGCTGCCTGAAGCTGCTCGGGAGGGACGCTGAGCTGGGGTCCCGGCCGGTCCACCGGAGCGAATCCGGAATCGGCCTGCGCGGGCACCGGCACCAGGCCGAGCAGCAGGACGATCCCCAACGAGAACACGACGTTGTGCACCCAACGGCTGATCATGCCGATGACAACGATCAACCCCGTCGGACGTTGCGGCCCAACGTTCACGCGCGCGACACCAGCGGGTCCGGCGGCGATCAAGCGGGCGATGCCGGACCCCAGCAGGATCTTCCCGTCATTCCGGACATCACTGACGAGGAGAACGACCATGCTGCACCGGGTCGCGGCGGTGGCCGCAGCCGCGCTGCTCACGACGATGACGGCCACGGCGGCGGTGACCGCGGCTCCCGCGGAGCCGACCGCCACCGTCACCAACATCGCCCACCGCGGAGCCTCCGCGTACGCGCCGGAGAACACCCTGGACGCGGTCCGGCTGGGTGCCGAGATGCGGGCCGACCTCGTCGAGATCGACGTCCAGCAGACCAAGGACGAGCAGCTCGTCGTCATCCACGACACGACGCTGTCGCGGACCACCGACGTCGAGCAGAAGTTCCCGGACCGCGCGCCGTGGCGGGTTTCGGACTTCACGCTGGAGGAGATCCGCACGCTCGACGCCGGATCGTGGAAGGACCCGCGCTACACCGGCGCGACCGTCCCGACCTTCGCCGAGGTGCTCGACGAGCTCGAGCTCACCGCCTCCGGCCTGCTGCTGGAGGCCAAGGCCCCGGAGCTCTACCCGGGCATCTCCGAGCGCATCGCCGGTGAGCTGCAGCAGCGCCCGCAGTGGATGCAACCCGATCCGATGGCGCAGCACCTGGTGGTGCAGAGCTTCAACTGGGACTTCATCCGCCACTTCCACGGCCTGCTCCCGCAGGTCCAGGTGGGCGTGCTCGGCGCGCCGTCCACCGAGCAGCTCGCTGAGGTGGCCACCTACTCCAACCAGGTCAACCCGCACCACTCGGCCGCAACCCCGGAGTACGTCGCCGCTGTCCACGCGCACGGCATGCGCATCAACCCCTACACCGTCAACGACCCGGCGCTGATGCGCGCGCTGATCGCCAACGGCGTCGACGGGATCATCAGCGACCGCCCGGACGTCCTGCGCGAGGAGATCCGCAAGGCCCGTCCCGCGGCCTGACGACGCGAACGGCGGCCGGTGAGGTTCTGCGAAGCCTCACCGGCCGCCGTCGTCGTAGGAGGTCCGGGAAGTGTCGGGGCTACGCCGACTTCTCGCTGATGCCGAACCAGGCGTAGGGGCGCATCTTCTCCGCTTCGGCCTTGTCCTCCGCCTCGGTGATGAGGTCGGGCCGCCAGTCGGGCAGCTGCGCGACGCCCGGGTCCAGCACCCGCCACTGGTCGCCGAGGCCGTCGAGCCAGTCGGTGAGGGTCGCCCGGTCGCGCAGGTACAGCGGGTTCGGGGTGACGTCGCACTCGGTGCGGAAGCGCTCCATGTTGGCCCGCGCCTCGGGGTCGGGCACGTCGGAGGCGAAGTGGGTGATCGCGACCCGGGAACCGGCGGCGAGCTTGTTGGCGTACCGGCGCAGCACCTCGGGGACGTTTCCGTCCGGGCCGATGAACTGCAGCACCGACACCGCGAGCAGGAACACGGGCTGTTCCAGGTCGATCAGGCGCCGCGTGGTGTCGTCGCTGAGGATCTCGCGCCAGTTCAGCAGGTCGGCGTGCACGATCCCGGCCCAGTCGCTGTCCTGCAGGTTCACCCGCGTGTGGGCCACCGCCACCGGCTCGCAGTCGACGTAGACCACGCGCACCGGCTCGTCGGTGTATTCCCGGAGGATCTCGTGCACGTTGCCCATCGTCGGGATGCCCGAGCCCAGGTCCAGGAACTGCCGGACCCCGGCGTCGAAGGCGTCCAGGACCGCCCGCCGCATGAACGCCCGGTTCTGCCGGGCGACGCCGGCGATCTGCGGCCACATGCCCAGCAGCCGCTCCCCGAAGACGCGATCGATCGCCCAGTTCGAGTTCCCGCCCAGGAACCAGTCGTAGATCCGACCGGGGTTCGGACGCTGGACGTCCAGATCGGCCACATCGCGGGACTCTTCGGCCACGGGCGTGCTCCTCACTTCGAAACGTACCTCCCGATGATCGCATCCCGACCGGCGTGATGTGAGGAGGGACAGGCCCGAAAAATCAGATTCGCGATGCGAACTGCCGGAATTCGAAACCTGGCCGGTTCCATGATCCACCTGGGCGTTCTCGCAGCCCGCAGAAGCACGCTCCACAGGCCCGACGAAACCCGTTTCCTGGCGCGGCGGAAGTTGCGCGGGCTCGGTCGGGGGGGGGGGGGGGGCGCGGGGGCCCCCCCCCCCCCCGCCCCCCCCCGCCGGGGACGGAGGGGCACCACCCCCCCCATGGGGGGGGAG
>NZ_JAWLNX010000002.1:417749-453606 GCF_035320975.1 Saccharopolyspora mangrovi | reverse complement strand
CGAAACCCGTTGCCGGGCGCGGCGGAAGTTGCGCGGGCTCGGTCGGTCGGCGGGGTGGACCGCTGGACACCCCGCCGACCGTGCAACGTTCAGGAGCGCAGTTCGTGCCACCACCACGCGATGGTGGGGATCGGTGGCGCGACCGGATCGGGATTCGATGGCACCGCGCTGAACCCGGGGTGCTCGTCCACGGCGGGTTCGTGCTCGGTGGTGTAGCGCGGGACGCGCAGCGCCCAGTCGATGTTGCCGCGGATGCCCGCCGCGAGGCAGGTCAGGTAGGTGCGCAGCTCCGAGCTCGCGTCGGGCAGGAGCTGTTCGTTCAGCCGGAGAAACACGTGCATGATCCGATCGCGCAGTCCCACGGCTGAAGTCAGCGCCTCATCGACCGAAATGCCCTCGTGATGGGTGAGCACCGTGATGATGTTCTGGTCGGCGTGCCGGTCGCGCTGCTCGCGGCGGTAGGAGTGCAGGTCGTTGTCCAAACCAGCGGTGAGGACGGCGGCTTCGCTCGCGGCGCGCACGGCTGGGTGATCCATCTCGGCAGCGGGCACTTCGGCTTCGTTGGCGATCTCGAGTAGTGCCATGGTCGGGAAACCGCCGCAGCTGCCAAGGCGCATCGCCAGGTAGTCGTTCAGCGGCGGCATGATGCCGTGCGCCTGGTTGCCGATCTGCCAGGCCACGCCGTGCAACCAAGCCCGATGGGCGTCGATGAACCGTCGCACTTGCGTGGGGGTGGCCTGCCGGCGCAGGGACAGTCCGAAGTCGTGCAGCGCGCGCAGGTAGGGGTCTTCGGGCGCGTCCAGGCTCTGCGGCGCTTCGAGCACGCGCTGCACGCGGCCCGCCATCTGGACGAACGCGCCGGGGTTGTCGCTCAGCGGGCCCTCGTCGCAGCGCACGTCGTCGAAGGCGAAGCCCCAGTAGACCCATTTGGCCGCGAGCAGCACGTTTTCATCCGTGCCGTTAGGCGCGAATCTCGAGAAGAATTCAGCGCTGTTGGTTTTCAGCACGTGTCGGCGACGTTTTTCGTCCTCGTACATTCCCAGCTCGTCGATCCAGGAGATCGCGCGTTTCTCGATCGCGTCGACTTGCGGGTGCACGGCGGGGTCCACAGGGCAGTAAAAGGGCGGCAGGGCGAACTTCGTCCTGGCTATGGACACGAACTCTCCTCGTTTCGAATGTGCGGTATGCCCGTGTTTGCCGGGGCGGCCGAGGGACCTGTGTGGGTGCCGGGGCAAGCGTGGTCAGTTCAATTGCGTACCAAAGACCAGAGTTCGCGAGCAAGCGATCACCGCGGAATCCCTAGATGCGCTCCCTGTCAAGGGGTATTGCTGTGATCGTAGATACGCATCGCGCGGATTCGCTTTTCGCGGAAGCGTGTTGGAATCGATCAAGGGTTGCTACGCTTGGTCGACAACTGCGCGCGGTGCGATTTCGGTGATCCCGGTGGCACGCGCGCTCGCCCGCAGCCTCGGGGAATGCGATGCGGAGGTTTTCATGCCCAGTGGGGGGACACTGCGATCGGCCGCTGGCGCGGCACTTCGGAGCACGCCGGGCAGCTCCGTCGAGCCGGCTCTGCAGGAGTTGCGCCGGGACGTGGACGCGAGCCTCGCGCGCTTCCTGGACAGCCAGGTGCGCGACGCGCCCGATGCGTGCGTTCCGCCGCTGGTCGAGGTCGTGCGCGATTTCCTCGCCGGGGGAAAGCGGTTGCGCCCGCTGTTCGCCGCGTGTGGCTGGGCCACCGGTGGTGGCGACCGCGACGATCCCGCCGCGGTGCGGGTCGGGGCGGCCCTGGAGCTCTTCCACGCGTTCGCGCTCATCCACGACGACGTCATGGACTCCTCGGACTCGCGGCGCGGCCAGCCCACCGTCCACCGCTTGCTGGCCGGTCGCGCACCGGACGGCAGCGACGCCGAGCACTTCGGTCTCAGCGCGGCGATCCTGCTCGGTGACCTGTGCCTGGTGTGGTCGGACGAACTGCTGCACGCATCGGGAATCGCACCCGAACGCCTGCACGCCGCCCGATCCGTGCTGAACACGATGCGTACCGAGATCATGGCGGGGCAGTACCTGGACCTGGACGTCACGGCGGTCGGGGACGAGATCGAGGGCGCATGGCGCGTGGTTCGGCAGAAGACCGCCGCCTACACCGTCAAGCGGCCGCTGCAGCTGGGAGCTCTGCTGGCCGGGGCCGACGAGGACGTGGTGCGGCGGTGCGCGGAGTTCGGCGACCCGCTCGGCGAGGCGTTCCAGCTGCGCGACGACCTGCTCGGCGTCTTCGGCAACGAGGTCACGACCGGAAAGCCCAGCGATGACGATCTGCGCGCCGGCAAGTGGACGGTGCTGATGCGCCTGACCTGGCAACGTGCCGACGCGAGCCAGCGCGCCGTGATCGAGGAGTTGCACGGGTCCGCGGACCTGAGCGCAGGGGGAGCGCAGCGGCTGCGCGAGATCATCCGGGACACGGCCGCCGACGCCGAGGTCGAAGCTATGATCAGCGCGCGCTACGAACGCGCCGTGGCCGCGCTGGACGTGCTGGCGCCACCCCCGTGGGCGGAGGCCGCGCTGCTCGAACTGGCCGACCGGAGCACGCACCGCGCTCGGTAACCCGAAGTGTGTCCACTGTGGTGGATGAAGTGGAAGCGGAGAGGAAGGTCGAAATCATGAGTAGTGTGAAGGACACGTTGAAGGACTTCATCGGTAACGTCGCCGATGACGCCAAGCAGGCCTTCGACGAGCTGCTCGACCGGGAGGACGCTGGCAGCGCCACCGCGGACGCCGGACTTCCCGCCGCGGACGCGGTGACCGGGGCCGCCACCGGTGCGGCCGAGAACGCGGCGGCCGTGGCCACCCTGCCCAAGCAGATCGCGGAGTTGACCGACACGGTCAACACGCTGGTGAACACGCTGCAGAACATCCCCGGCGTTGGCGAGGCCGCGGGCGCTGCGGGTACCGCGGCGGAAGCGACCAAGCTCGGCGAGAAGGCGACTAAGGCCGCCACCGGCAAGCGGTGATCGGTCGTGATCGCGGCTGACGGGACGGAGCGGACTTGGGTGCGCAGCGACTCAAGCTGGTGACCGAGGTCCTCTCCGGTCTGTTCAAGAATGAGTTCACGCGCGCCTTGGACGCGCGCCGCACCGCGGACGCGTCGGGTGCCGCACGGGAGAAGCTGCGCGCTCGCGACGTTCGGCTCGGCCTGGAACGGCTCGGTCCGTTCTACGTAAAGCTCGGCCAGATGCTCTCGACGCGTCCGGACATCGTTCCCCCAGCGGTGATGGCCGAGCTGGAGAAGCTGCACGATCGTGTTTCACCGGCACCGTTCAGCACCTTCGAGCCCGTGCTCGAAGGAGAGCTCGGGCCGGACTGGAAGGAGCGGTTCCAGCACGTCGAACTGCTGGAACCGCTGGGCGTGGCGTCCTTGGCCCAGGTCTACGGGGCGACGCTGCGGGACGGCCGCTCGGCCGTGATCAAGATCCAGCGGCCGGGCATCAAGGGAATGGTCCACGAGGACATGCGGATGATGCGCCGCGCGGCGCGGTTGGTCGGCAAGTGCGCCCCGCGGTTCCACTCGGTGGTCGACGTCGAGGCGATGCTCGGGGTGCTCTTCGATGCGATGCGCCCGGAACTCGACTTCAACGTCGAGGCCGCGCACATGGACGAAGCCCGCCGAGCCGTCCGCGATTTCCAGCACCTGTCGGTTCCCGAGGTCGTCTGGGCCAGTGAACGGGTGCTCGTGCAGACCCTCGCGCCGGGCCGATCGATCCGGCACGTGGACCGCGCGAAGATGCCGGTGTCCGAGCGCACCGCGATCGGTGCGGATCTGCTGGCATTCACCTACCACGGCTTCTTCGTGAACCGGATGTTCCACGCGGACCCGCACCCGGGCAACATCTTCGTGCGGCCCGGCGCCCCAGCTTCGCTGATCGATTGGGGCATGGTCGGCCGTCTCGACCGAAGCACCAGCCTGAAGATCATGCTGGTGCTGCTCAACCTCGCCGAGAACGACGGGCAAGCGCTGGCCAAGTCCTGGATCGAGCTCGGTTACGCCACCGAGTGGGCGGACGTGCCCGGCTTCATATCGGACATGTCCGCGCTCACCCCCAAGATCGCCACGGCTTCGCTGGCTGAACTCGACTTCGGGGTCACGCTCACCAGCGTGCTCGAGCGGTCCACCAAGCGGGGGATCAAGACGAACCCGATGATCTCCGTACTGGGCAAGGCGTTCGCCAACATGGAGGGGTCGGTGCGCTGCGTGGCTCCGGAGCTGTCGATCATCGACGTGTTCCACGACCAGATGCGTGGCGTCATGACCGCGCTCGCGCGCGAGCAGAGCTCGACCACCCGCCTGGCTCGGATGGCCACTGAGCTGCTGCTCGATCTCGACGCGGTCCCCGGCCAGCTGCGCACGGTGCTGCGGGATCTGTCCAACCGGGAGTTCGCGGTGCACACCGGGGGCCGGGACGGCGAGCGTGACAGCAGGTTCCACGTTCCGCGCTCACTGATAGCGCTGGGCGGTGCGGCGCTGTGGTTGCACCACCGCCGCAACCGCCCGCGCTGAGCAGCCGCTCGCGCCCGGCCTCCCCGGGCACTACCGCTGGCGGTCGACGGCTTCGCGGAGAGCGGTCGCCAGGTCGTCGATGACGGTGGCTCCGCTGGGGGTGGCTCCGAGCGTCCAGGCGAAGCCGTCGAGCATCCCCTCGTAGCGTTTGGCGGTGACCGGCACGCCGGCATCGCGCAGCGCGTCGGCGTAGGCCTCGCCCTCGTCGCGCAGCGGGTCGAACTCCGCGGTGGCCGCTCACGCGGGCGGTAGGCCGGTGAGGTCGTCTGCGCGGGCCGGGCACGCGTAGGAGTCCTTGCCGAGGTCCTGCGCGCCCCGAGTACCTCAGCGGCAGGGGAGACCGCGCGATCGCCAACGGGCTGAACCGCGACGCCATCCCGTGTCCCTCGGCTCGTCGGCCGGAGCAGAACCGGCACCGGTCGGCTGACGGGTGGCAGGGCAGCACGGTCCGGGCGATCCTCGAGAACTCTCGCTACACCGGCTACGCGTTCTTCGGGCGCTGGACCAGGCAGGAGCAGCTCATCGATTCGGACGACGTGGCCGCCGGGTACGTGATCCGCTTCCGCCGAGCAGGCAGCGAGTCCGTCGTGTACTCCCGCAAGCCTGCGCACCCCGCAGATCGTGAGCGTCGAGGATTTCACCCAGGCCCAGCTGCTGCGCCGTTCGAAGGGCGCGGGCAAGTTGCGGGCCGCTCGCAGGCTCGAACGCAGCGGGCGCCCGACGAAGCGGACGTACTTGTTCCGAGGTCGGGTTCGATGCGGGGTGTGCGGTCGGAAGATGGAAGGCAGCCCGAGGGTGCATGGCATGTACTACCGGTGCCCGGCCCGAGCCTCGCAGGTAGTCGGAACAGTCGAAGCCGCTGAAGCATGGATCGATGCCATGGAGCGCGCGGCGCGTGGCGGTCTCGATCCCAGCGAGAGCACCAAGTCACTCAAGGAATACGGCAACGCCGTGATGAGCCTTGCGTTGAGGGGGCTCGAGCCGAAGACCACGGAACCGTACAGGGCGGGCTGGACCAAGCGCGTCGTGCCAACCATCGGCCACATCCCGGTCCGCATGATCACCAGCGGAGTCGTCGACCGCGCTGCCCACGACTGGATCGCCGATGGCTGCAGCATGTCGACGATTAAGAACACGGTTGCCGTGCTCGTCCGCGTGATGGAGCAAGCGCTCCGTGACGGCATCGTCGACCGAAACTCCGCTCGCGTGGTGGGGTGGCAATCTGAGTTCCGCAAAGCGGAGGACGAGCTAGAAAACCCCCGCGCACTGGCACTACCCGACTGGCAGACGCTGACCACGCTCGCGGATGCGCTGGTCGAGCGTTCTCACGATCAGTACAGGGGCTGGGGCGATGTTGTCAGGTTCGCCGTGTGCACTGCTGCACGCATCGGGGAAGTGTCGGGATGTCGTGTAGCCGATATCGACACACGCACGTGGACCTGGAAGGTGCGACGCCAGACGACAACCGGACCGGGTGGGCTCGTTGACAAGGGCACGAAGGGCAAGCGGGCAAGAACCGTACCGGTCATCCCGGAGATCCGTGATCTGGTGATCCATCGCCTCACCGCGCTGGATGGGAAACCAGACGCCCGTCTGTTCTCTGGCCCGAAAGGCGGCCGGATCAGTACGGCCGTCTTACGGGACACAACGCACTGGTATGACGTTGTTCGTGCTCTCGGCTTCGAACATCTGCGGCGACCTCCGCCACACGGGGCTGACATGGATGGCCGACGCTGGGGTGCCGCTCCACGTCCCGCGCAAGGTGGCCGGCCACGGCAACATCGCCACCACCCAGCGTTACCTGCATCCCGACCATCAGTCGATCATCGAGGCGGGTAACGCGCTGTCGGCGTACTTGACCCGCGATGGAACCACTGGTCCCCAATTGGTCCCCAGCAGTAATTCAACGGCCGATGAGCTCGGACATGTGATCCAATTGAAAAAGGCCCGTTGACCTGCCATTACTCGGCAAATCAACGGACCTTCTCGGCCGTCGGGACGGCGGGATTCGAACCCACGACCCCTTGACCCCCAGTCAAGTGCGAGGTCACCGGCATGCTCAAGCCCGTTTTCCCAGGTCGCTGTGCAGTCTAACCGGCGCAGTAAAAGGGTCCGCCGATACCGATCTCGGGTTGTCACTTTTCCGCAGGTCACACTCACTTTGCGTTGGACTGTACCTCGTACCCGCAGGAACTCGAACGCATCGAGGGTGGTCTCGGAAGCGTCGCGCGAGGTGACTTGACTTTTGGATCCGAACCCGCCGCTGGACCATTGCTGCCGACCGTCAGACCGGGGTTGTCGACGCGCTCCAGGGCGGTTTCAGGCCTGGGCCCGGATGGCCGGTTCTCGGTGGGAAGGGGGAGTGATGCCGACGAGGACGGTACTGCCGCACCCTCGGCCAGACGTCGTCACCGGAGCTCCGCCCGTGATCGGTTTGCCACCGGACCTGAATGTGCGAGTTCCCTGCTTTTGCTAGGAGATCGTGACTGAGCGCGACGTGAGCAGCACGCTTCGGCGGGTTCGATGCGGCCCGTGGTCTGATGCCGGAGGGGAATTCCGAGGCAGGGCAATAGTGACGCGAACTACCAACAGCGCCGGGTTGGTGACCTGCGGGAATGCAATGTTGTGCGCTGCCACTTCGGTGACCTGCAGTGGGTCTGATCGACGGGTGCCGACTTGATCCTCAGCTGAGGTGGTCGAGGGAAGAAGGCGAGCTTGACGCGGCCGAGGTCCACCGTTGCAGCTCTGATGGCCAGGTGATCACGACGTGGGCGCGCAACTCGAACGGATGGAGGCATCCATGAGCAACGTCATCGACACCTTGCCACCCGAGCTCCAGGACGTGTTCACCGCAGTCCTCGACGAGCACGACAGCGACCTGCTGAACTCGCTACGTGCCAGCAGCGAGCCCAGCCAAGACGAACGCGAGGCTGTGGAGGACATCCTGTCCGACGCCTTCAGCGAGCACATCGGCGAGGACGGCGAACCGACCGACCGCGGACGCCTCATCGACGACGTGCTGGGAAAGTTCCTGCTTCGCTGGGCCATCGACGGTTAACCAGTACCGTCTACGATGCTGGAACCGTTTCAGCTCTTTTGAGTGCGTGGTCGGCACAGCTCAGACCACGGAGCTCAACTGTCGAACGGTCTTTGGCTATAGCAGGCCGCGACGATGTGGGCCTTAGTCGGCTGGCGCCCGCTTCGAGCGCGCCACCGCCGACTAGCTTGCCGACCACGTCGACGACCGCATCGACGGCCGCCCCAAGACCGGCGCACGCGACCGCGGCGGCATCGGCGAATCCGGCTCTCACCAGCGGTTGAACGCGGCAACGACGACGCTGCGGCCGGGCTGATCATTCACAAGCAGCACGGGGTTAGCGATCCCTGCTGACCAGAGGGTCACGTGCACGCTCGTCGGCCTCGTTGCGCTCCGTTCGAGTTGACCCCGGTGCGCGTTCCTGTGCGGTTCGCTCGCCGTCGGTATTCGGGACAGTCGGTACGTCGCCACGCATCGTCCTCCCGAGGCCGGGTGCAGCCCGGGCACTGGGTCACGTTGAGCCGCTCGCGGGTTCTCCGGGAACTATTTCTGCCAGCGCTAAGTCAACAGTTTGTTGACCTGGCTGGTCGATCGGTGATTGCCGAGGATTCATGAAAATCCGTCGCGAAAATGCTGCTTGACGGTGCGGGCGCGGCGATTCACACTTCTCACTCACAAAGTGAAATTAGTTTTCCGCATCGAGAAATAAAGGGGGGCTGACGTGGCTCAGCCAGCGCCTTCCGTTCCGCGAAGTCGAGCGCGGAGCGTCCTGTCTTCGCTGTTCGTCCAAGTGCTGATCGCGGCCGTGGTCGGCATCATCGTGGGCCACGTCTGGCCAGATTTCGGTGAGTCTCTCAAGCCGATCGGTGACGGGTTCATCCGCCTGATCAAGATGGTGATCGCGCCCCTGATCTTCTGCGTGGTCGTGGTCGGCATCGCCAAGGCCGGAGACATGCGCTCGGTCGGCCGCGTCGGGCTCAAGGCGCTGATCTACTTCGAGATCGTCACCACAGCCGCGCTCGCGCTCGGCCTCATCGCTGGCAACGTGTTCCAGCCCGGCGCAGGCCTCGGGATCGATCCCTCCACCCTGGACACTTCCGGCGTCGAGGCCAAGACCGAGGGCGAGACGATGCCCGGTCCGGCGGAATTCGTGCTGCACATGATCCCGGAGAGCGCCGTGGCCGCGTTCGCCGACAACGAGCTGCTCCAAGTCCTCCTGCTCGCTGTGCTGTTCGCCGCCGGCTTGCTGCACGTCGGCATCGACCGGGCTCCGCAGGTGTTCGGATTCATCGAGCAGGCCGGCGAGGTCATCTTCAAGATCATCGGATACGTGATGCGGCTGGCCCCCATCGCGGTGTTCGGATCGATGGCCTACCTCATCGGTCAGTACGGCCTGTCCTCGCTGGGCACGTACGCCAAGCTGATCGCCGCCTCCTACGGCTCGGCGCTGCTGTTCATCGTTCTGCTCGGGGTGCTGCTGCGCGCTTTCACCGGTCTGAGCATCATCCGCTTCCTTCGCTACACCCGGGAGGAGTTCGTGCTGGCGGTCGGCACCGCCTCCAGCGAGTGCGTGATGCCGCGGATGATGGAGAAGCTCGAGCACGCCGGGTGCCGCAAGGAAGCCGTCGGGCTCGTCGTGCCGACCGGCTACTCGTTCAACCTCGATGGCGCGTCGATCTACCTGTCGCTGGCCACGCTGTTCATGGCGCAGGCGGTCGGAGTCGATCTGACGATCGGCCAGCAGCTCACCGTGATCCTGGTCCTGATGCTGACCTCCAAGGGGATGGCCGGCATCCCCGGTTCGGCGTTCATCGCGCTGTCGGCGACCGCCTCGGCGGTCGGGGTGATCCCGGTGGCCGCCGTGGCCCTCGTGCTCGGCGCCGACCGCATCATGGACACCATGCGCGTGGTCACCAACCTGCTCGGCAACTGTGTGGCCACCTTCATCGTGTCCAAGTGGGACAACGCGCTCGACCAGAGGCAAGCCCGCGAGGTTCTTGCCGCACCGGAAGACTCAGCCAAGTCGCTCGTGGCGGAGGCCTCCGATCCCGATGCCCCGAGCGAGGCCACGCACAACGGCGACAAGTCGCCGGCGGTCGAGACCGCATCTCCGGTCGAGACGGCGAGGGAATCACCGAGCAAGACCTGATCACCCACAACGACGGAGGTGCCGGGCGGTTCTACATCGTGAGAGCCGCCCGGCACCCGCCATCAATGGCAAATTTGACGAGGTCACCAGCTGCCACCGGAGCCAACCGAAGTGAAATGGCTGGCCGAGCAGGACCGCGTCGTCCTTCCGCGCACGCCTCGATACGCTGCGCTCCAGCGTTGATCACATGCTGTGCGGCCTCATCGGCGATGTTGTCACGGGCAGTTGACCCATTCTTCGGTCTTGTCCGCGAAGACCTGGCGTTTCCAGATCGGCAGGCGGCGCTTGACTTCGTCGACGAGTTCGGAGCAGGCGGTGAAGGCCTGCTCGCGGTGCTCGGCAGCCACGGCACAGGCGAGTGCCACGTCACCGATGCTGAGCAGGCCGATGCGGTGTGACACCGCAAGGGCGTGGACACCGTCGAAGCGGGCCGCGATCTCGTCGGCGACTTCTGCGATCACTGTGGTCGCGGTGGGGTGGCCGATGTACTCCAGTTCCTGGACGCTTCGCTGGTCGTCGTGGTCACGTACGACTCCGCCGAAGGTGACGATCGCACCGGCCGCGTCACGCTCGACAAGCTTCGCCAGTTCCTCGACGCTCAACGGCGTGTCCACGACATCTGCTCGAAACACAGCTCCCGGCTCACGCGTCGGGTGTTGCTGTTGGCCAGTGAACACGGCATCGAGGGTGTCGGGTGGTTCGGAGGCGGCCGGATCTGCGTCAGTCGGCAGGGCGGGCCCGGTCGCGGCGTAGCTGCAGGAGTGTGGCCATGCCGCGATGACCGGACCCGTCCTGTCTTCGTGCCCCCCGTCGGTGGCCCGGTTTGACACCGCGACCACACGAGCTGTGCGCGCCATGGGGTTCTCCGCTCAAAATGTCGTGAATGTTTTGGGGCTCGACCAGAAGACTCACGGGTATTAACCGCACCTTAAGTGATCGCCGATAGGGAGTTCCAATCGGAAATGGAAATGAAGCGATAAGAATCCCTTGTCGGAACTAGGGAAGATTCAGTTTCGGCAACCACCCCGTTGGTCACCCCCAGGATGGATGTTTCCCCTTTTGCTGGCTGATGGAGTCACCGCGTGCCGAACGAACTGCTGCCGCCGGGCACTCAAATGCGGCTGCGTGCAGGAAGGTTGGAACTCCCATGAGTATTGAGCAGGTGGCACATGGCCTGCTGAAGGTTACCCATCACACCGCGATTGCTTGCCTTCCATGGGTAGGCGGCGGTGACGAGAACGCGGCGCGCCAGGCTGCGACCGAGGCCATGCGGCAGCGATTGGGCTGGGTTCCCGGGAGCGGGCGGGTCGTGATCGGCGGGAGCGGATCGGATGGCGCATCGACGCTGTCCCCGGGCGAACTCGTTTCGGCCGGCCCGGGGTTTCGCTTCGAGCTCGCTGTGAACCCGCTCGAAGACAGCAGGGCCTGCGTGCGAGATGCGCAGGGAGCCATGACTGTTGCCGCAGCTGCGGCAACCAGCAGTCTATATGACACAGCTGGGCGGTACATGAACAAGCTCGTCGTGGGACCGGCGGCGGCGACGGCCATTGACATCACCGCACCGATCGAGAAGAACGTCGTGGCGGTATGTGCTGCTCTGGACAAGCCCGTCACCGAGCTTTCGGTCGTAGTGCTTGACAGACCCCGCCACCGGAACCTGGTCCAGGACCTGAAGACGATCGGATGCCGCGTGCGACTCGTCCCCGACGGAGATGTCGTGGGCGCCCTGAACGTTTTGTCTGGCGAGGCGGACATGCTCGCGGGCATCGGCGGTGCCGCAGAGGGTGTTCTCGCCGCTTGCGCAGCCCGATGCCTGGGCGGGTCGATGCAAGCAATGCTTGAACCGCAGTCCGAATCGGAGCTCAAGCAGCTGATCGAGCACGGCGAACAACCAGGCCTGCCGCTGCTCCTCGAACATTTGGTGGCGACCGATGACTGCTGCTTCGTCGTCACCGCGGTGACCGACACACCAATGCTAAGGGCGCCCCGCCGGACCGACCGCAACGCCTGGTCGACCCACTCGCTCCTGGCAACAGCTGCCCAGCCCGGACTGTTGGTGGAAACAGATTGACGGGTCGTTCCTAAGTCCGCACGGCCGGAGTAAGGCCGGGGCGAAGAAAAGCTCTTCGGGAGAAGCATAGGCCGAGGTACGGGGCTTGACCCCGGCGGTGGTACTGACAAGCGGTATCGGCATTACGTCCGGTGGCGCTTCTTGGCGCAACGCTCCCGGCGGTGCTTGTCGAATAGCTCGGCCGCGGCGAACGTGCGGTGACACCGGGAGCAGTGCGCTTGCGCGAGCCCTGTCCAGGTCTTCTTGCATCCGCCGCAGGTGAACGTGTTGCTCAAGACCGATCCTCGTGTGCGAAGCGCGCCCACCGCGCTGCGCGTTAGGCGTAGGTGTGCGCTACTGCAAAACCCCTCCGGCGCCACCGCGATGGCGTCGGAGAGGTCCTGCATTTTTGCCGACGTCGTGATGCTGTCAGCGTTCGGTTGCGTTGAGCAGCTGGATCGCCGCGATGACGTTCGGGTCGCAGTCTGCGCCGTCCTCTGCCACTTGGGTCTTGAGCTGCGAACACATCCGCGGGTCCCAGAACTGGCGTATGTGGTTGGCGATCGAGGCGGCGGCTGCGCGGGGCGGGTAGTGCCGGAACTGGGCCGCGATGTCGTCGGCCAGCTTCATCACCGGTGAGGTGCTCACCTCTCAACTCCTTCGTCTGACGATGCGGCATGGGCGGTCGCTTCCGACGAAACACCGTTGGCGGCACGTGACCCGAGCATGACTTGGACCGCGGTGACCTTGTACTCCGGGCAGTTGGTCGCCCAGTCGGAATTGTCGGTGGTGACCACGTTCGCGCCGCTGAGCGGGTAGTGGAAGGTGGTGTAAACGACCCCGGTGGGCATGCGGTCCGAGATCACCGCGCGCAGCATGGTTTCCCCGGTCCTGCTGGTGATCGTCACCTCGCTGCCGTCGTCGATGCCTCGCACCTCGGCGTCGTGGGGGTGGATCTCCAACACGTCCTCCTTGTGCCAGTGGACGTTGTGGGTGCGCCGCGTCTGGGCGCCCACGTTGTACTGGCTCAGGATCCGGCCGGTGGTCAGGATCAGCGGGAACTTGCGGGTGGAGCGCTCGTTGGTCGGAACGAACGTCGTGGTGATGAACTTGCCCTTACCGCGCACGAACTCGTCGACGTGCATGATCGGGGTTCCCTCAGGAGCCTCGGTGTTGCAGGGCCATTGCACGCTGCCGAGCTTGTCGAGCTTCTCGAAGGAAACCCCGGTGAACGTCGGTGTGAGCGAGGCGATCTCCTCCATGATCTCACTCGGGTCGTCATAGGACATGTCGTATCCCATGGCCTGCGCGATCTCGCACGGGATTTGCCACTCGTGCTTACCCGTCATGGGGGCCATCACCGGCCGGACCCGGTTGATGCGTCGCTCGGCGTTGGTGAAGGTGCCGTCCTTCTCCAGGAACGACGTGCCGGGCAGGAACACGTGGGCCAGCTTCGCGGTTTCGTTGATGAACAGGTCCTGCACCACGAGGAGGTCGAGGGAACGCAGCGCTGCGTCGACGTGGCCGGTGTTCGGGTCGGACTGCGCGATGTCCTCGCCCTGGACGTAAAGCCCGCGGAAGGACCCGTCGAGGGCGGAATCGAACATGTTCGGGATCCGCAGGCCGGGCTCGGGGATCAGCGGTCGTTGCCACAGGTTCTCGAAGACTTCCCGCACGGCGTCGTCGGAGACGTGCCGGTATCCGGGCAGCTCGTGCGGGAACGAGCCCATGTCGCACGAGCCCTGCACGTTGTTCTGCCCGCGCAGCGGGTTCACACCGACACCGTCCCGCCCGATGTTGCCGGTGGCCATGGCGAGGTTGGCCATGCCCATCACCATCGTCGAGCCCTGGCTGTGCTCGGTGACACCCAGCCCGTAGTAGATCGCAGCGTTGCCTCCCGTGGCGTACATCCGGGCAACGGCGCGCACGTCCTGCGCGGGAATCCCGGTGATCTCCTCGGTGGCCTCCGGACTGTTCTGGGGTTGGGCGATGAACTCCGCCCACGCTTCGAAGTCCTCGCAGCGTGCGTCCACGAATTCGCGGTCGACCAGGTCTTCGGTGACCACCACGTGGGCCAGCGCGTTGACCAGGGCGACGTTGGTGCCGGGGGCGACGGGCAGGTGGTACTCCGCCTCGATGTGGGGAGACCGGACAAGGTCGATGCGGCGTGGGTCGATGACCACCAGCTTGGCGCCCTCGCGCAGCCGTCGCTTCATCCGGGAGGCGAACACCGGGTGCCCGTCGGTCGGGTTCGCGCCGATCACCACGATGACGTCCGACTTGGCCACTGACCGGAAGTCCTGGGTACCGGCGGACTCGCCGAACGTCTGCTTCAGGCCGTAGCCGGTGGGGGAGTGGCACACCCGCGCGCAGGTGTCGACGTTGTTGTTGCCGAACGCCGCGCGCACCATCTTCTGCACCACGTAGACGTCTTCGTTGGTGCAGCGGGAAGAGGTGATGCCGCCGATAGCGCCCGGGCCGTGGCTGGACTGGATCTCGCGCATCTTGTCGGCGACGTAGGTGATCGCGGTGTCCCAGTCGACCTCGCGCCACTCGTCGGTGATCTTCTCGCGGATCATGGGGCTCAGCACCCGGTCGGGGTGCGTGGCGTAGCCGAACGCGAACCGGCCCTTGACGCAGGCGTGGCCCTCGTTGGCGCCGCCGTCCTTGTCCGGAACCATCCGGACGAGCTCGTCGCCGCGCAGCTCGGCCTTGAAAGAGCACCCCACGCCGCAGTAGGCGCAGGTGGTCTTCACCGTGCGGTTGGGAATCCCCAGGTCCACCACCGACTTCTCTTGCAAGGTCGACGTCGGGCAGGCCGCGACGCACGCACCGCAGGACACGCATTCGGAGTCGGCGAACAATTCGCCCGCTCCGGCAGACACCTTGGACTCGAACCCGCGCCCTTCGATGGTGAGCGCGAACGTTCCCTGGACCTCGCCGCACGCGCGAACGCAGCGGGAGCAGGAGATGCACTTCGAGGGGTCGAAGTCGAAGTAGGGGTTGCTGTGGTCGATCTCGAGGTCGAGGTGGTTCGCGCCCTCGTAGCCGTAGCGCACCTGCCGCAGCCCGACCACACCCGCCATGTCCTGCAGCTCGCAGTCGCCGTTGGCCGGGCAGGTCAGGCAGTCCAGCGGGTGGTCGGAGATGTAGAGCTCCATCACTCCCTGGCGCAGCTTCTCCAGCTTCGAGCTCTGGGTGCGCACCTGCATACCGGCGGCGACCGGCGTGGTGCACGAGGCCGGCGTGCCTCGGCGTCCGTCGATCTCGACCAGGCACAACCTGCAGGACCCGAACGCGTCGAGGCTGTCGGTCGCGCACAGCTTCGGAATTTCGACGCCGGCCAGCGCTGCGGCCCGCAGCACCGATGTTCCCTCCGGCACGGTCACCGGAAGGCCATCGACCTCGACCGCAACTGGTGGTGCTCCCTCCGGCGGAGCGGGGGTGCCGAGATCAGGTTCCTTGAACAGCGTCATCGCGCCTCCTCCTGGTGCACTTCGCGTTTCTGGGTGAAGTCCTCGGGGAAGTGGGACAGCGCGCTCTTCACGGGGTTGGGCGTCAGTCCGCCCATCGCGCACAGCGAGCCCTCGGTCATCAGGTCGCAGAGGTCGTTGAGGAGCCCGAGGTTGCCGTCGGTGTCCTCGCCGTTGATGATCTTGTCGATGGTCTCGACCCCGCGCACCGACCCGACTCTGCAGGGAGTGCACTTGCCGCAGGACTCCTCGGCGCAGAACTCCATCGCGAACCGTGCCATCGCGGCCATGTCGGCGGTGTCGTCGAAGACCACGATGCCGCCGTGGCCCAGCATCGCATCGGCCGCGTCGAAGGCTTCGTAGTCGGTTGGGAGGTCGAGTTGCGATCCGGGGAGATAGGGCCCGAGCGGTCCACCCACTTGTACGGCTCGCACAGGTCTGCCGGAACGGGTCCCGCCGCCGTACTCATGGACCAGGTCGGCCAGGGAGATGCCGAATGCGGTCTCGAAGGCCCCGCCCCGCGCGATGTTTCCTGCCAGTTGGAACACCTGCGTGCCACGCGAGCGCTCCACGCCCAGCGCGGCGTACGCCTCGCCGCCCTGGGCCAGAATCGTCGGCACGCTGGCCAGGGTCAGCACGTTGTTCACCACGGTGGGCTTGCCGAAAAGCCCCGTGATCGCGGGGATCGGTGGCTTGGGGCGTACCATGCCGCGCTTGCCCTCGAGGCTGTCCAGCATCGAGGTCTCCTCGCCGCAGATGTAGGCACCGCCGCCGATCCGGAGGTGGATGTCGAAGCTGAACCCGGACCCCAGGACGTCGTCCCCGAGCCAGCCTTCGTCCCGGGCGATCTCGATCGCCGCTCTGATTGCCGTGGCAGCGTCCGGGTATTCCGAACGCAGGTAGATGTAGCCCTCCCGGGCCCCGACGGCGTATGCCGCGATCGCCATGCCCTCGAGGAGGCAGAACGGGTCGCCCTCCATCACCATCCGGTCGGCGAAGGTGCCGCCGTCGCCTTCGTCGGCGTTGCAGCAGACGAACTTCAGCTCTCCCTCGGTTTCGGACACGGTCTTCCATTTGATGCCGGCGGGGAATCCCGCGCCGCCGCGGCCGCGCAGGCCTGACTCGGTGACTTCGGCGATGACGTCGGCCGGGTCCAGCTCAAGCGCCCGCTGGAGACCAGCGAGACCTCCGTGACCGAGGTAGTCGTTGGGCGACAGCGGATCCGTGACGCCGACTCGTGCCAAGCACAGCCGCTGCTGATCGCGCATCCACGGCAGTTCCTCGACCAGCCCGAGGTAGAGGTCGTGGCCTGCTCCTTCGAGCATTCCGGACCTCACGAGTTCGTCGACGTCGTCTGCGCGGACGGGCCCGTACCCCACCCTCCCGCCTTCGGTCGCGACTTCGACCAGCGGCTCGAGCCAGAGCATTCCGCGAGTTCCGTTGCGCACGAGTTTGATGTGCTGACCGGCGGCCGCAGCCGCGCGTTCGAGGGCGTCCGCTACGTCGTCGGCGCCGACTGACTTGGCCGCCGAATCGTGGGGAACGTAGACGGTGATCACGAGGCATCCCTCCGTGCGATGGCGAGCACTCGGTCAGGGGTGAGCCGTCCGTGCAGCCGGCCGTTGATCTGCGCGGCGGGGCTGAGGGCGCAGTTGCCCAGACAGAACACCTGGTCGAGCGTGACCGAGCCATCGGGCGAGGTCTCGCCCGTCTTGGCGGCGAGGGCAGTCTCCACCTGGGCAACGAGGTCTTCGGCACCCATCGACTTGCAGGCTTCCGAACGGCAGATCCGGACAAGCGCCCTGCCGTGCGGCTCCGAATGGAAGTCCCGGTAGAAGGTGGCGACGCCGTGCACGTCGGCTCGGGACAGGTTCATCTCCGCCGCTACTAGCGGGACCACCTCAGGGTCGAGGCACCCCAGGCGTTCCTGGATCTCCTGCAGAACTACCAGGAGTGGACCTCGTTCGTGCCGATGCGCGTCCACAACGGACCGGACCACGTCCGGCAGGTCCACGGTTGCTCGACTCATGAGAGCTCCACGTGTGCTCGTAGGTGCGTTAGTTCGGACGTCCAGTGCCAGCCGGTTCCACCAGAACGATGACGATTGGTGAACAGTGCGCGCCGGATGCGTTGGGCTCGGCTGCCCAGCAGGCGAGGAGCTGGTTTGGGTGTGTTTGCGACCACACCAGAGACGTAGGTCACGCCCATCCCCCTGAGGGGTGAAGTGCGGGCTGGGTTACCGATCGGGTACCGCCTGTTTCCACTTCCTCGTGCGGGCTGTGGGTGCAGCCGCAGGACGTTGCCGCGCGACGCGTCAGTGCGCTGGCTCACACCGGAGCTCACCGCGCAGGGGGATGAGGCCGGGCGGCGTCTTTGATGTGCTCGCACAGGCACGCTGACTCGGAATTGAGACCGTCGCAAGCTCCCAGGGTGCTGACACCCACCGGACATCCGAGCAGTCAGGGCCAAGGAGCAGAAAATGACCGATCCGACACTTGCACGCGCGAGCCTGTTCCAAGGCATTGAGCCGGCCGCGGCCGAAGCGTTGATGCGGTCGCTGGAACCGTCTGAGTTCCGGCGAGACGAGGTGGTCTTCGCCGAGGGCGAGCCCGGTGACCGGCTTTACATCGTTCAATCCGGCAAGGTCAAGCTGGGATGTAGGTCCCCGGACGGCAGGGTGAACCTGCTGGAGTTGATGGGCCCGTCGGACATGTTCGGAGAGCTGTCCCTCTTCGACCCGGGGCCGCGGACTTCGACCGCGATTGCGGTCACCGAGGTGCGCGCGCTGACCATGGACCGCGCCGTGCTGCGGCAGTGGATCGGCAGCCGCCCAGAGATCGCCGAGCAGTTGCTGCGGGTGGTGGCGCGCAGGCTGCGCCGCACCAACGGCATGCTCGCGGACCTGATCTTCACTGACGTGCCCGGCCGGGTCGCCAAGGCGCTGCTGCAGTTCGCGCAGCGCTTCGGCAGCCAGGAGGCGGGTTTGCTGCAGGTCACCCACGACCTGAGGCAGGTGGAGATCGCGCAGTACGTCGGTGCTTCGCGGGAGACGGTGAACAAGGCGCTGGCCGACTTCGCGCACCGCGGCTGGCTGCGGCTCGAGGGCAAGAGCGTGCTCATCATCGATCCGCATCGCCTGGCCCGACGCGCCCGCTGAACGAGTGCTCGCCTCACCCCTGAACTCCCCCCGGAGGGTGATCATGCGGGCCCGGAAGCGGAAATACGTTCACTGAACAGACGCGGACTCCGAGTCTCATCGCGTTACCCCCTGTCGTGCGCAACGACAGCCAGCGCGGTCAGAGCAAACCGCTGCACTGCCGGCGCTCGTCCGGTCAGCACCTGCTTCGACGCGCGTGTCGAGTTCGGCGTCGAGATCGACGACTTCCCGGCGACCACCGTTTCGAGGAGCTGACCGTGTCCTTCCCGACCGACCTGCAGATCGCCCGCGGCGCGTCCCTGAAGCCCATTGAGGGTGTTGCTGAGCAGATGGGCCTAGGGCCGCACCTGATCGAGCCCTATGGCCGAGACGTCGTCAAGATCCGGCTGGAGGCCATCGACGAGCTGGCCGACCGTCCGAAGGCCAAGTACGTCGTGGTCTCCGCAGTCACCCCGACCCCGCTGGGGGAGGGCAAGACCACTACCACGGTGGGCCTCGCGCAGGCGATGAAGCACATCGGGCGGCAGGCAGTGGTGGCCGTCCGGCAGCCCTCCATGGGGCCGACGTTCGGCATCAAGGGCGGCGCCGCGGGTGGTGGCTACGCCCAGGTCGTGCCGATGGAGACCCTCAACCTGCACCTGACCGGGGACTTCCACGCGGTCACCGCCGCCCACAACATGCTCTCGGCTTTGGTGGACAACCACCTGCACCAGGGCAATCCCACGGGCCTGGACCCGCACAGCATCATCTGGCGGCGCGTGCTCGACGTCAACGACCGCGCGCTGCGCAACGTGATCGTCGGCTTGGGCACGCACGTGGACGGCGAACCACGGCAGACCGGCTTCGACATCACCGCGGCATCCGAGGTGATGGCGATCTTCGCGCTGGCCCGCTCCGTGCAGGACATGCGCGAGAGATTCGCGCGCGTCGTGGTCGGCTACACCGCCGCCGGCGACCCGGTCACCGCCGAGGACATCGGTGGCGCAGGTGCGATGGCCGTGATCATGCGGGAGGCGTTGAAGCCGAACCTGCTGCAGACCCTGGAGAACACGCCCGTGCTGGTGCACGCCGGACCGTTCGGCAACATCGCGCACGGCAACTCATCCGTCGTCGCCGACCTCGTCGGCATCCGCGGCGGGGACTACCTCATCACCGAGGCCGGGTTCGGCGCCGACATGGGGGCGGAGCGCTTCTTCAACATCAAGTGCCGGGCCTCGGGGCTGACGCCGGATGCCGCGGTCGTGGTGGCCACCGTGCGCGCGCTCAAGGCGCACTCCGGCCGGTTCACGATCGCCCCGGGCAAGCCGCTGCCGCCGGAACTGCTAGCGGAGAGCCCGGACGACGTGCACGCGGGCGCGGCGAACCTGCGCAAGCAGATCGAGAACATCCGGCTGCACGGCGTCTCCCCGGTCGTGGCGATCAACGCCTTCCCGGAGGACCACGCCAGCGAGCACGAGGCGATCCGGCAGATCGCCGAGTCGATCGGCGCGCGGGCCGCGGTGTGCACCCACTTCGCCGATGGGGGCAAGGGTGCCACCGAGCTCGCCGAGGCCGTTGCCGAAGCCGCTGAGGAACCGTCGAATTTCAGGTTGCTCTACCCGGACTCGGCCTCTCTGCGGGAGAAGATCGAGACCGTGGCGACCGAGGTCTACGGTGCCGAGGGCGTCGACTACGACCGCAAGGCGGCCCGCGAGCTCGACCGCCACGAGCGCAACGGTTTCGGCAATCTCCCGGTGTGCATCGCCAAGACGCACCTGTCGATCTCGTCGGACTCCTCGCTGAAGGGCGCACCAACGGGCTGGCGGCTGCCGGTGCGCGAGGTCCGCACCTCCGTTGGCGCCGGGTTCATCTACCCGATCTGCGGCGACATGCGCACGATGCCCGGACTCGGCGCGACCCCGTCCGCCCACTCGATCGACATTGACGCGGATGGCGAGATCGAGGGCTTGTCCTGACTCACCTGCGGTGCACCCCCGAACTCCCCCTGGCGGGTGATCACGCGGGTCCACCAGCAGAAATAGGTTCACCAGACAACGTGGAATCTTAGGAAGGCGGGTGACATGGCCACCGGAGTGACCCATCTGTTCGTACCCGGTCCGACGAACGTTCCCGATGTGGTGCGGCGGGCGATGAACGTCCCGATGCAGGACCACCGGGCTCCGGACTTCCCCGACCTCGTGAACGGGCTGCTCGCCGACCTGAGGACGCTGCTGCGCTGCCGCACCGGTCGGGTGTTCCTCTACCCGTCGTCCGGGAGCGGCGCGTGGGAGGCGGCGATCACCAACACGCTGAGCCCCGGCGACCGGGTGTTGATGTCGCGGTTCGGGCAGTTCTCGCACCTGTGGGTGGACATGGCCGAGCGGCTCGGGCTGGACGTCGTGTGCGTCGACGTCGAGTGGGGCGCGGGCGTGCCGGTCGATGAGTACGAACGCCAGTTGGCGGCGGAGCCGGACATCAAGGCGGTGTTCGTCACCCACAACGAGACCGCCACGGGCGTCACCTCCGACGTCGCCGCTGTCCGGCGCGCTATGGACGCCGCGGGTTCGGACGCCTTGCTGTTCGTCGACGGCGTCTCCTCCATCGCCTCGATCGACTTCCGGCAGGACGAGTGGGGAGTGGACCTCGCTGTCACCGGCTCGCAGAAGGGCCTGATGCTCCCGCCCGGACTGTCGATCCTCGGTGTGAGCGACAAGGCGCTGGCGGCGTCGGCCGTGGCGGGCATGAAGCGCTGCTACTTCAGCTTCGAGGACATGATCGCCACCAACGACCTGGGTTACTTCCCCTACACCCCGCCGGTTCCACTGCTGCATGGCCTGCGCGCATCGCTGGACCTGCTCTTCGACGAGGGCCTGGACGCGGTGTTCGACCGACACCACCACCTGGCCGAGGGTGTCCGGCGCGGGGTGGCCGCGCTCGGCCTGGAGCTGTGCGCGACGGCGCCCGAGTGGTATTCCGACACAGTCTCCGCGATCCGCGTCCCGGAGGGTGTGGACGGTGTGCAGGTCTGCCGTATCGCATACGACCGGTACCGGACGTCGTTCGGCGGGGGCCTCGCGCGACTCGCGGGTCATGTTTTCCGGATCGGGCACCTCGGCGACCTCAACGAGGTGTCGTGCCTGGCCGCGCTCGCCGCGGCCGAGATGGCGCTGGCCGACGCCGGCGCGGACGTCGCTTTCGGCGTGGGCGTCGCCGCCGCTCAGGAGTACTACTGCAGCGCCCACCCGGCTGCCGAGCGGTCGGTCGAGCTGTCCTACGCCGCCCCTCGCTGACCCACCGCGCGCCCAGAGGAGTCCCATGAGCCACACCCTGTACCCGATGCGTCGGAACCGGCTGCACCGCAGCGAGCTCGCCGTTCCCGGCTCCAACATGACGTTCATCGAGAAGGCCGCGACGAGCACCGCCGACGTGGTGTTCCTCGACCTGGAGGATGCGGTGGCGCCTCCGGAGAAGGAGCAAGCCCGCAAGAACGTGATCAGCGGTCTCACCGAGATCGACTGGGCCGGGCTGGGCAAAACGGTCTCGGTGCGGATCAACGGCCTGGACACCCCGTACATGTACCGCGATGTCGTCGATGTCGTGGAGCAGGCGGGCGACCGGCTGCACACCATCCTGGTTCCGAAGGTCGGAGTGCCGGCAGACCTGTACGTGGTCGAGACCCTGCTCGACCAGATCGAGCAGGCCCTCGGCTTCGCCACGCGCGTGGGCACCGAGGCTCTGATCGAGACCGCGCTGGGCATGGCGAACGTCGAGGCGATCGCGGCGAGCGGAGGGCGGCTGGAAGCCCTGCACTTCGGGGTCGCCGACTACGCCGCGAGCAACCGGGCGCGCACGGTGACGATCGGCGGGCTCAACCCCGCCTACCCGGGCGACCAGTGGCACTTCGCTCTCTCCCGGATGACAGTCGCCTGCCGGGCCTACGGGCTGCGGGCCGTCGACGGGCCGTTCGGCGACTTCTCCGACCCCGACGGCTACCTAGCGGGTGCCGGACGCGCGGCCGCACTCGGCTGCGAGGGAAAGTGGGCGATCCACCCGAGCCAGGTCGAGCTGGCGAACGAGGTGTTCACGCCGCCGGAGTCCGAGGTCAAACGGGCTCGACGGATCGTCGCCGAGCTGCGGCGGGCTGAGGCCGAGGGCCGAGGAGCGGCGGCGGTGGACGGGAAGATGATCGACGCCGCCTCGGAGCGCATGGCCCGCAACGTGATCGCGCTCGACGACGCGATTCGCGACACGGCGTCCAGGCGGGGGTGAGGGGAGCGCAATGGACATCCACGAGTACCAGGCCAAGGAGATCCTGGCGCGGTTCGGCGTGCCGGTGCCGCGCGGCGGGCTCGCCAACAGTCCGGAACAAGCCGCCTACCGGTCCGACGAGATCGGGGGAGAAGCTTGGGTTGTCAAGGCCCAAGTGCATTCCGGTGGTCGCGGCGAGGCCGGCGGCGTGTCGCTGTGCCACTCGGACCGGGACGTGGCCCGCGCGGCAGGCGGACTGCTCGGCAAGCGACTGGTCACGCGGCAGGCGCCCGCGGGCAAGCTGGTCTCGCAGGTGTACGTCGAGGAGGCCGCGGAGATCGACCGCGAGCTGTACTTCGCCATCTTGCTGGACCGGGCGAGCGAACAGGTCGTCATCATCGCCTCCGCCGACGGCGGGGTCGACGTCGAGCACCTCGCGGCGACCGCTCCGGAAGCAGTGGTGCGGGTGCCGGTCGAGCCGGCGGTCGGGTTCCTGGAGTTCCAGGCGCGTGAGATCGCGCTCGCAGTCGGACTCCCCGCCGGGCAGATCACCCCGGCGTCCCGGATCTTCCGGGCCGCCTACCGCGCTTTCCGGGATCTCGACGCCACCCTGCTGGAGATCAACCCGCTCGTCATCACGCACGACGGTGACCTCGTGGCCGCGGACGCGAAGATGTCGTTCGACGACAACGCGATCTTCCGCAGCCCGGGGATCGCGGAATTGCGCGACCCCAGCCAGGAGGACCCGCGCGAGCGGCATGCGGCCGACCACGGGCTGTCCTACGTGGGGCTCACCGGCAACATTGGCTGCATCATCAACGGCGCCGGGCTTGCGATGGCCACAATGGACATGATCAAGCTGGCGGGCGGCGAGCCCGCGAACTTCCTCGACATCGGCGGCGGCGCGTCCCCGGATCGCGTGCTGACCGCGTTTCGCGCGGTCCTCCAGGACGGCAACGTCGAGGCCGTGCTGGTCAACATCTTCGCGGGCATCAACCGATGCGATTGGGTGGCGGAGGGCGTGCTGAAGGCCTTCGCCAAGGCCAACGTCAAGGTGCCGGTGGTGGCAAGGCTTTCCGGGACCAACGTCGAGCAAGGCCGCAGGATCCTCTCCCATTCGGGGTTGCCGATCACCGTCGCCGACACCCTGGCGGAAGCGGCGGAGAACGTGGTGGCGGCCTCCGCGGCCGGTCGACCGGCCGCGGAGCGAGTGACGGGCGGAGGGCTTCGATGAGCATCCTGATCGACGGCGACACCCGGGTGATCGTGCAGGGCATCACCGGCCGGATCGGCGCGTTCCACACCGAGGAGATGATCGCCAACGGTACGAACATCGTCGGCGGCGTGACGCCCGGCAAAGCCGGCCAGACGATTTTCGGCAAGCGGATCTTCAGCACGGTCAAGGATGCGGTCCACTTCCAGAAGGCCACCGCGTCGATCGTGTTCGCGCCGCCGGCGTTCGCAGCTGACGCGATCATGGAGGCGGCCGATGCGGGCATTGGCTACTGCGTCTGCATCACTGACGGTATTCCCGCGCAGGACATGATGCGGGTGAAGCGCTACATGCGGCGTTACCGGATGAGCTCGCGGATGCGGCTCACCGGCCCGAACTGCGCGGGCACCATCTCGCCGGGCAAGGCGCTGCTGGGCATCATGCCCGGTCACATCTACCTGCCTGGCCGAGTCGGGGTGATCAGCCGTTCCGGAACGCTCAGCTATGAGGCCGCGGCGCAGCTCAGCGCGCTGCGCATCGGAGTCTCGACGTCGGTCGGCATCGGCGGCGACCCGATCAACGGCTCCTCGTTCCGCGATCACCTCGACCTCTTCGAGGACGACGACGAGACCGATGCCGTGCTGATGATCGGCGAGATCGGCGGTCCCCAAGAAGCCGAGGGCGCGGCTTTCGTCCGCTCGCGAATGACCAAACCGGTCATCGGATACGTGGCCGGGATGACCGCGCCGCCCGGACGCACCATGGGCCATGCCGGGGCGATCGTGTCCGGCGAGGGGGAATCCGCGCGGGAGAAGACGGCGATCATGACCGCTGCGGGCATCACGATGGCGCCTGACCCGTCCAGCATGGGTACCACCGTGGCGAAAGTGCTGCAGCAGCACGGACTGCTCGAGCTCGCCACCGTCTGAGATCAGGAGATCCCATGTCCCAACCGGTGTCCGAGGGCCCCGTGGTCGTCGTCACCCGCCGCTGGCCCGCCGAGGTGGAGGAGGAACTGCGTAGGCATTTCCCCCGCGTCCGGCTCAACGTCGACGACCAGCCGCTGGGCCCAGAGGGGCTGCGCCGGGCGCTGGCCGAAGCCGACGTCGTGCTCCCCACCGTCACCGACCCACTCCCGGCCGACCTTTTCGGTGGGGAGGTTCGATGCCGGTTCCTCGGCAACTACGGCGTCGGGTTCAACCACATCGACCTCCAGGCAGCAGCCTGCGCCGGCGTCGTCGTCACCAACACACCCGGCGTCCTCACCGACGCGACGGCAGACCTCGCGGTCACGTTGATGCTGATGGTGGCGCGCCGCGCGGGGGAGGGGGAGCGCGAACTGCGGCGTGGCGACTGGACCGGCTGGCGACCCACGCACCTCGTCGGCACCGAGTTGACGGGCAAGACGCTCGGCGTCGTCGGCATGGGCAGGATCGGCACCGCGGTGGCGCAGCGCGGCCACTTCGGTTTCGACATGCCCGTCGTCTACTGCGACAGCGGCGACGGGCCTGCCGATCTCGGCTGGGCGCGACGCGTCGACACCGTGCAGGAGGTGTTCGAGACCGCGGACGTCGTCTCGTTGCACCTGCCCGGCGGTGGCGCGAACACGCACCTCGTGGACTCCGGGCTGCTGGCGCGAATGAGACCGGGCGCGATCCTCGTCAACACCGCCCGTGGCGACGTGGTGGACACACGGGCGCTGATCGACGCGTGCGCGTCTGGTGCGCTCGCCGGCGCGGGCCTCGACGTGTACGAGCGTGAGCCCGATGTTCCCGAGGAACTGCGCAAGCTCGACAACGTGGTCCTGCTGCCCCACCTCGGCAGCGCTACCCGCGAGGCCCGGATCGGGATGGGAATGCTCGTGCTGGACAACCTTCAGGCGTTCTTGGACGGCCGGGAGCCGCCCCACCGGATCGCCTGATGTGGTACGGCCAGCGCCGCTGCCACTGCTGGTCATGAGGAGGAGAAGAACGTTGCCCGCAACGATAATCGATGGCAAGGCCGCGGCGGCGGAGCTGCGTCAGCGCATCTCGCACGACGTCGCGCAGCTGCCCGAGCCGCCCGGTCTGGCCACGGTGCTGGTCGGGGATGACCCGGCGTCAGCGGTCTACGTCGCGAGCAAGCGCAGGCAGTGCGTGCAGGCCGGGATGCGCGACCTGCACCGGCACCTGCCTGCGGACATCGGGGCGGCCGAGCTCGCAGCGGTGGTCGACGACCTGAATGCCGATCCGGCGGTTACCGGGATCTTGCTCCAACTCCCTCTCCCGCGCCACCTGGACGCCGCGAATTTGATCGCCCGCATCGACCCCGACAAGGACGTCGACGGGCTCACCATCGCCAGTGTCGGCCGGCTCGCGCTCGGCGCGCCGGGCCTGCGCCCGTGCACCCCCGCCGGCGTCATCGCCCTGCTCGACCGGGCAGGCGTGCGGCTGGAGGGCGCGGAGGCGGTGGTGGTCGGACGTTCGCACCTGGTCGGCAAGCCGATGGCGCAGCTCCTGCTCGAACGCAACGCCACGGTGACCGTCTGCCACTCCCGCACCCGCGACCTGGCTACCGCCTGCCGACGCGCAGACGTGCTCATCGCCGCGGCCGGCCTGCCCCGGATGATCGGTCCGGACCACGTCAAGCCCGGCGCGACTGTTATCGACGTCGGGATCCACCGCACCGACGCGGGTCTGTGCGGGGACGTCGACACCGCAACCGTCGCCGAGGTGGCCGGCGCGATCACACCAGTGCCAGGCGGCGTCGGTCCGATGACGATCGCGATGCTGCTGAGCAACACCGTCACCGCGGCGCGCTTCGCCGATCGGAAGAACGCGGCCGTTTGAGGGCACGACGCGCCGCCGAGACGACACAGGAAGAAGCGAATGGACATTGGCGTGCTGAAGGAGTCGCGTCCGGGCGAAACTCGGGTGGCGGCAACACCGGCGACCGTGGTTCAGCTGCTGAAGCTCGGCTACGGGGTGGTTGTTGAGCCAGGTGCGGGCGTGGCATCGGCGTTCCCGGACGAAGCCTACATCGAGGCCGGGGCACGGCTGGGTGAGCCTCTCGCGGCCGATGTCGTCTTCGGTGTGAACGCGCCGTTGAAGGAGCAGCTGGACCGCCTGCGCGAGGGTGCCACGCTGATCAGCTTGCTGAGCCCAGCGCTGGACCCCGACCTGGTCGCGGATCTGGAGAATCGGCCGATCACGGCGATGGCGATGGACGCGGTTCCTCGGATCTCGCGGGCGCAGTCGTTGGATGTGCTGTCCTCGATGGCCAACATCGCCGGCTACCGCGCGGTCGTGGAGGCGGCGCACGAGTTCGGGCGGTTCTTCACCGGCCAGGTGACCGCAGCGGGAAAAGTCGCGCCGGCGAAGGTGCTGGTGGCAGGGGCCGGTGTGGCGGGGTTGGCCGCGATCGGCGCCGCGGGAAGTCTGGGGGCGATCGTGCGCGCCACCGACCCGCGCCCCGAGGTCGCCGACCAGGTGAAGTCGCTCGGTGGCGAGTACCTCGCGATCGAGTCGCCCGAAGCCGAGGCCAGCGCTACCGGTTACGCCAAGGAGATGGACGAGGCCTACCAGGCGCGCGAGGCGCAGATGTACGCCGAGCAGACCCGCGATGTTGACATCGTGATCACCACTGCGCTCATCCCCGGCAAGCCGGCACCGCGACTGATCACCGAGGCAATGGTGGCCGGCATGAAACCCGGCAGTGTGATCGTGGACATGGCTGCCTCGACCGGCGGCAACGTCGAAGGGACCGTCGCCGGTGAGAAGGTCGTGACCGGCAACGGTGTCACCATCATCGGCTACACCGACCTGGCCGGTCGGCTCCCGTCCCAGGCCTCTCAGCTCTACGGCACCAACCTGGTGAACCTGATGAAGCTGATGACACCGGATGGGGACGGCCGACTGGTGCTCGACTTCGACGACGTGGTCCAACGTTCGATGACCGTCGTGCGAAACGGAGAAGTGACCTGGCCGCCCCCGCCGGTGCATGTCTCGGCGACCCCTGCGCCGGAGCCGGAGCCCACACCGGAGCCCGTGGAGGATCCGGTGCGACAGCCCATGTCCGCGGGCAAGCGACTCGGCATCGTCACGGCCGCGGCGGCCGTCCTGTTGAGCCTGGTAGCGATCTCGCCTGAGGCGCTGCAGGCGCACCTCACGGTGTTCGCGCTCGCGATCGTGATCGGCTACTACGTGATCGGGCACGTGCACCACGCGCTGCACACACCTCTCATGTCGGTGACGAACGCGATCTCGGGAATCATCGTGATCGGCGCAGTGCTGCAGATTGGTCACGGGGATGCCGCGATCACGGTGCTCTCGACCGCGGCGATCCTGCTCGCCAGCATCAACATCTTCGGTGGCTTCGCGGTGACCCGCCGCATGCTCGCCATGTTCTCCCGGTCCTGAGTACCTGCTCCCGGGCTTGCGTTGTGCAGCGGTGCAGATTGCTCGTGTGGGCTGCCGCTCAGGACAAGGACCAAACCAGTTCAGGAACAAGCTCTGACGGAGCGCTGATCACATGATTTCGGTGGGAACCACCGCGCAGGCGGCGTACATCGTCGCTGCCCTGTTGTTCATCCTTGCCTTGGCGGGTCTGTCCAAGCACGAGACGGCCAAGGCCGGCAACGGCTTCGGCATCGCCGGCATGTTAGTCGCGCTGCTCGCGACCTTGGCGCTCGCCGTCGATCGGGGCATCGGGCCGCTCGGTGTCAGTCTGTTGCTGGGCGCTACTGCCGTCGGTGCCGCGATCGGGCTGTGGCGGGCCCGCGTCGTGGAGATGACCGGGATGCCGGAGCTGATCGCGCTGTTGCACAGCTTCGTCGGACTCGCTGCGGTCCTGGTCGGCTGGAACGGTTTCTTCCACGTGGAGCACCACCCCGTCGGCGCCGCCGCCGAGCAGCTGCGCCGGTCGGAGCTGCTGGGCATCCACAGCGCCGAGGTCTTCATCGGCGTGTTCGTCGGAGCGGTCACCTTCACCGGCTCGATCGTGGCGTTCCTGAAGCTGTCAGCGCGGATGAAGTCCGACCCGCTGGTGCTGCCGGGCAAGAACCTGCTCAACGTGGGCGCGCTCGTCGGGTTCGTCGCCCTCACGACCTGGTTCATCCTCGAGCCGCAGCTGTGGTTGCTGATCGTGGTCACCGCGCTCGCTCTGCTGCTGGGCTGGCACCTGGTCGCCTCGATCGGAGGCGGCGACATGCCGGTCGTGGTGTCGATGCTCAACAGCTACTCGGGGTGGGCGGCCGCCGCGTCGGGCTTCCTGCTCGAGAACGACCTCCTGATCATCACTGGCGCGCTTGTCGGCTCCTCGGGTGCCTACCTGTCGTACATCATGTGCAAGGCGATGAACCGGTCCTTCCTCTCGGTGATCGCCGGAGGGTTCGGCGTGGAGGCCGGCCCGGACGGCGACACCGAGTGCGGTGAGCACCGCGAGATCACCGCGGCGGGCGTCGCGGAGCTGCTGGCCCGTGCTGACTCAGTCATCATCACGCCGGGCTACGGCATGGCGGTGGCACAGGCGCAGTACGGCGTCGCCGAGCTCACCCGCAAGCTGCGTGAGAAGGGCGTGGACGTGCGGTTCGGCATCCACCCGGTCGCAGGTCGTCTGCCCGGGCACATGAACGTGCTCTTGGCCGAGGCTAAGGTGCCCTACGACGTTGTCCTCGAGATGGATGAGATCAACGACGACTTCACCGGCACTTCGGTGGTTCTCGTGATCGGCGCGAACGACACGGTTAACCCGGCCGCCACCGAGGATCCCGTCAGCCCGATCGCGGGCATGCCCGTGCTTACGGTGTGGAAGGCCGACAACGTGGTCGTGTTCAAGCGGTCGATGGCCTCCGGGTATGCCGGCGTGCAGAACCCGCTGTTCTTCCGGGCCAACTCAGCGATGCTGTTCGGCGATGCCAAGAAGCGCGTCGAAGACATCCTGCACGCGTTCTGAGCTCGTGCAGGACGTCGCGTTCGAGTGTGGTCTGGGCGTCTTGGCGTGCGGCGAACTGGATGTCGCCAGGGGTGAACAATTTCGCTCTTCCGACTAGCCGTTTTGGATCGACTGTTTCGCGCGGGATCGAGGCGGCGGTGCCAGTTCGCCCGCCGCGCAGGCGGAACCGGCGACACCATCGGGCTGATGCAGTCGAACCGACCGTGCTGAAGGAGGACGGTACCCAGCGAGCGCGCAGAGTTGGTGGCGCAGACCAACGGGCGCTGGTCCTGCGCGTTGAAGCCCGGGGTCAACTTGAGCAGCTCGTTGGCGCCTGTCGTGGAAGTCGCGCACGTGTCAAGACGGCATGGCGTACCTCGCGGCGCATCACGCAACCGGAACGGCCGGCCGCTAGCTCATCTCGCAACAACCGAGTTCGAGCTCGCGCGGTCGAGTTCGAGCTGTCGTTCGATCCTGGCCCACATGCCTTCGTCGTCGGGGACCGCACGACCGTCGTCGAGCGCGGCCCATACCGTGGTGACCACGGATTGCAGCAGCTTGCTGTTGTCGCCATCAACCCGCATGCGAAGAACGGCTTCGGGTGTGAGCTCGACGAGCTGGTCGGGCACCGTGGTGTGCAAGGGCAGTCCGGGGGCGAGCAGACCGGTCAGGTCGGTGGCGACGTACGTCGGGCGTGCGGACGGCGGAGCGAACGCCAGGTCGCGGAGACGGGAGGCGCCGCTCAGCACGAACAGCGAGTCGAGGCCGGCCGAGTTGGCACCCTCGATGTCGGTGTCCAACCGGTCTCCGCACACGAGGGTGTCTGAGTGATCGGTGCCGAGCCGGGTGCGCGCCAGGTCGAACAGGGCCGCGCGCGGCTTGCCGACCACGTGCGGGATTGCGCTGGTCGCGGTCTGCACCGCCGCGACGAGGGCGCCGTTGCCGGGGGCTGGGCCGTGCGCGGTGGGCAGCATGAGGTCGAGGTTCGTCGCCACCCAGGTGGCTCCTGCTTGGACGAGGTATCCGACCGCTGCCAACTCGGCCCAGGTGACGTCGACTCCCAGTCCCTGGACGACCGCCTCGACCTCGGTGCCCTCCAGCTCGGCGACGCGAACCGGGGTCAGTCCGGCTTCGGTGAGCGCCTGTGCGACGCCTGGCCCGCCGACCGCGCACACGGGAGCGCCTCGCTCGAGACGCTCCGACAGGTGCGCAGCGGCGGCCTGGGAGCTGGTGACCACCGACCAGCCCTGCGGTGCGACGCCGAGTTCGTGGAGGTGCTCGCCCACGTTCTCCGGCGAGCGGGATGCGTTGTTGGTCGCGAAGACGACGGGCAGACCGTCCGCCGTCACCTGGTTCAAGGTCTCGACCGCATCGGGGACGGCCGTGGCGCCGCGGTACACCACACCGTCGAGATCGCAGATCAGGCCGCTGTACAGCGTGCTGAGGGGCTCGGTGCCGTGGGAGGTGGTGGTGAGCTCACCCATCATGTGCATCGGTGCTCCTCCGAGGTGAGGTTGGGATTGCCGACCGACGTTATGGGACGCCCGGTGCTGACGAATCACCTGCGGGAATGAGCTCAGGGGTGACCAGCTCGGCAGGGTGACTTCAAGAGGGCTCCCTCCACCTCGGCAACCACCCCCGCGGTCACCCCTCGGGTGGATGTTCGTCGCCGGCCTGGCTGGTGGGCTCGATGCACGCCCCGGTTGTGCTCGACGCACGCCCATGACCCGTCAGGAGTGATGAGATGCTGACCGAGCGCTCGACGCTGACCCAATTCCTCATCGAGGAACGACGACGTCATCCCGGTTCGAGCGGTGAGCTCAATTCGCTGATCCTCGACGTGGCGCTGGCCTGCAAAGCCATCTCCAAGCGCATCGCGTCCGGTGCGCTCACGGGCGTCATCGGCAGTGCGGGTGCGGTCAACGTCCAGGGCGAACAGCAGCAGAAGCTCGACGTCGTGGCCAACGACATCTTCCTGCGCACCAATGAGTGGGGCGGTCATCTCGCCGGGATGGTTTCGGAGGAGTTGGAGGAGCCGCATCCCATCCCGGCTGAGTTTCCCCGTGGCAAGTACCTGCTGACGTTCGACCCGCTTGATGGTTCGTCCAACATCGACGCCAACGTCTCGGTAGGCAGCATCTTCTCGATCCTGCGGGCGGCGGCGCCTGGGGAGGAAGCCCGGGTGGAGGACTTCCTGCAGCCGGGAACGGAGCAGGTGGCTGCCGGATACGCCATCTACGGCCCGTCCACGGTGCTCATGCTCACGGTCGGGACGGGGGTGCACGCCTTCACGCTCGATCCCCACCTCGGCGAGTTCTTCCTGACCCGCCAGGACATCACGGTGCCGGAGAGCACCGCGGAGTACGCCGTGAACACTTCCAACCGCCGCTTCTGGGAGCCGGCGATCAAGCGCTACATCGACGAGTGCCTGCAGGGGGTGTCGGGTCCTCGCGAGAAGGACTTCAACATGCGTTGGGTGGCGTCGCTGGTGGCCGAAGCGCACCGGATCCTCACTCGCGGTGGCGTGTTCATGTATCCGCGGGATTCCAAGAACCCCGAGAAGGCGGGCAGGCTGCGGCTGCTCTACGAAGCGAACCCGATCGCGTTCCTCATCGAGCAGGCCGGCGGCCTGGCCACGACAGGCCGGGAGCGCGTACTCGACGTGAACCCGACCGACCTGCACCAGCGCATCGGGTTCGTCTTCGGCTCACGCGAGGAGGTCGAACGGATCACCCGCTACCACACCGAGCCAACCGAGGAGCTGAGCGAGCCGACGGGGAACTGGAACCCGTTGTACGGGGTGCGCGGCCTGTTCCACGCCATCTGACGTTCTGGAGGATCCATGTCTGCCAAGCACCCCGTCGTCGCGATCACCGGGTCTTCTGGCGCCGGCACCACCTCGGTGATGCGCACTTTCGAGCAGATCTTCCGCCGGGAGGCGGTCGAGGCCGCCTTCGTCGAAGGCGACAGCTTCCACCGCTACGACCGCATGGCCATGAAGGGCGAGATGGCCAGGGCGTTCGCCGAGGGGGACCACACCTTCAGCCATTTCGGCCCCGAGTCCAACCTGTTCGAGGAGTTGGAGACCCTGTTCCGGGAGTACGGGGAGAGCGGCACGGGGAAGGTGCGCAAGTACCTCCACAACGAGGAGGAGGCGGCGCCGTATGCCCAGGAACCGGGGACGTTCACAGCCTGGGAGGACATCCCGGCCGATACGGACCTGCTCTTCTACGAAGGGCTGCACGGCGCGGTGGCCACCGAGAAGGTCGACGTCGCCCAGCACGCCGACCTGTTGATCGGCGTCGTGCCCGTGATCAACCTCGAGTGGATCCAGAAGCTGCAACGGGACAAGGCGAAACGGGGCTACTCGACCGAGGCAGTGACCGAGACGATCCTGCGGCGGATGCACGACTACGTGCACTACATGTGCCCGCAGTTCTCCCGGACTCATGTGAACTTCCAACGGGTTCCGGTGGTCGACACCTCGAACCCGTTCATCGCGCGGACGATTCCCTCACCGGACGAGTCCATGCTCGTCATTCGCTTCGCCGACCCGCGCGGGATCGACTTCCCCTACCTGCTCTCGATGCTGCACGACTCGTTCATGTCGCGCCCGAACACCATCGTCTGCCCCGGCGGGAAGATGGACCTGGCGATGCAGCTGATCTTCACCCCGATGCTCTGGCGGCTCTTCGAGCGTCGCGACAAGGCTCGTTGACCCCTGCCCATCGAGCCATCCGCCACCATTTAAAGGAGGACATCAGTGACTGTTCGCGTAGGAATCAACGGTTTCGGCCGCATCGGCCGCAACTTCTTCCGTGCCGTCCGCGCGCTCAACGCTTCCGGCCGCGCCGACATCGAGATCGTGGGCGTCAACGACCTGACCGACAACGCGTCGCTGGCGCACCTGTTGAAGTTCGACTCGATCCTCGGTCGGCTGGACGCCGAGGTCACCGCCACCGGCGAGGCCATCGTCGTCGGTGGCACATCGATCGCAGCGCTCGCGGAGCGCGACCCGACTGACCTGCCGTGGAAGGACCTCGGCGCCGACATCGTCATCGAGTCGACAGGCTTGTTCACCGATGCCGAGAAGGCCCGCGCACACGTCGACTCCGGTGGCGCGAAGAAGGTGATCATCTCGGCTCCGGCGCGCCACGAGGACGTGACCGTCGTGATGGGCGTGAACGAGCAGGACTACGACCCGGGCGCGCACACGGTGATCTCGAACGCCTCGTGCACCACCAACTGCCTGGCCCCGATGGCCAAGGCGCTGCACGACGGCTTGGGCATCTCCAAGGGCCTGATGACCACGGTGCACGCCTACACGGCCGACCAGAACCTGCAGGACAACATCCACAAAGACCCGCGCCGCGCGCGTGCCGCTGCGTTGAACGTGGTGCCGACCTCGACCGGTGCGGCGAAGGCGATCGGCCTTGTGCTACCGGAGCTGCGGGGCAAGCTGGACGGCTACGCGGTGCGGGTGCCGGTGCCGACCGGCTCGGCGACCGACCTCACCTTCGAGGCCCCCAAGTCGACCTCGGTCGACGAGGTCAACGAGATCGTCAGGGCCGCGGCCGACGGCAGGATCCTCCGGTACTCCACCGATCCGATCGTGTCGTCCGACATCGTCACCGATCCGGCGTCGTGCATCTTCGACGCGCCGCTGACCAAGGTGATCGGCGACCAGGTCAAGGTCGTGGGCTGGTACGACAACGAATGGGGCTACTCCAACCGGCTCGCGGACCTGATCACCCACGTCGGCGAGAGCGTCTGAGCGATGGTGAACTCCCTTGCGGGACTGGGCGACGTCCGCGGCAAGCGGGTGCTCGTCCGGTCCGATCTTAACGTGCCCCTGGAGGGCTCCAGCATCACCGACGACGGGCGAATCCGTGCAGCGGTGCCGACGATCGAGGCGCTCGCCGAGGCAGGTGCCCGGGTCGTGGTGACCGCTCACCTCGGCCGCCCACGGGGCGAGCCCGACTCGGCCTACTCCCTAGCGCCGGTGGCTGCGCGGCTCGCCGAGCTGCTCGGCCGGCCAGTCGCCTTCGCCACCGACACCGTGGGCGAGTCCGCCGCGGCGACGGTCGCGAGGCTGGACGACGGTGATGTGGCGTTGCTGGAGAACGTCCGGTTCAACCCCGGCGAGACCTCCAAGGACGCTGCCGAGCGGGCCGCTTTCGCCGACCAGCTCGCTGCGCTCGCCGATGCCTTCGTCTCCGACGGTTTCGGCGTGGTGCACCGCAAGCAGGCCAGCGTGTTTGACGTCGCGCAGCGGCTCCCGCGCGCGATGGGCGACTTGGTGGCTACCGAGGTCGCCGTGCTGCGGCAGCTGACCGTCGATCCTGAGCGGCCCTTCGCCGTGGTGCTGGGCGGTTCGAAAGTCTCCGACAAGCTCGGTGTCATCGAGAACCTGCTGACCAAGGCCGACAAGCTGCTTATCGGTGGCGGTATGGTCTTCACCTTCCTGGCCGCGCAGGGCCACGAGGTCGGCAGGAGCCTGCTGGAGTCCGACCAGCTCGACACCGTCCGGGGATACCTCGCGCAGGCACGGGCAGCGGGTGTGGAGGTCGTGCTGCCCACCGACGTCGTGATCGACACGGCGTTCCCCGACGGCGGCCGCACCCCCGAGCCCGAGGTCGTGGCCGCCGACGCCATCCCCGCCGACGCGCTCGGCCTGGACATCGGGCCGGAGTCGGCCACGGCGTTTGCGCACGTCCTCGCAGACGCCAGGACGGTCTTCTGGAACGGCCCGATGGGCGTCTTCGAGGTCGCCGAGTTCGCCACCGGCACCCGGGCGGTTGCCGAGGCGCTGACCACAGTGGAGGGCCTGTCCGTCGTCGGCGGCGGCGACTCCGCTGCCGCGGTCCGTGTGCTCGGCTTCGATGAGACGGCCTTCGGGCACATCTCCACCGGTGGCGGCGCGAGCCTCGAATACCTCGAGGCCGGGAACTACCCGGGATCCGGGTTCTCGAGGAGTCTCCGGCAGAGGTCGCGCAACGGTGATGACTTCGGGGCGCGCAGAAGCGGGGGGGGGGGGGCATGAGAACCAGCCCCCCGCTGGGTATGGGGGGGAAAAACCCCGGGGT
>NZ_JAWLNX010000002.1:279420-417739 GCF_035320975.1 Saccharopolyspora mangrovi | reverse complement strand
CATCGTTTATCAGTTCGGGGCGCCCAGAGGGGGGCACGGCCTCGATCACCCCGGGCCCCGCTTCTCGTTCTGCGCTTAGAACCCGCGGTTGTGCCTGGTCCGGTTCCTGACCTTCGCAAGCCGGAGAGCAATGACATGCCCTCATCACTCGTTCGGCCGGCACCGGCTCCTTAGTCGGCGATGGAACCAGGCCACGAGCGCCGGGTCATCCAGCCCCTTTGCAACGAGCTCCGCCCCAGACAAGTCGTCGTCGCAGGTATAGGGGTTGTGTGCGGCTAGACAGCGCAGGTCGGCGGCCACCGCAGCCCGCACGCCATTGGCGGAGTCCTCGACGGCAACGGCGTCCTCAGGCGGGCAGCCGGTCCGGCGCAACACCTCGAGGTATGCGGCCGGGCTGGGCTTGAGGTCGGGGACCTCGGTTCCGGTGACCACGGTGTGGAACCTGTTGCCGAAGGCGCGCTCCAGAAGGGGTTCGACCCAGGCGCGCGTGCCAGTGGTCGCCACGTGCACCTGGACGCCGCTCGCCTCGATCTGGTGGATCAGTTGGTGAGCCCCCGGGCGGGCATGCACCTGTCCATCCTCGATCAGGCGCCGCATGATCTGGGTCTTGCGCTTGTGCAGCCTCTCTGCGAGCTCGGTGGATTCGATCGGTGATCGGCCGGTGCTTTCGAACCAGGACGCCAGCCGTTTGGCCCCGCCGGTGATCTTCAGCAGCCGCCCGTAGGTGGCGACATCCCATCGATCGGACAGCCCGGCCTCCTCGAACGCCGCGTTGAACGCGACGCGATGGCCGTCCCGTTCGCTGTCGACGAGAGTGCCGTCGACGTCGAAGATCACCGCCTCGAGCCGGCTCATCGGGCTGAGCCGAGGTAGTCGCGGACACGGGCGGCGACCGCGTCCGCGGTGAAGCCGTGGTGGGCCATGACCTCGCCACCGGGGCCGCTGTCGCCGAAGTCATCGATGCCGATGGCGAGGTCGACGAGCCCTCGCCAGCTCGCGGTGTTGCCCGCTTCGAGGCTGACGGTGGTCACGGAGGGATCCGGTGCGTAGCGCGAGCGGTCGAGTGCCGAGACCACCCGGACGCCGTACCCCTCGGCCCGCAGCACTCGAGCCACGGCGGTGGCCAGCGACACTTCCGAGCCGGTGGCCACGATTTCGAGCGAAACGAGCTGGTCGACGTCGAGGTCGTCCGGGTCCAGCTGGGGGAGCGACTGCCGGGAGAGGATCAACGCGGTGGGCCCGTCGGTGCGCTTGAGCGCCAACCGCCAGGCCTCCACGGTCTCGGCGGTGTCCGCCGGTCGCAGCACCTGGAGCCCGGGGATCGCGCGCAGCGACTCGACGTGCTCGACCGGTTGGTGGGTGGGGCCGTCCTCGCCCACCGCGATTGAGTCGTGGGTGAGCACGTAGATGACCGGCTGGCCCATGAGCGCCGACAATCTCAGCGCCGGCCGCAGGTAGTCGGCGAAGACCAGAAAGGTGCTGCCGAAAACCCGGAACCCACCGTGCAGGCTGATTCCGTTCATGATCGCGGCCATGCCGAACTCGCGAATGCCGAACGCAATCGCCGTGCCCGAGTAGTCGCCGCGGGTCACCAGCTCGCCGAAGGCGGTACCGGTCGAACCGGACAGGTCTGCCGAGCCTCCGACCAGTTCTGGCAGCACCGCGCGTGCGGCGTCCAAGCAGGCTTGGGAGGACTGCCGGGTGGCCCTCGGTGCCGTGTCTGCTACCTGCAGCAGTGGGGTGAGGTCGTCGGGCAGCCTGCGTTCCTGCGCCCGGCTGTACTCCGCGGCGCGCTCTGGAGACGCGGCCTCGAAGGCCGCGAACTCCTCGCGCCAGGCAGCGTGTTCCTGAGCGCCGGTCTCGGCCAGCGAGGAGCAGACCGCGCGCACCGGTTCGGGCACGGTGAACGGCGGATGCTCCCACCCCGCGAGTTTCTTGGTCTCGGCGAGCAGCGCGTCGCCCAGTGGGGATCCGTGGGCCTTGGCCGTGCCTTCCACCCCTGGAGCGCCTTGGCCGATCACGGTCCGCACCGCGATGAAGCTGGGGCGCGGGTCGGCTTTGGCGCGGGTGATCGCCTGGTCGATCGCGTCGATGTCGGTGCCGTCCACCACGGCCTCGGTGTGCCAGCCGTACGAGCCGAAGCGGGTGAGCTGGTCATCGCTGCATGAGCGGTCGACGCCGCCGTCGATGGTGATGTCGTTGTCGTCCCAGAGCACGATCAGCCGTCCGAGCCCGAGGTGACCTGCGAGGGAAGCGGCCTCGTGGCTGATGCCCTCCATGAGGCAGCCGTCGCCGACGATCGCGTACGTGTGGTGGCCGGTGACCTCGGGATATCTGGCGTTGGCCATGCGTTCGGCCAGCGCCATGCCCACCGACATGGCCAGGCCCTGGCCGAGGGGCCCGGTGGTGCATTCGACACCTGGCGTGTGTCCGAACTCCGGATGTCCCGGGGTGCGGGAGCCCAGCTGGCGGAACGAGCGCAGTTCGGCTTCCGGGAGGTCGTAGCCGAAGGTGTGCAGGAGCCCGTAGAGCAGGGCCGAGCCGTGGCCGGCGGAGAGCACGAAGCGGTCGCGGTCTGCCCAGTCGGGTGCCTCGGGGTCGTGGCGCAGGTGCCGGCTCCACAGGGTCCACGCCATCGGAGCCGCTCCCATCGGCATTCCCGGGTGTCCGCTCGAGGCGGATTGCACCATGTCGGCAGCGAGGAAGCGGAGCGTGTCGACGGCAAGTCGGTCGGTCTCGACGGGCACGCGAGCTCGGTGCAGGACGTTGGTCATCAAGCTGCCTTTCGTTGTGATGCGCTCTCGATCGCCGCGGCGCGCAATTCCCTGACGGCGGCGGCTTTGCCGTCCGGGTGCGCGTACAAGCCTGAGCCCGAGATGAAGACGTCGGCGCCGGCAGCAGAAGCCGTCCGGATGGTCTTGGCGTTGATGCCACCGTCGACCTCGAGTTCGACGGGCAGACCGGAGGCGTCGATCATGCGCCTGAGTTGCGCGACTTTCGGCTCCACCGCGGGGATGTAGGCCTGTCCGCCGAATCCGGGATTGACGGTCATGGCCAGGACCAGGTCGGTCTCGGCCAGGACGTGCTCGACGACGTTCGCCGGGGTGTGCGGGTTGAGCGCAACCCCGCTGCGCGCGCCGAGGTCGCGAATGCGCGCGAGCGTGCGATGGAGGTGGGTGCAGGCTTCGGCGTGCACGATGACGAGCTCGCACCCCGCATCGACGTAGCGCCACAGCAGCTCATCGGGGTTGACCACCATGAGGTGGGCCTCGAAGTCGACGGCGCTGTGCGGGCGCGCCGCCGCGATGACATCAGGACCGAAGGTGAGGTTCGGGACGAAGACGCCGTCCATGACGTCCCACTGGATGCGGTCCACGCCCGCCGCGCAGAGTTCCCTCACCTGGTTGCCGAGTTCGGCGAAGTCGGCGGGCAACACCGATGGCACGACGAGCGGCTGGCGGACACTCGGCTCGGTCATGGCGCGACCTTTCATGTCGGGTGGGTTCATCGCACCCCGTCATGCGCGCTGGGCACTCACCCACGCGGGTGGAGGGGCGGGTGATATGCGCGACGGATTCCGCGCCGTAGGCTTGGCACATGACGGCGTCGTCCCCGAACCCCCAGCGCCTGGTGCTCGTCGACGACCACGAGATGGTGTTGCACGGGCTCGGCGCCATGCTCGGCCACTTCCCCGACGAGGTCCTGATCGTGGGGCAGGTGACGACCGCAGCGGAGGCGCTCACGATGGTCGCGGAGCAGCGCCCCGATGTCGTGCTGTGCGACGTGCGCATCGGCAAGGAGAGCGGTCTGGACCTGTGCCGCCAGATCACCACGCAGCACCCGGCCACCAAGGTCGTCCTGCTGACCGTGTACGACGACGAGCACTACCTCTACCAGGCCCTGCGGGTCGGTGCGTCCGGCTACATCCTCAAGCGCATCGACGGCCAGGAGCTGGTCGGCCACCTGCGCCGGATCCGCGAAGGCGAGACCGTCGTCGATGCGGCGCTGGCCGGGCGGGTGGCGCTGTCGGCCGCGCGGCTCAACGCCGGGGAATTCTGGTCCGGTGCGCACCTCGGCCTCACCCAGCGCGAGTCGGAGGTGCTGGAGTTGCTGGTCGCCGGCCACTCGAACAAAGCCGTCGCGAGCAAGCTCGTGGTCAGCGAGGACACGGTCAAGACCCACATCCGCGGGCTGTACCGCAAGCTGGGGGTCGCCGACCGCAGCGGAGCCATCGCCGTCGCGTTGCGGGAGGGGTTGTTCCATTGAGCTCCGCCGCCAGTTCGATTCCCAGCGCGAAAGACCTCGCCGAACTGCTCTCGGCCGAGGGTGCGCTGCTCTACGCCATCGAAGGCCAGGACCTCAGCATTGTTGACATCTGGCCCGAGCACACTTCCGCGAGCTCCCTGAAACTGCAGGTCGGCTTCGGGGTCACGGGCTTGGTCGCGCGCACGGGAAAACCGGTTCTGCTCGAGTCCGACTCGCCTCGCAATGCGCTGCACCGCCAGTTGCTGGGGCTCGAGCCCCAGCAGACCGTGGCGCGGATGTGCCTCCCGCTGTGGGGGCTCTCCGAGGAGGCAGGCGTGGTGGGCGTCCTGGCCGTCCACCGCAGCCCGCAGAGGCCGTTCGGTCCGGACGATCTCGAAGCCGCGGAATCGTTGGCGACGGTGCTCGGTCTGCGGCTGCACGCGGAGCAGTTGTGGAGGGCGGTCAACCGGCACCGCACCGAGCGCGACCGGCTCATGAAGCAGGCCATCTCGGCGCAGGAGGCGGAGCGGCGCCGGATCGCGTTCGACCTGCACGACGGTGTGACCACCGCGCTGGCGTCGATGTCGTTCCACCTCTCGGCTGCGGATCTGACGGTCTCCGAACTCGCGGCGCACGACGACTCGGAGTCCTCGACGCGGGTGCAGGAGCTGGAGCGTGCCCGGGCCGAGCTGGTGAGCGCTCGCGAGCTCGCCGACATGGCCTACAACCAGACGCGAGCGGCCATCTCCGGCCTGCACAGCCTGGTCCTCGACGACCTCGGACTGGTCGCGGCGATCGAGTCGCTCGTTCAGATGGCCAGCCGGGATGCGGGGCCTTCGATCGAGCTTGTGGTGGATCCGGCGGCGGCCACCGATGACATCCCCAACCATGCGGCCGCGGCGTTGTACCGGATCCTTCAAGAGGCCCTGGCCAACGCGGTCAAGCATGCCGAAGCTGACCGCATCGTGCTCTCACTGCGCCGGGTCGGCGACTCGATAGTGATCGGGTGCGCAGACGATGGGAAGGGCTTCGACCCGGTCGAACGCCGCAATGCGCGCACCATGGACGCCGACGGGGCGCAGCACTTCGGCCTGAGCTCCATCGCCGAGCGCTGCGCCATCATCGAAGCGTCCTTGCGAGTCGAGTCCGTACCGGAGCGCGGCACCACCATGCTCGTCGAACTCCCGCTGTAGCGATTGTTCTTCGAACTCATCATTCCCGGCGATGGTGCGAGGGAATCTCAGCCGCCTTCTTGCTGGGGTGCGGCTTCTCATCGCATGACCCCATGACATGACCTCGCAAGAAGACGGCTGAGAACCTTCGGCGGTGCCAGTCACGAGGGCGGGCTGAGTGGCTGGGCCGCTCAACGAGTCGAAGTCGATCAGCTGATTGCCTTTGCGGCCTGCCGGCAGTTGGCGACCAGCGCCTCCTGAGCGGCAGTGACGTTGGCGGTGTCGCCGCCCCAGGTGTGCAGAGCGTCGCTGACCAGAGCACGTCCGAAGGAGAAGGTGACCTGCCACGGACGCTTGGTGGTGGTGTTGAGGTCGGCGAGGAAACCGCAGACGTCCGACGTCGGGTGTCCGCCGGACAGGAAAGCGATCCCCGGCACGGTGCGGGGGACGGTGTCGCCGAGCACTTCGAAGGTTGCCGCGGCCACCGTGGATGCCGACGTCGGCGAGGCGTCGAGGCCGGGTGTCACGAAGTTCGGCTTGAGCACGATCCCGTTCATGTCGACACCGGCTTGGTCGAGCTCGTCGAACAAGCTGGAGAGGGCTAGGCGGGTCGCCTGCGCGGACTCTGCCAGGCTGTGATCGCCGTTGCAGAGCACCTCCGGCTCGACGATCGGGACGATTCCGTGCTCCTGGCACAGCGCTGCGTACCTGGCGAGGGCGTGGCCGTTGGCACGAGCGCTGTAGGACGTGATCGTCCGCACGTCGAACACGGCGCGCCATTTGGCGAAGGCGGCCCCGCGCTCGGCGTAGGAGGCCAACCGGGCGCCCAGACCGTCGAGGCCCTCGGTGATGAGCGCGCCGCCGAGTCCCGGTAGTGGGGTGGTTCCGGTATCGACCTTGATGCCGGGGAGGATCCCGAGGTCGTGCGCGGCTTCGGGGAAGGTGCGGCCGTCGTTGAGGTGCTGGCCGAACGTTTCGTCGGCGAGGATGATCCCGCTGATCGACTCCGACAACCGGTCGGCGGTGAGCAGCACCTCGCGGTAGTCGCGTCGAGTGACGTCGCTCGCGGGGATACCCTCGGCCTTCAGGCGTGCCGACATGGTCTTGATCGACTCGTCGGCGGCGAGGATGCCTCGGCCTTCGCAGGTCATCTGCTCCGCGGTCTCCGCGAGGACGGGAACGTTGCTGGGAAACGTGGTCGTCATGCTCAGCATGGTGTGACCCGCGCCATGTGTTGTACTCACCCCGTGGGGCGATGCCGGGTGTGAAACGACGCCGAACCCACCGTCTCCGGGGCGCACACGTGCCGGAGGAACAAGCGAGTCGCCGCCGTCGGCTCGGAGGTGGTGCACAGATGCCACGGACGGTCGAGCGGGGTGCCGGTCACGGGGTAGGAGGCGAGTTCGCCGGCCTCGAGCTGCTCGCGCACAGCCTCCTCGTGCACCAGCGTGACACCGAGGCCCTCCCGTGCGGCGGCGACCGCGGCACCGGCCGTGCCGAGCGTCAGCAGCGGCGGTGCCGCCTGCAGTCGAGTGAGCAGCGCCAAGGTCGTCTCGCGCGTGCCCGATCCCAAGGCGGTCAACAACCAGGTCGTCGTCAGCGGGTCACGCTGGATGCCCGGCCGTCCGACGAGGACCAAGCGGTTCGCTCGTCGTGCTCGGGTCACCAGGCCGGACCCACGTGGTGGGCGGCCGGCGAGCACGACGTCGACGGCGTGGTCGGATGCCAGCGAGAACAGCTCGTCCCGTGGCAACACCGACAGGGAGAGCTCGATCTGCGGATGCTCCTGGGCGAATGACGCGATCAGCCGCGGCAGGACGTACTCGCTTGCCGTCGCGACGGCACCGATCCGCACCCGTCCGCGCTCGGCGTCCTGCACCGCGCCGGCGGCTTCGGCGAGCAGACCGAGGAGCTTGCGGACGTAGGTCGCGAAGGTCTCACCGGCGTCGGTGGGGACGATGCCTCGTCCTGCTTTCCCGAACAAGGTCGTTCCGAGTGCGGATTCCAACGCCGCGATGGCTGCTGAGACTGCCGACGGTGTCACGTGGAGGTTCTCGGCAGCGGCCTTCACGCTGCCCGTCTCGTAGACCGCCATGAAGGTGTGCAGTCGCGCCCAGGTGGCGGCGGCAGGCAGCTCGCTAAGTCCGTCCATAGTTCAAGGATGCCTTATCTATTTGCGGAAAAGATTCGATTGTCGTTGATTGATTGGCGACCGAGACTGGTCGTGCACCGAGCGCACACGAAAGGGATCTGCCATGACGATCAGCGAAGACGGTACGGAGACCAAGGAACGCTGGGACCCGGGCGTGCAGAGCTACGCGGGGATGGGTTACTACAACGCGGACTACGTTCCCAAGGACACCGACGTGCTCGCGGTGTTCCGAGTGACGCCGCAGGACGGCGTTGACCCGATCGAGGCCGCCGCGGCCGTGGCGGGTGAGTCCTCTACCGCGACCTGGACGGTGGTGTGGACCGACCGTCTGACGGCCAACACTCACTACCAGGCCAAGGCCTATCGCGTTGACGAGGTCCCAGGCCGGCCGGGGGAGTACTTCGCCTACATCGCCTACGACATCGACCTCTTCGAAGAGAGCTCCATCGCGAACCTGACCTCCTCGATCATCGGCAACGTGTTCGGCTTCAAGCCGCTGAAGGCGCTGCGTCTCGAGGACATGCGGATTCCGGTCGCCTACACCAAGACTTTTCAGGGGCCGGCGCACGGCATCGTCATGGAGCGCGAGCACCTCAACAAGTACGGCCGCCCGCTGCTGGGCGCCACGATCAAGCCCAAGCTCGGCCTGTCGGCCCGCAACTACGGCCGCGTGGTGTACGAGGCCTGCCGCGGTGGGCTGGACTTCACCAAGGACGACGAGAACATCAACTCCCAGCCGTTCATGCGCTGGCGTGACCGCTTCCTCTACGCGATGGAAGGCGTCAACCGGGCGACGGCCGAGACCGGCGAGGTCAAGGGGCACTACCTCAACGTCACCGCCGGCACCATGGAGGAGATGTACCGCCGCGCGGAGTTCGCCAAGGAGCTCGGCAGCGTGATCGTGATGATCGACCTGACGATCGGCTACACAGCGATCCAGTCGATGGCGCACTGGGCCCGGGAGAACGGCGTGCTGCTGCACTTGCACCGCGCCGGCCACTCGACCTACACGCGGCAGAAGACGCACGGCGTGAGCTTCCGGGTGATCGCGAAGTGGTGCCGCCTGATGGGGGTGGACCACGTCCATGCTGGCACCGTCGTCGGCAAGCTCGAAGGCGACCCGGCCACCACCCGCGGGTACTACGACACCCTGCGCGAGAACAATGTTCCTCTGAACCTGCAGAACGGCATCTTCTTCGACCAGGACTGGGCCTCGATGCCGGGCGTCATGCCGGTCGCTTCCGGCGGTATCCACGCCGGTCAGATGCACCAGTTGCTGGATCTGTTCGGTGACGACGTGATCCTGCAGTTCGGTGGCGGCACCATCGGTCACCCGTACGGTATCGCCGCGGGCGCTGAAGCCAACCGCGTTGCGCTGGAGGCCATGGTCAAGGCGCGCAACGAAGGTCGTGACCTGTTGCGCGAGGGCCCCGACGTGCTCCGCACTGCCGCGAAGAACTGCCAGTCCCTCGAGGCCGCGCTCTCCACGTGGGGCGAGGTCACCTTCGACTACACCAGCACCGACGCGCCCGACTTCGTCCCGACTCCGTTGCCGTCGGCCTGACCACTCACTTGTCACAGGAGCACGTCATGAAACTCCGGTATGGAACGTTTTCGTACCTGCCCGACCTCACCGACGAAGAGATCGCGGCCCAGGTGAAGTACGCCCTCTCCCAGGGTTGGCCAGTGTCGGTGGAGTACACCGACGACCCGCATCCGCGCAACGTCTACTGGGAGATGTGGGGGCTTCCGATGTTCGACCTGGCCGAGCCCGACGGTGTTCTCGCGCAGATCAACGAGTGTCGCGCGACCCATCCTCGTCACTACGTCCGGGTGCTGGCCTACGACGCGAGTCTGGGCAGGCAGTCGACCGCGATGCACTTCCTCGTTCAACGACCCGAGGAGGAGCCCGGCTTCCTCCTCGAACGTCAGGAAGGGCCGGACCGCACCCAGCGGTACTCCGTGAAGTCCTACGCCACCGAGAAGCCTGCCGGGGCTCGGTACGCAAGCGGGTGATCTGATGGAAACGCCCAAAGGATTCGGGTTCCCTCGGCCTGCCAAGGACGAATCGGAGCCGGACGAAGCGATCGTTGAGGAGGGTTCGGGGCAGTCGGCCCCTCTCGGTGACGACGCGGAGCTCGACCTCTCGGCGGACGAGTCGGCGGCCAGGGTCGCGGAGACCCTGGCCTGTCTCGAGGCCGAACTGGTCGGCTTGGCTTCGGTCAAGCGGCGCGTCCGCGAGATCGCCTCGTTGCTGCAGGTCGACCGCGCCCGCGAGCGGTTCGGGCTCACGGCGTCGAATCCGACGTTGCACATGAGTTTTACCGGTGGGCCCGGTACAGGAAAGACGACCGTGGCCATGCGGATGGCGAGCATTCTGCACGCCCTCGGCTACATCCGGGCTCCGCGGGTACACGTGGTGACCCGTGATGACCTGGTCGGCCAGTTCATCGGCCACACCGCGCCGAAGACCAAGGAGGCGCTCGCTCGCGCGGCGGGGGGAGTGCTGTTCATCGACGAGGCCTACTACCTCTTCCGCCCGGAGAACGAGCGCGATTACGGGCAGGAGGTCATCGAGATCCTGCTGACGGAGATGGAGAACGAGCGCGGCGACCTGGTGGTCATCTTCGCCGGGTATCCGGATCGGATGGCGACGTTCTTCTCGGCCAACCCGGGTTTGAGCTCACGGGTTCCGCATCACATCGAGTTCGAGGACTACAACCACGCCGAGTTGTTGCAGATCGCCGATCTAATGGTCGCGGAGGAGAACTTCCGCTTCGACGAGCAGGCACGTGAGGTCTTCTCGGACTACCTCACCCGCCGGATGCAGCGGCCGAACTTCTCCAACGCGCGCAGCGTGCGCAACGCTATCGAGCGCAGCCGGCTGCGTCAGGCTCGCCGCCTGGTGGGATTGAACCGCCCCTTGGGGAAGGAGGATCTCGTCACCATCACTGCGGAGGACATATACGGGAGCAGTGTGTTTACGGCGGATTCGAGCGACTAGTGACCGGTAGTGCGGCCGGGGTCCGTGGAAGCAGGACCTGCGACGTCACGCCGACTGGCCGCGTGCTTCGATCAGGTGGTGAGCGGCAGCTCGCTCCTGGACGTCGACTGCCCGGACGGAGTGCATCCGCCCGGGCAGTCGAGCGGGTTTGAGCCATTGCGAGCGTTCTGCCGATTGATGGCATGGTGGGCGCTGGGTGGCCCTTGAGCTGTGGGATGGGGGATCGTGGTGGAGGTGCGATGTTCAGATGCTGATCCGGCAGTTGGAATACCTCACGGCCTTGGCGCGTGAACGGCACTTCGCCCGTGCGGCAGAGACTTGCTACATCTCGCAACCCGCGTTGTCGACTGCGATCCGCAAGCTGGAGGCTGATCTGCACGTGCCGATCATTCAGCGAGGCAACCGGTTCCTCGGTTTCACGCCCGAAGGAGAGCGCATCCTGCAGTGGGCCTACCGGATCCTGGCCGAGCGCGACTCGTTGGTCGAGGACGTAGGCGTGATGCGCGAGGGGCTGAGTGGATGCTTGCGCATCGGCAGCGTCCCCACCGCCCTCAACGTGCTGCCCGTGCTCACCGCGCTGTTGTCCGAGGCGCAGCCGCGCATCCGGTTTTCCGTTCGGTCGATGACTTCCGCGCAAATCCAGCGGGACCTGTCGAACTACGAGCTGGACGTCGGCGTGACGTACGTGGACAACGAACCGCTCAGCCGGGTGCGGTCGATGCCGCTCTACCGCGAGCGGTATCTGCTGCTGGTTGGCGACGACGCGTTAGCCGGACGAAGCTCGGTGACGTGGCAGGAGGCCGCGGAGGTGCCGCTGTGCCTGCTGTCCGGCGACATGCAGAACCGCCGCATTCTGGACTCGATCTTCGAGGAGGTCAACGCCCGACCCGTACCTGCCGTGGAGGCCGATTCGATCACTGCGCTGCGGGCGTACGTCGAGGAGGGCCGGTGCGCGACCGTGCTCCCGCAGTCCTGGGTGAACGGGCACAATGTGGCCGAGGGAATGCGCGCCATCCCGCTGGTGGAGCCGGAAGCCACCCAGACCATTGGCCTGGTCATCCACGACCGCGATCCGGAGCCGATCCTGGCTCGGGCTCTCCTCGACGTTGCTGGCGGGATGGATCTGCAGAGCACGGTCGATCTCGCCAGCCGCACGGGTTTTCCAATACCGGGACTGGATGAGCCCGGCGTTGTCGAGGAAGCGCAGGTTCGTGAATCTGGCCTGGACACTGGAGAATCCGTGACGTTTCCGGTGGAGCTCGACACTGCAGGCGACTAACGACGTTTCTGGAACGACCTGGGCGAGAGGTGGCTGGTGGGTCGGTGATGCGGTACTCGTCGGGTTGTGACGTTGTATGCGCGGTGCCGGGGATGACGCGTCGGCAAACGGGCGCGGCATCCCCGGCATTGGGTCACGTGGTGAACAGTTGCAAGGCCGCCGTGATGGCGTTGAACAGGCCGTAGAGCAGGGGGATTCCTACGATCAGCCAAGTAATGCCTATCTCTGCCTTGTACTTGTCGGGTGTGCGGGGAGTGGATTCGGTCATGGTCCGCATTCCTCCGAGCCGTTGCGTCGGATGATCACTGGTTGGGTGTGGTGGTAGGACGACGAGGGGTGTCAACGGCGTCCGAAACCGGGGTCCTCTCGTGCCAGCGTTCGGCGACCGGCCGGATGAGCAGGTTCGCGGTGAACCCGATCGCCAGGACGCCGACCATGGTGAGCAGGGCGGGCCGGTAGTCGGATGCGACGAGCTCGCCCGGCGTGCCCCGCGTATCGAGGATGCGGTTGATGATCAGCGGACCGAGCACGCCCGCCGTCGACCACGCGGTGAGCAGACGGCCATGGATTGCGCCTACCTGGTAGGTACCGAACAGGTCGCGCAAGTACGCGGGAACGGTGGAGAAACCCCCACCGTAGAAGGAGATGATGACTGCGCACAGGATTACGAACAAGGCTGTGGAGCTCGCTCCGGCCACGGCGAGCAGCACGTAGAGAACCATGCCGAAACCGAGGTACATCACGTAGGTCGGTTTGCGGCCGATGATGTCTGATGCGGACGACCAGATGAACCGACCGGCCATGTTGGTGACCGACAGCAAGCCGACGAAGCCAGCAGCGGCGGTCACGGTCACGGTCGATGTGTTCCCGTCGCGGAAGAAGTCCTCGATCATCTCGGCTGCCTGCTCGAGAATTCCGATACCGGCGGTCACGTTGCAGAGCAGCACCGTCCACAACAGCCAGAACTGCGGTGTTTTGATCGCGTTGCTGGCCGAGACGTTCCCCGTGGTCACCATCGACTTGGCCTTGACCTTCGACGGATCGAAGTGCGGAGGTACCCATCCAGGGGCGGGCACCCGCACGGTGAAGACGCCCATCATCATGACCAGGAAGTAGGCCGCGCCCAGGGTGAGGAACAGCTTCGCGACGGCCTCGCCGGAGGCGACCTGTGCTCCGCCGCCGTAGAAGGAAAGCAGTTTGCTCGACAACGGTGCGGCGACCATGGCACCCCCGCCGAACCCCATGATTGCCATCCCGGTGGCCAGACCGGGCCGGTCGGGGAACCACTTCATCAAGGTCGACACCGGGGAGATGTATCCGATGCCCAGGCCGATGCCCCCGATGAGCCCGTATCCGAGGTAAACCAACCAGAGCTGGCCGACGGCGATGCCGGCGGCCCCGACGAGGAACCCCGACGCCCAGCAGCACGCGGCGGTGAACATCGCCCGACGTGGACCGACCCTGTCCACCCAGGTACCGAAGACCGCAGCGGAGACACCCAGCATGACGATGGCGATCGAGAAGATGACACCGATCGCGGTGAGACTCGTATCGAAGTGCTCCCGCAGGGACGCCTTGTACACACTCGTCGCGTACACCTGCCCGATGCACAGGTGAACGGCCAGGGCAGCGGGCGGGATCAGCCACCGGCTGTAGCCGGGCGGAGCGATCGTGTGCTCCCGATCCAAAAACGATAGAACGGCCATTGCGCACCTCCAGGGTGAGGCAGTTGCGTACCGAGCCAGCGAGCGTTGATGCTGTCGAGCCGCGTCAGCTGACTCGAAGGTCGAGGGCGTCGTGGTGCGCGTGTGCGAGCACATCAAAGACGCCGCCAGGTCTCATCCCCCTGCGGGGTGAGCAGGGGTGTGAGTCACCAGCCGGGGCTGCCCGTTCGCGCACCTCGTGTGAAGGGCAGCGGAGCTGGTGGTCGAGACATCATCGTGGTCTTGCACTCCCACCTCCCCGACTTCTTGTCCGGCCGTGAATGGCGGATGACCAGTTGCACGGCCAATGACGTGAAAAACTAGGTACGAGTGTGATGAGCGTCAAAGTGCTTTCTTGAATTCAGCGATAACCACGATTTATGAGCCGCCGTGGGCGGCAAGTGGCATCAGGTTCGAGACCGGACCTGGACCAATGTCCACTGGCGGATGACGGCGCGAGCATCGACACTGGCGCGGACGCGCAGTCGAAGATGGGCGAGTCATGAGCGCCATTGAAGAGACGATTGATGTCGGTGTCCCGGTGCGCACCGCCTACAACCAGTGGACTCAGTTCAAGTCCTTCCCGCGGTTCGCGGCGGCGGTGAAGAAGGTCGACCAGCTCAGACCGAACGTGACCCGCTGGATGATCGGGTTCGGTCCGCTGCGGCGGGAATCCGAGGTGGAGATCGTGCGGCAGCAGCCCGATCGCTGCGTGGCCTGGCGCAGTTTGGAACGACAACCCCGCCATCGAGGTGAGGTGACCTTCCGACCCCTGGGACCTGAGCGCACCGAGATCGTCGTTCGGGTGCACTACGAACCACGCGGACTCGGAGAGTCCCTAGCCGGCGCCTTCGGGGTGCCACACCGCATGGTTCGGTTCGGGCTGGAGCACTTCAAGGAGTTCATCGAATCACTCGGAGAAGAGAGCGGCGGCTGGCGCGGTGCGATCAGCAAGGGACGAGTGCAGCCGTTTGAGCCGGAACCGCCGAGAAGCCAGGTCCCGAAGTGGCCCACCGGCTGAGCTGCGACAGCAGGACCAGGAAAGGCGGACACATTGCGAGACGCACCCGGAGACGAACCGGATGAGGAACTCTCCGTAACTCCTCCCAAGAAATGGGCGGCTGGAATTCCGGCGGTGACGCACGCGCTCGGGTATTCGCTCGAGGAAACCTCTGTCGAGCGAACGGCCCGGACGCTCCTCACGATCAACCAGGTGGACGGCGTCGACTGTCCCGGCTGCGCCTGGCCGGACCCGTCCCCGGGGCAGCGCCACCGCAACGAGTACTGCGAGAACGGCGCCAAGCACATCAACGACGAGGCCACGTTGCGGAGGGTCACCGCTGACTTCTTCCGGCAGCACCCGATCTCCGAGTTGGGCCGGCATTCCGATCTCTGGCTGAACCAGCAGGGGCGGCTCACCGAGCCGATGGTGAAGCGACCGGATTCCGACCACTACGAGCCGATCAGCTGGCGCGACGCGCTCGGGTTGGTCTCCGAGGAGTTGAAGTCACTGGGCTCTCCCGACGAGGCGGCCTTTTACACCTCGGGCCGGGTCAGCAACGAGGCAGCTTTCGTGCTGCAGCTGTTCGCCAGAGCGTTCGGCACCAACAACTTGCCGGATTGCAGCAACATGTGCCACGAATCCAGCGGGTTCGCTCTGCATGAGACACTGGGCACGGGCAAGGGGACGGTGAGCCTGCACGATCTCCACCACGCTGACCTGATCTTCCTCGTGGGGCAGAATCCCGGAACCAACCACCCGCGGCAGCTTTCCGCGTTGGAGGAGGCCAAGGCCAACGGTGCCCGGATCATCGCGGTGAACCCGCTGCCGGAAGCGGGACTACTGCGCTTCAAGAACCCGCAGCGCCCGCGCGGGGTGATCGGTCGCGGAGTCTCGATCGCCGACCGGTTCCTCCACATCCGTGGCGGTGGTGACCTGGCGCTGTTCCAGGCTCTGAACCGGCTACTGCTTGAGGCGGAGGAGGAGCGGCCCGGCGCCGTGCTCGATCACGAATTCATCCGCACGAACACCAGTGGTTTCGAGGAGTTCGCGCAGCACGTTCGAACGATCTCGTGGGACGAGATCATCGCGGCGACGGGACTGACCGTGCGGAGATCGAGGCGGTGCGGGACGAGGTGCTCCGCCACGAGCGCGTCATCGTTTGCTGGGCAATGGGGGTGACGCAGCACAAGCACGGGGTGGCCACCATCAGGGAGATCGTGAACTTCCTGATGATGCGCGGAAATCTCGGGAGGGCAGGAACCGGAGCGTGCCCAGTGCGCGGGCACAGCAATGTGCAGGGAGACCGAACGATGGGCATCTGGGAACAGATGCCGGACGATTTCCTGGACGCGATCCAACGCGAGTTCGGTTTCGATCCGCCGCGAGCGCATGGCCTGGACTCGGTGAACACGATCAGGGCGATGCACGAAGGTCGCATCAAGGTCTTCCTCGGGGTCGCGGGGAACTTCGTTCGCGCGGTGCCGGACAGTGCCGTCGCGGAAGACGCGCTCCGCAATTGCCGACTCACCGCGCACATCTCTACCAAGCTCAACCGTTCCCACACCGTCTGCGGAAGAACCGCGCTCATCCTGCCGACTCTCGGGCGCACCGAGCGCGACATCCAGCAGGATGGCGCGCAGTTCGTCACCGTCGAGGACTCGTCGAGCGAGGTGCACGTTTCTCAGGGCCGCCTGCAGCCGGCGTCGACTTTGCTCCTCAGCGAGGTCGCGATCCTGTGCCGTCTGGCCCGACGTACGCTCGGCGGACGAACGACGGACATCCCATGGGAGATGTTCGAATCCGACTACGGCACGATCCGCGATCGGATCGCCAACGTGATCCCCGGATTCCACGACTTCAACCGGCGAGTGGTCCGCCCCGGTGGCATCCGGCTGCCGAACCCGGTGAACGAGGGGGTGTTTCCCACACCTGCCGGGAAAGCCCTGTTCACCTGTAATGCGCGGCACATGCCGGAGATTCCCGAAGGGCATCTGCTGCTGCAGACCCTGCGGTCCCACGATCAGTGGAACACCATTCCCTACACGGAGAACGATCGTTACCGAGGTGTGCACGGCCGCCGTCGCGTCATCCTGGTCAACCCGGACGATCTGACTGACTTGGGCCTCGCAGGAGGCGAGTGCGTTGACTTGGTGAGCGTGTGGGAGGACGGTGTGGTTCGCCGGGCGGAGGATTTCGAAGTGGTCTCGTATCCGACTACGCGTGGCTGCGCGGCAGCGTACTATCCCGAAACCAACGTCCTGCTGCCACTGGCAAGCGTGGCTGACATCAGCAATCAGCCGACGGCGAAGGCAATGCTGGTGAGGCTGGAGCGCACTGGTACAGCTTCAGCGAACGGATCTTCCAGCCACCGCAGGTGAAGCGGAATCAGGCTTTGTCGGTCGACGTTCCGACCGCGGTCTGCGTGTCGGCCGAGGCCATAGCGGGAGCAGACGAGTTGTGCTGTGCGGTCTTGGGCGCGGACGGGCGGGCGATGACGGAGTAGATTGCGCCGACCAGCAGGCCGCCACCCACCAGGTTGCCCAGGCCGACGAAGAGGAGGTTGTTCGCGAAAGCCTCGGCCGTCACGCCGGGCACGCGTGCGAACAGGCCGAGCGAGAAGCAGGTCATGTTGGCGACGACGTGCTCGAAGCCCGAACCGACGAACGCCAGAAGGCCCCAGAAGACCAGAGCGATCTTGGCACCATCGGAACGGGTTCGGCCGGCCATCCACACGGTGAGGCAGACCAGGAAGTTGCAGAGGAGCCCGCGGAAGAAGAGGTCTTCAGGGCTTTCGGTCAGCTTCGTCCCCAGCAGGCTCCTCAGCATCGCCGCGCCGGGTGCGGGATTGCCGGGGTCAGCCGCGACGTCCAGGACTCCGGCGGAGTGCACGAGCCAGGCGAAGACGGCGGAACCGAGAAGGTTTCCGACGAAGGAGAGGGCGATGACCATCGCCGCGCCGACGAGCGAGACCCGTCGGCGGCTCAAACCTTGGACCATGGTCATCATGTTGCTGGTGCACAGCTCGGAGCCTGCGAAGAGCACCAGGGTCAGCGCCACGCCGAAGACCAGGCCTTGCATCAGCTTGGTCCATGCGGAGTGCTCGGTGTTGAGCGGGCCGGTCACCATCAGCAGGAGGACCACGGCCACGCCGATGAAGGCGCCGCCGAGCGATGCGAGAAGCAGATAGCGTCCAGGGCTGCGGAGTTGGGACGCTTTCGCTTGCGCCGCCATGACCTGCTCTTCCAAGGACTCGTGAAGTGGAATCGGCATGGTGGTCCTCTCAGTGCTGATCAGGTTCGGAAAAGCCGTTGCTCGCGGAGACGGGGCCCTCGGGCATCCGGATGGGGCGATTCCGCATCAGGCTCTGGTCGTGTTCCACGTCTTCCATGGAGTGACCGACAGGACAGCTCAGGGATCTTCGAACGCATTCATGATCTGGCCATGCCGTTGTTCTGCACCCCGGTTGGCGCTGACCCTTTCCCGCCGTGTTGGGGAACGCTGAAACCAACCGCGCGACAGCTTTAGCGCTCGGTGCGGGGGAGTCAAAGAGAAACCGACGATGGTGCGATAGACAGTGCTTTTTCCCGCTGCATCGACTACGAGCCCGATGTCCGGCGATCGCGTTCCGCAACGGCTAGTCTGGCTGCGGCGAAGCGCAGCGATCGCAGCGAGGCGTCGGTGCCCGGTGGACTGACCGCTGGATCCTGGTGGGCTTGGCTTGTGCTTCTGCTCTTGGCATCGGCGTGGGTTATCGATCGGTTGACATCGCGAATTGGAAGTACGCGCTCGCTCGCTGGAGAATGCGGTTGGGACGTCAGCGGATTCACCGCTGCGTGCAGCGTGATCGACGAGGATGGGCATGGACGAGCACAGTTCCCCTTTGTATGAGCGAGCCATCTCGGTAGGCGCAGGTTTGGACGTGTGCGCGACGCGGGTCGTCACCTGTGCGTGGGAGAGGCGCCATGTCTGAGGTGGCTTTGGGAATGCCCGGCATGCCGCATCGTGTGCATCCGGGGTCGGACATGCGTCCGGATACGTCCCAACTCGTGGACCGCTTCGGCCGGATCGCAACGGACTTGCGGGTGTCGTTGATCGACAAGTGCAACCTGCGCTGCACGTACTGCATGCCGGCTGAAGGGCTCGCCTGGCTCAAACGGGCGGAGCTGCTCGACACCGAGGAAATCCTCCGATTGATCGGGATCGCGGTGGAGCGCCTCGGTGTGCGAAACGTGCGGTTCACCGGTGGTGAACCGCTCTTGCGCAAGGATCTCGTCGAGATCATCGCGAGGACTTCGCGGCTGCCCAGCGGGCCGAGAACCTCGTTGACGACCAACGGTATCAACCTGGGCTCGTATGCTGATGATCTGCGCCGCAGCGGCCTGAACCGGGTGAACGTGTCCCTGGATTCCCTTGACCAGAACATCTTTCGCGAGCTGACTCGTCGCGACCGGTTCCACGACGTCATCGCAGGATTGGAAGCTGCGCAGGCCGCGGGGCTCGAGCCGGTCAAGGTCAACGCCGTGCTGATGCGGGGTCGCAACGAGCACGAGGCCTGCGACCTGCTGAGGTTCTGCCTCGAACGGGGCTATCACCTGCGGTTCATCGAGCAGATGCCGCTGGATGCGCAGCACGGTTGGGACCGTGCGGCGATGATCACCGCCGATGAGATCCTCGATCTGCTGGGCACCGAGTTCACTTTGACACCGCACGCGGCCGAACGCGGTTCTGCTCCTGCTGAGCGTTGGCTCGTCGACGGCGGACCGGGGACCGTGGGCGTGATCGGCTCGGTCACCCGACCGTTCTGCGCCGCCTGCGATCGCACTCGCCTCACCGCTGATGGGCAATTGCGCTCCTGCTTGTTCTCCACGGAGGAAACCGATTTGCGCGGTCCGATGCGAGCGGGTGCCGAGGACGAGGAGTTGATCCGGCTGTGGCAGGACACCATGTGGGCGAAGGCCGCGGGTCACGGTGTCGACGGTGCTGGTTTCGCGCGGCCTGCGCGGCCCATGAGCGCGATCGGAGGTTGAGCCGATGACTGCGGTGCACGAGCAGGTCGGTGTTCGGGTCCGGTACTTCGCGGCTGCGCGCGCGGCCGCGGGTGTCGCCGAGGAAGTGGTGCGAGTCGGGAGGTCGACTGAGGTCGCCCCGACCGCTGGCGATACCATCAACGCTGTCACCGCGGCGCACGGCGATCGCTTGGCCGCGGTCGTGACCGCGTGCAGCTTCCTGCTGAACGGTATGGCGGTTCGGGACCGTTCCGTCGAAGTCCACGACGGCGCTGAACTCGACGTGCTGCCCCCGTTCGCCGGCGGATGAATCGAGATTGCCGAACCTACGCGGAAACGGGACGCGAAGCGGTCAGCAACATCACGACATCACCGGACTGCAACGGCGACTGTGCCTCGGCGGGAAAGCACGATCCGTTGACCGCCACGACGATCTGCCCGTCGAGCTCCACACCTGACTGTTCGGCCGCTGCACCGAGCGTGCTCGCGCGGACGCACCGCCGCTCGCTCGCGACGAGTTCGGTCCCCACCAGGATGGACTTCTCGACGACCACCTCGGGTAACCGCCGCGCGCACGCTGCCCGGTACTGCTCGGGGGTGTTGACGTTGAACACCGACACCAGGTCGGGGTCGGCTGCGAACAGCCGCGCGTCGGCGAGCAGGGTCGCCTCGTCGAGCAGGTGCACGTCGACGCTGTCGAGGAGGTCCGACAGGCGCGAGCGCCCGGCTTCCAGCAGCGCAAAGAGGTGGGGCGTGAGGCTGGTGCGATAACCGGCGGCCAGCGGCTGCCGGAATCCCCGGATGCGGGGTATCGCCGCGTCCGGTGTGGCGCAGTCGTCGCCCGCCGCGGCGGCGGTGAAGCCGCGGAGCACGGCGTCGACGAAGGCGGAGTGCAGCAGGGGGAGGTCGGTGGCGCAGGCGAAGGCCAGGGACGCTCCCTCGCGTTCCGCGACGGCCAGCCCGGTGGCCAGACCGTGCAGCGGTCCGCGGCCCTGTTCGGCGTCGTCGCAGACGATCACCTGCGATCCGAGCGCGGGCAGAGCTTGCCCCGGCGCCCGCACGACGATCACGGGACCACCGACGGCTCGGCCCACCACGTCCGTCACGTGGCGCAAGAACGTGGAACCGTGCCATTCCAGTGATGCCTTGACAGCCCCCATCCGGCTCGAGCATCCCCCGGCGAGCACCACTCCGGCCGTCATCGGACCACGTCCTGCTGGGTGCGTTCGAGCGTGGCGTGCCATGCCGTGTCCTCTCCGTCGTTCGGTCCTCGCCCGTGCGTTGCGGTACGCGAATCGACAAGCCGGCTGCTTTTCCACCCGGTCTCGGTGGGGTGCTCAACCGTGATCTCGCCGTCCCGGATGTGCAGCACCATGTCGGCGTGCGCGGTGTCCGACCAGCGATGCGTCACGTGCACGATGGTCCGGCCCCGCCAGGCGCGGCTGATCTCGGCGAGCACCTCATCGGCCTTGGCGATGTCGAGGTGCGCCGTGGGTTCATCGAGCAGCACCAGCTGGGCGTCCTCGACCAGCAGCGCGCGGGTCAAGGCGAGGCGCTGCGCCTCACCACCGGAAAGCGCGGTCCCACCGGGTTCGACGAACGCGTCCAGCCGGTCCTGCCATTCGTCCAATCCCGCAGTGCGCAACGCTTGCGCGATGTGTTCGTCGCTGGCCCGCGGTGCGGCCAGCAGCAGGTTCTCCCGAACCGTCGTCGCCACGAGCTGCGGTTCCTGCGGGCACCACGTCACCGGTTGCGGTGCCCTCACCTGACCGCTTTCGAGTTGCAGGAAGCCCAGCAGCACCGACACCAGCGTCGACTTGCCGCCACCCGAGGGGCCTACCACGGCCACGTGCGCACCGGCCGGAACTCGCAGGTGCGGCACGCACAACGCCGGTCGGCCCGCACCAGGCCAGTGGACTACCACGTCGTCGAGCTCGACGGCACCATCGGACCTCGTGCGGGGGTCGTTGGTCGGGGGCGCCGCGAGCACCGCTTCCAGGTGCGCCTGCGCTTTCCGCAGGGAGCGCAAGTGCTGCGCTGCTGCGGGGAGGAGCCCGACTGCCTCGGTGGCCGCGAGCGGGACCAGGACCAGCAGCGGTGCGAGCTCCGGTGCGAGCACGCCCCGCGCGACGGCGTCCGTGCCCAGCCAGCAGCCGCCGAGAACCGCGATTCCGATAGCGAGGGTGATCAGGCCACTGGCCGCACCAGCACCGAACGCGCCGCGGCGGGCGCGGCGCCCGAGTTGCGCGTCCGCAACGGCGAGTTCGGTGCGCCGGGCACCATCGGCGCCGAACGCCAGCAGTTCAGCGGAACCGTCGAGCAGCGCCAGCACGTGGGCGGCCACGTCCCGTCGGGATTCCTCGGCGGCGGCTGTCGCTCGGCGTTCTGCCGCGAGAGCCGCGATCGGACCGTCGATCGCGGCGATGAGCAGCGCACCGCCGAGCACCGCTCCAGCAGCCGGCAGCACGGCGAACTCGATGACGATGGCGCCGAGCGCAGCCACGATGGCTACGGCTGGGGGCACGATGACCCGGGGGACGAGGTCGCGCACCACGTCGGCGTCATCGACCAGGTGGGCTAGACCGTCGCCGCGGCGGTAGCGGGCGGCGCGCACCGGGCCGAGGCGCACGAGCGCCTCCCACAGCCTGACGCGCAAACGACCGGCGTCCCGCAGCGCGGCGTCGTGGGTCGCGAGTCGTTCGAGGTAGCGCAGCACAGCGCGGGACAAGGCGAAGGCGCGGACACCGACGACTGCGACGGACAGCGAGAGAATCGGTGGTTGTTGCGAGGCCCGGGCGATGAGCCAGGCCGAGGTCGCTGCCAGTGCGATGCCTGACAGCAGGGATAACGAGCCGATACCCGCTCCGATCAGCATGCGCGAGCTGACCAGGTCGCGGAGCCGGGCTCGTGCGGGGGGCGCCTCCGGCGCTGCCGGGATGTCGGTGACCGCGTCGGTATCAGGCGTGGTCGCGGCCGTGTCCGGGCGGTGGCTTGCCAGCAGCACCGCGGCACCGCGATCGGCGGAGTCCCGGAGCGCGTCGTTGACCTTGCGCGCGTTCGCGGCGTCGAGGCTCGCGGTTGGTTCATCGGCCAGCAGGATGCGCGCGTGGCCCTGCAGCCGGAGCAAGGCCCGGGCCACGGCGACCCGCTGGCGCTCGCCGGTGGACAGCGAATCCACCCTACGGTGCACGAGGTGCGCCGCACTCACCTGGCCGAGCGCGCACGAAGGGTCGAGGCCGTCGGGCTGGTCAGACGTGGCGACCGCCAACTCGTCGGCGACCGTTCCGCCGGTAAAGGTCGGACGTTGCGGGATCCAGGCGAATAGGCGCCGCCATTCGGCTGGATCGCACTGGTCGATGTCAACTCCGCCGCAGCTGATCCGGCCTTCGTCAGCGGCGACGAACCCGAGCAGGGCGGCGAACACAGTCGACTTCCCGCTGCCGCTCGGTCCCAGCCCCCCGGATCTCTCAAGACGGACGATGTCCCCGGCCCGCGCGCTGCAGTTGAACCCCTCGGGGGCGCGGCGCTCGCGGCGGACAACCGACAAACCCTCCACCACCAGGGGACCGCGGCCGGGCACGCGCCGACCGTGCGCAGGACTTGTCGTACCCACGATGCCGTCGACTCGTCGGACGGCTTCCACGCCGTCCTCGCTGGCGTGATGGGCCGCGCCGGCTGCTCGCAGCGGTAGGTAGCACTCCGGCGCCAGCACGAGGACGACTAGCCCGGTCGCCAGGTCCAGCTCGCCTGAGACCAATCGCAGTCCGATGCCGACGGCGACCATGGCGACCGACAGCGAGGAGAACAGCTCCAGCACCAGCGCTGACAAGAAGGCCACGCGCAGTGTCGCTGCGGTGGTGCGCCGCTGCTGGTCGCTGAGCTCGCGCACGATCGCGACCTGGGCACTCGCTCGGCCGAACGCGGTGAAAACCGGCAGGGCGCGGACCAATTCGAGCATTCGTGCAGATAACCGCTGCAGCGCGTCCAGGGCGGCGGCGCTGCGCTTCTCGGTGTAATGCCCGACGAGCCAGGCGAACAGCGGGATCAAGGGCACGGTGAGCGCAATGACGATCGCCGACACCCAGTCTGAGAACAGGATCCACGCCCCCACGCACGGTGGCACGATCGCCGCGTTGACCAAGGCCGGTAGGTACTTGGTGAAGTAGGCGTCGAGCGAATCGAGCCCTTTGGTCGCCAGTGCGGTGAGCTGGGCCGGACCACGTCGCTGGATCCACTCCGGTCCACGTCGCAGAGCCGCGTCGACGAGCAGAGCCCGCAGTTCCTCCTTGGCTCCGGTCGCCGCGCGAGCTGCCGCGAACTCCATGCTCCACGCCAACGCGGCTCGCGCCGCGATGGAGCCCGCGAGGACGAGAAGTCGCTCGGGATGGACGGAGCCTCCCGTCACAACGGGAGCCAGGGTTGTGGCGATCGCCCAGGCTTGGACGATCAGTGCCACGGCATTGCAGGCAGAGAGAAAGCCGATCAACGTCAGGGCACGTCGTGCCGAAGCCGACAGCTTCGGGAGTGCCCCGAGCGGGGACAGCGCGTTGCCGGGTCTGGAAGTGGAGTCGCCTGATCCAGCACCCATGTCAGTCACCTCGTTCGGTTGACAGTGACGTCTGGGCCACGCGGGGAGGTGCGTCACGATGGGCCGCGGCTACCACGGGCGCGGCATGGGTAGGAACTCGGCGGTGGCGCTGGCGAGGACACCACCTGGCGGCACCACCGCGAGTCCGTCGGCTGCGGCGAGGCCGCGCAACATCGCTGGCCCGTGGAACGGCAGGGGGAGTGCGGTGTTGTTGTGAAGCCGCACCGGCACCAGCCTGGTGTTGTCCGAATGCCACGGGAGTTCGGTGGTGCCTCGCACCTGGTGGAAGTCGATCGCGGGACGCCCGCTGAGGCGCTCTAGGAGGGGCATGGCCAGGGTGACGATTCCGGCCACGGCAGCCAACGGGTTGCCGGGAAGCCCGACGAGTCGACGGGCGCGACCGTCGGCTGAGTTCGGCAGCTCGGCCAGCAGCATGGGGTGGCCCGGTCGCACCGCCACGGAGTCGACCAGCAAGCGTGCGTTGATCTCGGCCAGCACCGCGTGCAGGTGGTCGACTGGCCCCGCGGCCGTGCTGCCGGTCGTGATCACCACGTCCGCGGGGGAGTGGCGAACGGCGTTGAGCAGCGAATCGCGGTCATCGGACACCAGGCGGCGAGTGATCACCTCGGTAGCGCAACGCAGCCAAGGCTCGAGCATGGGGCTCAGCGCGTCCCTGACGCGGCCTTGGTGGGGGAGGCCGGTGTCGAGCAGTTCGTCCCCGAGCACCAGGAGCTCGACGGTGGGGCGCTGGTGCACCGCGAGGTGGTCGTATCCGGCTGCCGCGGCGAGTCCCAGCACGCCGGGCGTGACCGTGCTGCCCGCCGGCAGCAGTGGTTCGCCACGACTGCACTCTTGGCCGCGTGGGCGGACGTCGCGGCCGGGCGTCGGGGAACTCGCGGTGCCGAGTTCCCACAGCAGCGCGGTGGAACCCTCGACGTGTCCGTGCTCGTAGCGCAGCACTGCGCTCGCCCCGGCAGGAAGTTGAGCACCGGTGGCGATGCCGACGGCAGCCCCGTCGGGCAGCCGCGCAGGTTCCTGGCCGGCGAGCGTGGTGGATTCGTGAATCGTCCAGGGGCCTGGCCCGGCGACGGCCCAGCCATCCATCGCGGAGGTGTCAAACGCCGGAAGGTCTGTCAGCGCGGTCAACGGCTCGGCGAGCGTGTGACCGAGCGCCTCAGGAAGTTTCCGGGTGCGTGCGGGCATCGCGACTCCTGTGTCTCGCGCGATTTTTCGTGCTTTCGTCCATGTTGTGAGGTGACCGTGCGGTCTCGCGTGATGTTTCGGCCTGGTTCTACCGGCTGACATGGTTACGGCCCTCCTTGCCCGCTTCGGTGGTCGTGGCTTGGCCGGGAAGACGATCCGCCGGTGTTGGCGCGGGCGTGGGGGGCGCGCCGATTCGCTGGCGGAAGACCCAGTAGGTCCAACCCTGGTAGAGCAGCACGAGAGGGGTCGCGAAGCCCGCGATCCAGGTCATGATCTGCAGGCTGTAGTCGCCGGAGGCGGCGTTGTCGACGGTCAGGCTCCACTGCGCGGTCAGCGTGGAGGGCACGACGTCCGGGTAGAGAGCGAGGAACAACGTCACGGTCACCGCGACCACGCTCACACCGGAGAAGACGAAAGCCCAGCCTTCTCGGGCACGACGGTTGGCCTCGAGCGCTGCGATCAGACCGGCCAGTCCGAGAATCGCGATCGGGGTGCTGGCGGGCGCCCCGAACTCCACGCTCGTCCAGACCAGGAAGAAGGCCGCCAGCGCGAGGGTGATCAGGCCCGCCTTGACCGCGAGGTCACGCGCACGTCCGCGGATCGCACCGTCGGTCTTCAGCGCAGCGAAGACCGCTCCGTGGAACGTGAACAGGACCACCGTGAGCAGCCCACCGAGCACCGCGTAAGGATTGAACAGGTCAGCCAGGGTACCGAGGTAGACGCCATCGGCTCCGATCGGAAGCCCTCGGACGAGGTTGGCCAGCAGCATGCCCCACAGGAACGGAACCACCAGCGAAGACCAGAACAGGATGACGTCCCAGTTGCGCTTCCAACGGAGATCGTCCCGTTTCGCCCGATACTCCAAGGCGAGGCCCCGCACGATCAAGCCCACCAGGATCATGAAGGTCGGCAGGTAGAAGGCGCTGAACATGGTGGCGTACCAGTCGGGGAATGCGGCGAAGGTGGCGCCCGCTGCGGTGATGAGCCACACTTCGTTGCCGTCCCACACCGGACCGATCGTGCTGATCAGCGCGCCGCGTTCCTTGCTGCTCCGGCCGATGAGCTTGGTCAGGATGCCGACGCCGAAGTCGAAGCCCTCCAGGAAGAAGTACCCGGTCCACAGCACAGCGATGACGACGAACCACACGTCGGGGAGTTGCATGATCCTGCTTCCTCTCGGATCAGTACGCGAACGAGAGCGGCTTCTCAGCGTGTTCGGACGGGCGTGAAGGCACAGTGGAGGCCCGGGGTGGCCGTTCGGAGGTCGGGGGCCCTGCGCTGGCGTACCTCGCCAGCAAGCGGACTTCGACGATCGCCAGGGTCAGGTAGAGCCCGGCGAAGCCCAGCAGCGTGATGAGTTGCTCGGTAGTCGACACAGCTGGGGACACGGCATCGGCGGTGCGCATCAAGCCGTAGACGACCCAGGGCTGGCGTCCCATTTCGGTGAAGATCCAACCACTGGCGTTGGCGATCAGCGGGAACGCCAGGGTGAACAGGCCGATCCGCCAGGCCCACGCCGAGGCCGTGGTGCTCAACTCGCGGTTGTGCGTGACCATCAGCCGCGGGACCGCGTCATGGCGTGTCCGATACTGCGGCGAGAGCCACAACCTATTGCGGGTCAGCCACAGGCCCGCAACACCGACCAAGAAGGAGACCATTCCAGTGCCGATCATGACGCGGAAACCCCAGTAGGCGATCGCGACCTGCGGCAGGTAGTCGGCGGGCTGTCCGCCGAATGCGGCGGCCTCGGCCGCGGCGATGTCGTTGATCCCGGGCACCGGAGTGCTGAAGTCACCGTGCGCGAGGAAGGACAGCACTCCGGGGATCTGCACATCGATTTCGTTGCGCCCCTCGGCGACGTCGCCGTAGGCGAACACCGAGAAGGGCGCCGATCGCTCGGTCTCCCAGAGAGCTTCGGCGGAAGCCATCTTCATCGGCTGCTGCTCGAACATCACCTTCGCGAGGCTGTCACCGGAGAGAGCGGTGCCGAGGCCGGCGATCGCGGCCAGCACCAGACCCAGCCGGAGTGAGCTGCGCATGGCGGCCACCGCCTTGGTGTCCACGGGCGCGCCTCGGTTCTTGCGCCGGCTGTCGCGCCACAGGTGCAGTGCGGAGATGCCGACGACGAAGGCGCCAGCGGTGAGCATGGCGGCGGTCAGCGTGTGCGCGACCACGACCACGGTCGTCTTCTGGAAGAGCACGGCGCCGATATCGGTGAGCTGGGCCTTGCCGGTTGCCGGGTCGATCCGGTAGCCCACCGGGTGCTGCATCCAGGAGTTCGCGGCCAGGATGAAGTAGGAAGACAGCACGGTGCCGAGTGACACGATCCAGAGGCACGCGCAGTGGATCTTCCTCGGAAGCCGGTCCCAACCGAAGATCCACAACCCGATGAAGGTGGATTCGAAGAAGAAGGCCAGCAGTGCCTCCATCGCCAGCGGTGCGCCGAAGACGTCGCCGACGAACCGGGAGTAGGCCGACCAGTTCATCCCGAACTGGAACTCCTGCACGATCCCGGTGACCACACCCAGAGCGATGTTGATGAGGAAGAGCTTCCCCCAGAACTTGGTGGCGTGGAAGTACTTCTCACGGTCCGTGCGCACCCATGCGGTCTCCAGGCCGGCGGTGATGGCCGCGAGACCGATGGTCAGCGGGACGAAGATGTAGTGGTAGACGGTCGTGAGCCCGAATTGCCACCGCGCGAGAGTGTCCTCGGCCAGTGCCGTGTACACGTCAACTCCTCCTCGGCCGCGCGCCTGGACGTGCCGGGATTGCATCGACACGTCGCGGGAAACGCGAAATCTTGACGACGACCACCTTTGTCGCTTTTCCTTGGCGGGTCAAAGTGGTGTTTTCGAAGGGTTGATAACCAGCGCCTATTGATGGCTGAATGATTGCTCCGGTTGTTTCCTGTTGGGGTGCACTTGCGCGCGGTCGAGGTCTGTCCGGTGTGCGTGATGCTGGGCACGTCTGGGCTGGAATGCTCGTGAGCGGTCGTGGCAGAATGCCTGCAACTCCGTCAGTGGCAACGTTTTTCGGCGAACGCGGAGCTTCGTGGTTCGTGATGGTAAAAGCTGCTTATCGGACGATATCTTCTTGTTCTTTGACTTTGTTTCGGATTCGGCGTTCGCTCGTTGCCGACTGGATTTTTGAAGTCCGTCGCTACGCGATTTTCGCGCCCGACGGGCGATTAGGGGATTGGTCACAACATGAGCAGGATGGAAGATCCCGACGACGACCTGAAGGTCACCCCACCGAAGACGTGGGCGACAGGTGTGCCGGCCGTCACGCACGCCATGCAGTACTCGCTCAGCCAGACCTCGCCGCGACGGACCGCGCTGACGCTGCTGAACCTCAACCAGGGCAAGGGGATCGACTGCCCGGGATGTGCCTGGCCGGATCCGGATCCCAAGCACCGGCCGATGAACGAGTACTGCGAGAACGGCGCCAAGCACATCAACGACGAGGCGACCACCAGGCGTGTCGCCGCCGAGTTCTTCCGGCAGCACCCGGTTTCCGAGCTCGACGAGAAGTCGGATTACTGGCTCAACCAGCAGGGACGGCTCACCGAGCCGATGGTCAAGCGCCCGGATTCCGACTTCTACGAGCCCATCGACTGGGACGAGGCCCTCGATCTGATCGCCGGGGAGTTGCGCGCGCTCGACTCCCCCAACGAGGCGCTGTTCTACACCTCGGGGCGCCTCAACAACGAGGCGGCCTTCCTGCTGCAGCTGTTCGCGCGGGCGTTCGGCACGAACAATCTGCCCGACTGCAGCAACATGTGCCACGAGTCCAGCGGGTTCGCGATGCAGGAAACGCTGGGCATCGGCAAGGGCAGCGTCAGCCTGGACGACATGCACCACTCCGACCTGATCTTCGTGATCGGCCAGAACCCGGGCACCAACCACCCGCGGATGCTCTCGGCGTTGGAGAACACGAAGCGCAACGGTGGCGAGGTCGTGGCGGTGAACCCGCTGCCGGAGGCCGGGCTGATGCGGTTCAAGAACCCGCAGAAGATGCGCGGTGTCCTCGGGCGGGGGACCGAGATCGCCGACCAGTTCCTGCAGATCCGCCCCGGCGGCGACTTGGCGTTGTTCAAGGCCTTGAACCTGCTGTTGCTCGAGGCCGAGGATGCCGCCCCCGGCACCGTCCTGGACCACGAGTTCATCCGTGCGCACACCACGGGGTTCGAGGAGTTCGCCAGGCAGGCGCGCGAGCTGTCGTGGGAAGACGTGCTTTCGGCGACAGGCCTGACTCGTCAGGAGATCGAGCAGGTCCGCGATCGCGTGCTCGCCAGCGGCAGTGTCATCGCGTGCTGGGCGATGGGCTTGACCCAGCACAAGCACGGCGTGGCCACGATCCGCGAGGTCATCAATTTCCTGATGTTGCGCGGGAACATCGGCAAACCCGGGGCGGGGGTGTGCCCGGTGCGCGGGCACAGCAACGTGCAGGGGGACCGCACGATGGGTGTGTGGGAGCAGATGCCGCAGGAGTTCCTCGACTCCCTCGAGCACGAGTTCGGATTCACACCGCCGACCGAGCACGGCTGGGACTCGGTCGACTCGATTCGCGCCATGCTGGACGGCCGCGCGCGGTTCTTCCTCGGCGTGGCGGGCAACTTCGTCCGCGCCACCCCCGACAGCGAGGTCACCGAGAAGGCGATGCGGCAGTGCCGGGTGACCGCGCACATCTCCACCAAGCTCAACCGATCGCACACCGTGTGCGGTGAGACTGCCCTGATCCTGCCCACCTTGGGGCGAAGCGATCGCGACATCCAGGCCGGAGGCGAGCAGTTCGTCACGGTCGAGGACTCGATGAGCATGGTCCACGCCTCCCGTGGACGGCTCGAGCCGGCATCGGATCGGCTCCTCAGCGAGGTCGCCATCCTCGCCCGGCTGGCCCGCCGCGTGCTCGGGGACGATCCCGACATCCCGTGGGAGGGGTTCGAGGCCGACTACGACACGATCCGCGACCGGATCTCGCGCGTGTTGCCCGACTTCGAGGACTTCAACACCCGGGTGGCCGATCCCGGTGGGTTCGCGCTGCCGAACCCGGTGAACAGCGGCACGTACCCCACCGCGACCGGAAAAGCGGTCTTCACCTGCAACGAGTTCGAGAGCATGGAACCGGGCAAGGGATATCTGGTCCTGCAGTCACTGCGCTCGCACGACCAGTGGAACACCATTCCGTACGCGTTGAACGACCGGTACCGCGGTATCCACAACGCACGGCGGGTCGTGCTGGTGAACCCGGCGGACCTGGACGAGCTGGGCATCGCCGATCAGACCGAGGTGGACCTGGTGAGCGTGTGGCACGACGGTGTCGAACGGCGGGCACCGGGCTTCCGGGTGATCGCCTACCCGGCGGCGCGCGGGTCCGCGGCCTCCTACTATCCGGAGACCAACGTCCTGGTCCCACTGGGCAGCGTGGCCGACACCAGCAACACGCCCACCTCGAAGGGTGTGCTCGTGCGCCTGGAACCCGCCGCCAGCGCGAGTTGACGAGACCCGGCAGGCGCTCGCTCCCGGAACGCGGGGCGGGCGCCTGCCCGCGGTTCATGGAACGCAGCCTGACCCCGAGCGCTGCCCGGCCGGGCCGGGGACGCCGTAGAAGGAGAACACGATGGGAAGAGTGACCGTCAGACGTCCGGTGTTGCGCATCCGCGATGGCAGGCAGTCGCAACGGCCCGACACCCTCGCTGCCGAAGAACCCGATGGAGATCCGCATCGGCGGGCGTCCGGTCACGGTCACCATGCGCACTCCTGGTCACGATTTCGATCTCGCGACCGGGTTCCTGGTGAGCGAAGGCGCGGTGCGTGCGGCCGAGGACGTCATGTCCATCCGATACTGCGCGGGTGCCATGGCCGATGGTGTCAACACCTCCAACGTCGTCGATGTCGCACTGGCGCCAGGAACCCCGGAACCCGAGGCATCACTGGAACGCAACTTCTACACCACCTCGTCGTGCGGGGTGTGCGGAAAGGCCAGCCTGGATGCGATTCGCACGACGACGACGTGGCCGATCGCCGATGACCCGCTGGAAATCGACCCGGCCACGCTCACGTCCTTGCCCGATGTGTTGCGGTCCGCCCAGCGGGTGTTCGACAGCACAGGCGGACTGCACGCGGCCGGACTGTTCACATCCGATGGTGAACTCATCTGCGTACGCGAGGACGTCGGGCGGCACAACGCCGTCGACAAGGTCATCGGAAACGCCGTGCGGTCTGGCCTGCTCCCGCTGCGTGAAACCATTCTCATGGTCAGCGGCCGGGCTTCGTTCGAGCTGGTTCAGAAAACCGTGATGGCCGGGATCCCCGCCTTGGCGGCCGTGTCCGCGCCTTCGTCGCTGGCCGTGGAACTCGCCGAAGACAGCGGACTCTCGCTGATCGGTTTTCTGCGTGGTGAGTCGATGAACGTCTACTCCGGAGCCGAACGGCTGACGTTCGAATCCGCGTAACGGCATGGCCGGAACCGTCGTCAGGTGCGGAACGCTGTGCTGAGGTGGGACCGGTTCCGGCTCGACCTCAGCTTCGGCCGTCTGACGAGCACCGCCATCGCGATGCCGGCGGCGACCCCGATCAGCGTGTCGATGCCGCGATCGGTGAGCATCGTCAGCGGGTCGGACGGGTCGGCGAGCTGGGTCATCAACATGATCAACGGCGTGAAGAAGCCGAGAGCGATGCCGTAGTGGCGCATCATGAACAGTTCCGTCGGGAACAGCAGCACGATCACGAGGACGGCGAGCACGGTGCTGCCGAAATCGGGGGCCAGCAGCAGCGCGGTGGCGACGAGGCCGGTCAGCGTTCCCAGGACGCGGTGGATTCCGCGGTGGACGACGTCGTGGATACCGGGGTCGAGCAGGTTCGCCTTGTCGATGACGGCCAAGGGCACGGCGGCTGACACCATCGCCCAGTTGGCGTGCTCGGTGCCGAGCAACAGGCCGCACGTACCGGCGACCGAGATCGCGAGGGCGTAGCGCGCAGCGTGGATCAGCAGGTCGAACGCGCACGGGCGCCGGCGGTTGGTATCGCGGGTGCTGCGCTCGCCCGGGGTGGTCCTGGCGGTCCCGATGCGGGACACGAGCAGGCAGAACAGCGCGGTGCCCAGGCAGATGCCCACGGCGAGGTCGTACGGCACGTGACCTGCCGGGATGGTGGCGGTGGTGCCGAGCGCGAAGATGCCGAAGAAGGGGCCCGCAGGACGCAGGTCCAAGGTGTCGGTCAGCAACGAGATCAGGGTCGCGCAGCAGACCGCGACCGCGACGAGTGCCCAAGGAGGGGCTTGAAGCTCGGAGAGCAGAACGCCGGTGCTCACCGAGGCCACGAGGATCGCGCCTGCTTGGGTTTGATGTCTCAAGCGGAGGCGGTATGGCTCGGCTCGCCCGTACATCCCGGTGAAGGAACCGAACACGGCGTAGACGAGCATCTCGTAGTGGCCGGACAGCAACACCAGGATTCCGGGGAAGAACAGGCCCAGCGCGACCCGGAACGCGTGCACGTGGTCCCTGTCGGACGGGCTCATCCTGATGAGGAGGCGGACGTGCCCGCGGACCGACCGCAGGTGCTCCTGTCGACGAACAGCGCGCAAGGGAACCTCCCGATCGCGTCGGTGCGGTAGCGCACCGTCCTGCCCGCGATCACATCGAATTCTGCGTTCTGGGAAATGCCGCGACGGCATCCCGCGTGAATTCCGGCCCCTTTGCCGCGAATTTCATCGCAATTGGTTACAGGAATTATCTGCCGCTGGATCCGAGATGTCCAAGTGGTGATTTCGAACAGGCGATAAGGGTGGCTTATCGGTCGGCTCCGCGTCGGCGCTCACCTGCGGGTGTTCAGTCGACCGGGCTAGAACGGTGTGGTCAAATGGGTCATGCTATTCCGCCAGCTTGAGTACTTCGTCGCCTTGGCGCGGGAGCGCCACTTCGCGCGAGCGGCAAGTGCTTGTTATGTCTCGCAGCCGGCGTTGTCCGAGGCCATTCGCAAGCTCGAGCACGAACTCGGAGTGCCGCTGGTCTGGCGCGGGCACAACTACGAGGGGCTGACCCCGGAGGGGGAGCGGCTGGTGCTGTGGGCGCGGCGGATCCTGGCCGAGCACGACAGCCTCAAGCAAGAGGTCGCGGCCCTGCAAACCGGGCTCACCGGCCGGCTCCGGCTGGGCGTGATCCCGGCGGCCTCGGGCACGGTCGCGTTGCTGACCGATCCGTTCTGCGCCGAACATCCTCTGGTGAACGTGCATCTCGAAACCAGCTTGCGATCGAGCGAGATCGTCGATCGCATTCGCCGGTTCGAGCTGGATGCCGGTCTCGTCTACCCCGACGACCAGGACGTCTCGGACGTCCTCGTCCACCCGCTCTACGAGGAACAGCACGTGCTGGTCGCCAATGGCGAACTGGTAGCAGGCTACGCGGACACCATCAGCTGGTCGGATGCGCTCGAATTGCCGATGTGCCTGCTCAACGAGGGAATGCGCGGGCGCCAGCTCATCGACGCGGCATTGGCCGCGCACGACCTGAAGCTGACACCGCGGCTGGAAACGGATTCGTTCGTCTCGCTGCTCGCGCACGTGGGAACCGGCCGGTGGGCCTGCATCATTCCGCAGACGTGGCTGCGGACCCTGCGGCCACCTGCGGGTGCCAGGGTGCTGCGCTTGGAGGCGCCGTCGTTGCGGTCTTCGATCGCGCTGGTCACCAGCGCCGCCGAGCCGGGGCCGGTGCTGGCTCGAGCGTTGCGGCGCACCGCCCAGAACGCGGAGATCGCGGGCACGCTCGGAACCGCCCCTCCGTCGGACGAGTGATCGGCGCGGCGGCCGTCAGCTGGCCGGACTACCGGGGATGATGCTCCGCTGTCCTGGTTCGCGGGCGGATTCACTCGGGTGGAGGTGTGCCCATGCTTGGTGAGGTCGGCTTCGCGCTGGCGGTGGTCGGTGTCGTGGTGCTGGTGGGCCAGTCCGGTCGGTGGACGCGTCTGCCCGACGCGGTCGCGCTCGCTGTGGTCGGGCTGGTGTACGCGGCGCTTCCCGGGCCGACCGTGCGGTTGGATCCGCAGGTCGTGCTCGACCTGGTGCTGCCCCCGCTGCTGTACTACGCGGCGCTCAACTCGAGCTTGCTGGCGCTGCGCAACCGCCTCCGGGCAGTCATCAGCCTGTCCGTGCTGTTGGTGCTGGTAACGGCGTTCGCCGTGGGCGGTGTGGTGGCGTGGCTGGTGCCGGTGGTCCCGTTGGCCGCGGCGGTCGTGCTGGGAGCTGCCGTAGCTCCTCCGGACCCCGTGGCCGCGCTCGCCGTGGGGCGACGTGCTCAGCTGTCCGGCCGGTTGTCGACGCTGATCGAGGGCGAGGGTCTGCTCAACGACGCCACGGCGCTGACGGTGTACCAGCTGGCGCTGGTTGTCGCGGTCGGCGGGCAGTTCGATGCCGGATCGGCTGCCGGGACGTTCGTGCTCGCGGTGCTCGGCGGGTTGGGCATCGGGAGTGCGGTCGCGTTGCTGGTGCGATCGACCAGGCCGTTCCTGACCGATGCCATCCTGGTCAACGCGGTCTCGCTGGCCACGCCGTTCGTGGCTTACGTCTTGGCCGAACTGTGCCGGGTGTCGGGGATCCTCGCGGTCGTCGTGGCTGGTTTGATCATCGGACATCAGAACCCGCGGTTGCAGAGCAGCGCGAGCCGGATCCAGATCAGCGCGGTGTGGCGGCTGGTCAACTTTCTGCTCGAGGGCGTGGTGTTCCTGCTCATCGGCATGCAGCTGCCGGAGGTGGTGCGCGGCGTCGAGCAGTACCCGCCGGCAACCGTGGTCACCGCCGTCGCGGCCACGCTGGGCGGGGTGCTGCTGGTACGACCTGCCTGGCTGGTGCTCACACAGCACGTGCCGCGCCGCTTGCGGAGCAGGCTCGGTGGCCTCGATGACCGCAGAACTGCCGAAAAGGCGTTGTCAGGTCGGGAAATCACCGCGTTGAGCTGGGCAGGCACTCGCGGCGTGATCACCCTGGCCGCGGCGTTCGCGATCCCGGAAACGACTGACTCCGGTGCCGCTTTCCCCGCGCGTGATCTTCTACTGCTGTCCGCGTACGTGGTCGTGCTGGTCACGCTGGTCGGTCAGGGCCTGACGTTCGGACCGCTCGTGCGCGTGCTGGGAACACGCGCCGATCTGGTGGATCAAGCGCGGCTGCGCAACTACGCGCGCATCGCCGCGGCTGACGCCGCTTTGATCAGGTTTGACGAACTGGTGCGCGACGAGCAGCTCTCCGAGCAGGCAGCCGCCAGCATCCGCAACAGCCTGATCGCACGCCGCCGACGGCACGCCGACCAAGCGGCGTTTCTCGAGGAGGATCCGGCCACACCGCGTTCGGCCGACTACGAGTCCGCGCTGCGGGTGCGCCGCGGTGTGCTGGACGCCCAGCACGACGAACTCCTCAAGTGGCGTGATGCCGGGCGCTTGCCGGACAGCGATCTGCGCTTGCTCCAGCGAGAACTCGATCACGAGGAGCGCACCCTGCCGATGCCCACCGAGGGTGACTCCCGAGGACACGCCTAGGGGCTGCGGCGCTCGATTCGCACGAGAACATGGTGCGCGGCTGCGCGTTCGGGAGGTTACTGCTCGACCGCTTGCGTCCTGATAGGACGCGCCGATCGACCCATCGGAAACGCGTCTTGGCCACAGTGGATGGTGTGGTGCTGTACTTCGGTCACGGCCTTGTACGCGGCGGTCCGGTCTCCACCGCGCGAGATTCGAGGGGGTGTGTCGTGCCGGTGTGGCGGGTGCGCGATTTCCACGGCGACGACCTGGATCAGGCGATCCACATCTGGGATCAGAGTCGCGAAGGTGCGGAACCGGTTTTCTCGGCCGCCGAGGTGGTGTCGATGGCGCAGTCCGGTCACCCGGCGATGGTCGCGGTCGTCCAGGACGACGTCGTCGGGATGGCGGCGGCGAGAGTGGAAGGCGAACGGGCATGGCTGGCTCTGTTCGCGCTGGACAGTCGTTGGCGCAACCGTGGCATCGGCAGCGCTTTGCTCACCGAGCTCGAGAAGAAGCTGCGTCATCAGGGCGTGCACCGCATAGCGAGCCTGGTTCCCGAGGGAGCGGCTGGGGAGAAGGCGATGGCCAATTCCGGCTACCGCCCGCGCACCGATTTGACCTACTTCGAGAAGGTCGAGGAACTCGACCCAGCTGATGTCGACATGCTCGAACACCTCGGCGGCAGCCTCATCCCGCCGGGACGATGGGATGAGCTCGCCGGGATGCAGCGGGAGAAGGACGTCATCGAACGCCGGGTCGTGCTGCCGATCACGCACCGCGAGCAGGCGGAACGGCACGGTGTGTTGCCGCCGAAGGCCACCGTGCTGTTCGGGCCGCCCGGCACCGGCAAGACCAGCTTCGCCAAGGCGATCGCCTCCAGACTGAACTGGCCATTCGTCGAACTCTTCCCCTCGCGACTGGCGGCCTCGTCGCCGGACGGACTGGCGGCGTCACTGCGGGAGGTCTTCGCCCAGCTGGAAGAGCTCGATGACGTCGTGCTGTTCATCGACGAGGTCGAGGAGATCGCGGGTACTCGCTCGACGCCCTCGGCGGGCCCAGCGCACGGTGTGACCAACGAGCTGCTGAAGTTGATCCCCGGGTTCCGCGAGCACGATCACCGGCTGCTGGTCTGCGCCACCAATTCGGTGCACTCGTTGGACCCGGCGTTCCTTCGACCGGGGCGTTTCGACTACATCATCCCGGTCGGTCCGCCGGATCGGCCTGCGCGTCGGGCCGTGTGGTCGCGCTACCTCGGACCAGCACGCGACAACGTCGACCTGGACCTGCTGGTCGAGCGGAGTGAGTTCTTCACCCCGGCCGACATCGAATTCGCGGCACGTCAGGGTGCGCAAGCGGCTTTTGAACGTGACGTGTTCGAGGCGAGCGGGGAACTCGCCACCACCGAGGACTACTTGCAAGCGATCGCCGAGGCGCGCCCGACGCTGTCGGCTTCGGCGATCAGCGACTTCGAACGCGATATCGAGGTGTACACGCGGCTGTAGGCCGTGCTCGCTCGTGATCGTCTGTGCACGACGGAAAGGTGGATGTGCGCTATGCGTAACCGGCCGCTCGTCTGGGCCTGCGCGGCCGTCCTGGTCGCGTCCGGGTTGATCGCGTTCCACGTGGTCGCAGCGCCGCGAGGTGAGCTGGCGGGAGGGCTCCACATCGGCATGGGGCTGATCTTCGTCGGACTGCTTGCTGCGAAGCATTACCTGGACCAGAAGGCGCTCGCCTTGTCCAAGCGGCGGCACGGCGACCGAGCTTCACAGCAAGCTCGGTCGTGATCCGCGGCGCCGGTTAGCCGCTGCTCGCTGAGCGTTCCACGGTGATGGTGACGTGCTTCATCAGAGGCTGATCGCTCTGGGAGCTGTGATCACCGAGGGCGCACAGGACGTTCATCTCGGGCATGTACCCCGCGGCGCAGCCTCGCGGGATGTCGTAGGGAATCGCCGTGTAGCCCTGCAGATGACGGGTGCTGCCGTCGCGGGCCGTGCTGGTGATGTCGACGTCGTCGAATTCGCTGATGCCGCTTTCTCGCATGTCGTCGGCATTCAGGATTTCCTCGCTCTGTATATGTGATGGTTTCAGGGGGTATTGAATTTGGCTCCTGGGTTGGGCCGGCGGGCTTTGGCCTTCCAGTGCGAGGGGGTGTGGCTCGCCGGTGAGTGCGGAGAGGGCGGTGGCGGCTTCTTCGATCTCGGCGCGGATGTAGGTGGTTGTGGCGGTGGGTTCGTGTCCGCGGGGTAGGTGGCCGGCGTAGGCGCGGGTGACGGCGTAGCCGAAGTGGCGTTCGACCCAGGTGAGGGTGGTGTGCCGAATCCAATGGATGCTGACCTGTTGTGCGGCGACCCAGGGCAGGTGGTCTCCGATGCGGTTCCAGAGGTGGTCGTAGCGGCGGCGGGTGATGGGTCGACCGTCGCGGTAGCGGAACACGGTCGCGTCGGGAGCGGTGTTGTGGCGGTGGTGGATATGGGCACGTAGGTGGTCCATGAGGCTGGGCGAGATGGGCTGTGTTCGTCGTGTGCCACCTTTTTCGGTCAGTTGGACGACGCAGAGTTCGGGGTCGAGGTCGCGTGGTCGGAGGGTGAGTGCGCCGGCGCGGCGGCATGCGGTTTCGGTGTGGAAGCGGAGGAGGAGTGAATCGAGAGCGGGGTCGTTGCCGGTGGTGGCAGCGATGTGGTTGATCTCGGTGAGGTGGCGATTGGAGAGGGCGCGCCGGGTACTGGGCAACCTGGTTGGTTTTGGCACGCGACTGGCCGGGTTGGCGGTTCCCGAGAGCAAGCCGTCTGCTTCGGCTTGTTCGTAGAGGCGGCGTAGCGCTGCGATGAAGTGCTCGGCGGCGCTGCGGCCACCGCGGCTGTTGCGCCGGGTAAGAGCTCGCGCTTGAACGTGTTCCGCGAGGAGTCGGATCTCGGTACTGGTGGGCTCGGTGAGTCGACGTTGCGGCCAGTGTTCGACGAGTTGTCGCCAGTAGCGACCATATGTCCGTCTGGTGCCGACGCTGACCGAGGCCGCTACCAGGGGTACGTACTGCTCGAATGTCGGCGTCGGCGGATCTGTGGTGGTGAGATCGGTGGGGGCTAGGTTGAGTCGCGCCAGGAGGACGCGGAGTGCCTGAAGTTCCTCGCGGATTCCCTCAGTGTCTCCCTCGTCGGTTTCAGCGCGCATGTCAGTCCTGAGCGATGACCTGGGTGTGGAAGAGGAGAAGCATCTGTTCGACCATGGCCTCTGGGTATAGGAGGACGAGATCGTGGCTGGGCATGGCCGTGAGCAGGACGCTGCGGCCGGGCTCAATGCCACAACGTCCCCTGACTCTGGATGGAATCCCGAGGCAGCCGCGCCCTGGCAGCGTGACGGTGCCGTCTGCTGGGTCCCGGCGGATCACGACGATACCGGCGACTGTGGTGAGTGAGAGCCGATCGTGGGGTGACCAGCCGAGTCGGTCGAGAACGCTGCGTGCGGCGATCCGGCCAGAACGATCGATGCGTCCCATGCTGAATGCTGATGAGCTGTCTGCCACCGGTCCCAGCTCGGGAACGGGAAGCGGGGGAATCTCTAGCTCGGCGTCAGGCCTACGGTCGGGGATAACGGCAGCGACGATGGATTCCGTCCATCCTGTCGGGCCAGTTTGTTCGTCCCGGTTAAAGCGGCCGATCCTTTCCATCTCCGTCGCCTCCCCCTGTTCCGTGCTCTGAGTGTGTTTGGAAAGCCCACCGAAGTCCCGCTCAAACCTCGGAGATATATGGGAAGGGTAGTCGGGATGGTGCGATTTCCGTCGCAGTCAGTCGGTGCTCCCCCCCCTACGCCCGTTGATCGGCGGGCCCGCGACCGCTCACGAACTGGTTCCGCAAGACCCGTTCGTTCACGACTGAAGAGAGCGGCGAGGCGGCGGATGGCGCGGTGTTGGAGGGCTTTGACCGCGTTGACATCGCGATTCATGGCTACTGCGGTATCGGCGATCGAGAAGTCGTGGAAGAACCGCAGCAGCAGGCACTTCCGCTGGGACGATGCTTTCCGGGCTGGCGTGTGCGACTTGGGTGCTGGCGGTGTCATGATCGAGGAGTTCGTTCCGGTGGCGGGCGGATTTGAGCTGGTCGCGGATCAGATTGGCGGCGATAGTGGTGAGCCAGGCGCCGACGTCGCGGCCCTGGTAGGTCACGGTGTGCAGACTTCGCAGCGCGCGCAGGAAGGTCTCGCTGGCCAAGTCCTCGGCCACGGCCTGGTTGCGGAGACGGGCCTGCAGGTAGCGGTGTAGTCCTGGTGCGTAGGTCTGGTAGAGGGTGGCGAAAGCACCGCGATCGCCGGCCTGTGCGGCAGTCACGAGCTGCCAGGACGCGCTGCTCCTCGGGGACGCGATGTCTGTGGGAGGAGTTGGTGTGCTCATGGGGCTCGTCACGAGTGAGTTACGGCAGCTGAGGTCGTGGAAGGCGCTGAGGCATGGCGGCTAGGCCTCCTGGTCTCGTGCAGTCCGCGGATCGCGCCGGTGGCCGCGTAAGGAACGAGAAGTGCTTTGGAGGCCGTGCCTCCGGTCTCTGGCGATCAGATCGCGCAGCGTCCCGACGAGCCAGCCGATGAGTGGGATCAGTGCCGGACTGACCATGAACAGCATGAGGGGGATCGCCATGCTGAGCAGTTGGGCCATGCCGTTGGTCATGGTGCGCCCCATTCTTGCCATGTCGTGCACGGTGGATTGGGCTAAGCGGTTGAAAGGGTCCTGCGCTGCGGAGTCGGCGGTTGAGATCAGTGCGATGAGCAGCTGAACCATGTGGGCAGCCTTGGCGCCCGGACTTGCGGCGGTCGATGCGGTGGGCTCGCATCCGCCGATGCACCGCAGCTTTACCTGCGGTCAGTGCCTGTCTTTCGCGCGACCCGCTCGCCTCGGCCATGGAGATTGACCCTTGCTGCAGCCCATCTCTGTCCCGGAAGCGCTGGTGGCACTTCGCGCGGTTTGGTGCCACGAGGCAGCGGACTCGTCACATGAACGGAATCGGTGTGCACACCTTACACAAAAATACCACGAATGTGAACTCGGGTGGCAGCGTGATCGCTTCTGTATAGTTTGGGGCGTGAGTGACCAGGGGTTTCACGCGGAGGTGCGGGCCCTCCTCCGCGATCGACTACTCGATGCGGCCTTCGAGCTGACCTGCTCCCACGGCTGGCAAGCCGTGACCATGGGGCGCATCGCCGAGCGGGTCGGAGTGAGTCGCAAGAGCGTCTACAACGAGATCGGCACCAAGAACGATCTGGGAGTGGCCCTCATCGCTCGTGAGACCGAGCGCTTTCTCGCCGGAGTCTCCGCCCAACTGCAGGCCCATCCGGGTGATCCGGGTCGTGGCCTGCCGGCCGCCACGGAGTTCGTGATGCGCACGGCTGCCGACAATCCACTCGTCAAAGCTGTGGTCCTCGGCGCCCCCGGGGGCAACAACGATCTCCTGCCCCTGCTCACGACCCACCCTGAACCGGTCCTGCAGCCCGCCCTGGCCCGCATCCAGGCCGACGCCGCCGTCCTCTACCCGCAGCTTCCCCCGGACACGCGCGTGTGGCTGATCGAAGTGTTCGTGCGCCTCACGCTCAGCCACCTCACTCAACCGGTTGGCCCTGTGGAAGATGCCGTCGCTCAAATCCGAACCCTCGTCGCGCACGCCACTACGGCCACGATTGAGACAGGCAGCGACACGTCAGAGGAGACGACGAAGCGGTAGATCGCCATGGGTTTGCGCTGAGGGGTGCCGGTGCGGAAGGTCTGTCTGGTCGAGGGGAGGCCGACGTCTGTTCCGTAAAGATGGGCCGACGTTCCGCAGGCACCGTTTGGGTCAGCGGGGGTGGGGACGCTGCCGCCGATTGGTCGTGCTCTCCGCCAAAGAACTTTCCCGGTGCCCGAACTCGGGGAATTGCCGGGAGGAACTGCGGTTGGCGGTTGAGACTTGATCGGGGCACGCAGCCCGGCACAGAGATCGACAACGATGCCTGGGGAACTCCACCACCGCAAGGAGTTGGCATCTTGACCTCGGCGCATGTTCCGGCGTTTTCACCGCCCGACGGATTCGGTGGGAGCTGAGGGAAAGCTCGTCGGACTCATGACCTCGACGAACCCGTGGGCGGGAGTCGGATGTCAGGTGCCGCTGGCCATATCGGACACGTGTTCCCACTTCTCCCAGTGGCGGATGCGGTCGGCGTAGACCCGGTTGAAGGTGTTCACAACACCGGAGCCGAAGGCGACCCGACGAGGCGGCTGCTTCGCGTCGACGATTTCGAGCATGGCCGGTCCCGCGTGGCTGGGGTCGTAGCCGCCTGATCCCCATGAGCCCGGCCGGATGGCGTCGTAGGCGGGGTTCGGTGTGGTGTGCTTGGCGGACTGGCCGCCCCAGTCGGTGGCGTAGCCTGCGGGTTCGACCACCGTGACGTGGATACCGAAGCCGGCGACTTCCTGGGCGAGCACGTCGGAAAGACCTTCGACCGCCCATTTGCTGGCGACGTAAGCGCCGAAGTGCGGGACGGCGACGATGCCGCCGAAGCTGGAGATCTGGATGATGTGTCCGCTGCGCTGCTCGCGCATGATCGGAAGTGCGGCCTGGGTGACCCACATGGTGCCGAACAGGTTTGTCTCGATTTGCTCGCGTGCCTCCTTTTCGGACGTTTCCTCCACGAAGCCGAACAGTCCGTAGCCTGCGTTGTTGATGACGACGTCAAGGGCCCCGAAGTGCCGCTGCGCGGCGTGCACCGACTCGAATGCGGCGGCGCGATTCGTCACGTCGAGAGTGAGGGGAAGGATCGCGTCGCCGTAGGTGTCGACCAGTTCGGCCAGCGCATCGGGGTTGCGGGCTGTGGCGGCGACTCTGTCGCCACGGTCAAGGGCTGCCGTGGCGAAGACGCGGCCGAATCCGCGGGAGGCGCCAGTGATGAACCAGGTCTTGCCACTCATGCTGATGCTCTTTCACTGGGGTTCGGGTTTAGTCCCGGGGCCGCCGCGGTGATCCGGTTGTCGGATCCCCCGGCGGCCCGGGATTCGTTGCGCTTTGGTGAGCGCCCGAAGGGGCCCTATCCGGTCTTCTGAACTGCCTCGATGAGAGCCCCTGCGGCGAGGAGGCCGAGATCGTTCGAGGCGAGTGGGCTGTCGCCGGTCAGAAGCTTGCGGTCTTGGTGGGTCTTGCCGGTCATGTCATCGTTGAGGACTGTCAGACCTTGTTTGGTCAACCGGTCGGCCACGAGCCACCGCAGCCGCCCTGGCAGGTAACCGATGTCAAGGTTCGGCCCTTCGTCGAGCGCATCCGGGAACACGCAGGCGGAGTAGCCCTTGAATGGCGATTCCTCCTTGTCCAGGGAGGCGGCGAGCAGCGCGGCAGGGCCGTGGCACAACGTGATGACGAACTTGTCGTTCGCCAGAGCCCAGTCCAGCGTGTCCCGCACGGCCTCGCTCTCCGGCAACCCGATGACGGCAGCATGTCCACCAGGGATGAAAACGGCAAGGTAGTCAGAATCCTCTCCGAGTTCGTTGGCGACGACCTCGGTGAGTTTCTTGGGTTGCTTCAGCTTCGCCTTGAGCGACTCATAAGTGGCCTGCACAGCCTCGTCCTCGTGCGGCATGGCCCACAATTCGAGTTTGGCCGGATTGCCACCAATGGTCGCGACATCGACCTCGAAACCGGCCTCGATGAGGTGGTGCAGGGGAAGCAGCATTTCGACCGGGTGGTTACCCGTCGAGAAGAACTTGCCGTTTTCCAGCAGGAGGTAGCGCTCGTCCGCAGCGATCATGAGGATCTTCCACTTGCCGCCGGTGTATTCACCCTTGTGCTGCACCCCGGCGAAGTTGGTCTTCGACGCGGTGTATTGGCTCAATGAGTACGGGGACGGGAAGAACGCGTTGTCCTCAGCTTCGTCCGGCGTTGGATTCTTGCTCAGATTGGCTGTATCGGACATCTCGTGAACCTACTTTCATTGTTGAACCTTGTCGAACCTGTGACCGAGCAAAGTCAGCTCGGTGGTCGCAGGACGATCTTGCCGACGTGAGAGCCGCTTTCCATCAGCCGGTGCGCATCGGCGGCGCGTTCCAGCGGGAACACCTCGTGGATCTTGGGTAGGCATCGGCCTGCAGACAGGGCGGGCCACACCTTGTCGCGCAGATCGTCTGCGACGGAGGCCTTTTCTTGAGCTGAACGGGATCGCATGGTGGAACCAGTAAGTTTTGCTCGTTTGAGCGCGATGTCGAGTAGGTTGACCTTCTCGGCGGTCTCGCCGCCAAGGAAGCCGATCAGAAGGATCGTTCCGTCCTTGGCCAAGGCCTCGAGATTGCGCGTGAGGTATGCGCCACCAACGATATCGAGAATGATATCGACCCCGTTTCCGCCGCTCCAGTCGTGCACGACGTCGACGAAGTTCTCTTCACCAAAGTCGATGGCTCGTTCGGCGCCCAGTTCGAGGACCGCGTGGCATTTGTCCGGACCAGTGTCAGTGGCGCAAGCACGGAGGCCGAATTCCTCGGCGAGCATCAGGGCGGTCGAGCCGATGCCGCTGGTGCCGCCGTGGACGAGCAGAGTTGCACCCTTGGACGCGCTGGCGATGCCGAACAGGTTTGCCCACACGGTGAAGAAGGTCCCCGGAATGGCCGCGGCGTGCACCGCGTCGACACCGTCGGGCAAGGGGAGCGCCTGGGCGGCAGGCATGACGCAGTATTCGGCATAACCACCGCCTTCGGTCAGTCCGCAGACCCTGTCACCGATCGCGAACTGGGTAACGCCGTGGCCGACGGCGACGATCTCACCGGCGATCTCGAGCCCTGGAGTCGGGTTGACCCCGGGCGGCATCGGGTACTTGCCCTCGCGCTGCATCACGTCCGGACGGTTGACGCCCGCTGCTTCGACTCGCACGAGGATTTCGCGGTCGCGCGGTGTCGGCACGGCCACGGTTCGGGGTTGCAACACGTCGGGACCGCCGGGCCGGGAGATGACTATCTCGGTCATCTCGTTTGGGGTCGGTGCCTCGTTCACGATCGTCTCCTGTGGGTGTGAGTGGAGATCAGGAGGTTTCGGTTGCCGGAGTGGTCTGGGTGGTTGCGTCGAGCGCCACTGCGTGCGTTTCCTTCATCGCCAGTACGCATCCGGTGCTGATGATCCCGAGGGCAGAGAGGAAGAAGGCGACGCCGAAACCGCCGAACTCTGCTGCGAGAGGCGCTGCCACCAGTAGCGGCATGGCGCCGCCGAGAATGCCGGCCAGGTTGTAGCTCATACCCGCTCCGGTGTAGCGATACCGGGTGTGGAAGAGCTCCGGTAAATAGGCAGCGGCCGGGCCGTAGGGGATGGCGAGTACGAGCATCAGCAGCATCATCGCCACGAAGAAGGAGAAGGCGTTGCCGGGCTGCATGATGGCGAAGGCCAGCGGCCCGGCGACGATCCCGAACGTGGTGCCGACCAGCAGGACCGGCCGACGGCCGATCCGGTCCGAGACGATCGCCGAACCGATGACACCGACGGAGAGCACGCCTGAGGCGAGGATATCGACGACCAGGATCGTTGTCTGCGACAGGCCGAGCACGCCTGTGCCATCGGCGCGCCCGGCGTAGCCGGTGAGGTAAACGGTGGCGATGTAGAAGGAGGCGAACGTCATCGACAACATGCCGCCGCCGAGCATCACCTGACGCCACTGTTCGCGCAGGACGTCGGCGAAGGGCAGTGTGGCACTCTCGTTGCGGGTGGCGGCCTTGCTGAACGCGGGCGTCTCATCGATCTTGAGACGCACGTACAGCCCGAGGGCGATGAGCACCGCGCTGGCCAGGAAGGGAACGCGCCATCCCCAGTTCGCGAACGCCTCAGGGCTCACGACCAGCGCCGACACCAGGAACGTCGCGCTGGACATCGCGACGCCGAACCCCGGGCCGAGCTGGGGGAACATGCTGTACAGGCCTCGTTGCTTCGGCGGCGCGTACTCGGAGGTCAGCAACGCCGCTCCGGCCCATTCCCCGCCGAGCGCGACGCCCTGCACCGCCCGCAGAACTACGAGCACGATGGGCGCCGCAACACCAATGTCAGACGCCGTCGGTACGAGTCCGATCACGAACGTGGCACCGCCCATCATGATCAGAGTCGTGACGAGAGTCCTCTTGCGACCGAGGCGATCGCCGAAGTGACCGAACACGATCGCCCCGAGGGGGCGGAACACGAAGGCCACACCAAACGTGGCGATCGCCGCGACCGTTGCCGCCGCCGGGCCGAGCGAGGGGAAGAACAAGGGGCCGAACACCAAAGCGGCGGCGGTCCCGTAGATCAGGAAGTCGTAGAACTCGATCGTGGTTCCGACCAGTGAGGCGGTTGCTATGCGCCCCATCGGCCGCCGTGGCGCGGCACCATTGCCGGACGCCGTGGGTAGTTCGGTGCTCATGCTTCCCTCGAGGGTGATTAGGAGCTTCGGGTAGCACTCGACTATCCCGGTTACTCGCTCCCCAGGGCACGATGACCGGCTCACAACACCTGTCACATCGCCTTGTTGTTGGACAACAAAAGTCGGTTACGCTGACAAGACGATGTCGGCCATGGGTACTTTTGAGGTTCGGGAGTTGTGGTGATGGCGCGACGGAATGGGGTAAAGGGCGAGGTCGCTCCCGCTGTTCGGCGCATCATCGACGGCGTCGAGGCGTCTTTCGATGCGATCGTGGCGCGCTCGGTGGAGCGGACCTGGGCGCAGGTGCCCGCCTATGCCGCGAGCCCGGACGAAGGGCTGCACGCCGAGTTGACCGCACACGTGGATGCGGTGTTCAGGGCTGCGCTGACCTCGTTGTCCGAGGCCCGGTCGCCGCAGCGCTCCGACTTCCCGGTCACCTGGAAGTACGCGGCCAACCGCGTGCGCCAGGGCGTGGCCTTGTCCGACTTCCTCAAGGCGTACCGGATCGGGCAGGTCACCCTGTGGGAAGGGCTGCTGGAAACTGCGAAGGACGACCCGGAGGCGCGGGAAGCGGCGCTCACACTCGCCACCCACGTGATGCAGGTGATCGAAGTGGGCAGCACGGTGGCGGCGGAGGCCTTTCTGCACGCCCACCAACACCAGGTCGCGGAAAGCGACCGTGTCCGTCGAGACCTGCTCGAGGACCTGCTCGCGGGTCGTGACTTGTCGCCGGGCCCCAAACAGGCGATGTTGCGGTCGGCCGGTCTCGAGCCCGCGACCAGCGTGAGCGTCGCCTCCGCGGCACCGATCCGGCCGCTGTTGGGTGACTGGACGCTGCGCGATGCCGTATCAGCGGTGCGTGAGGCGGTCGGCGCCAGTTATCACGGGCTCACGGTCGTCCGCCAGGACGAGGTCGTCACGATCTTCCCGGTGCGCTCCGGTGGAATGAGCGGTGCGGCGGACGCCCTGGAGAAAGCGATCGCGCGGCTGAGCCGACAGGGAATTCCGCTGGCGGTGGGCATCAGCACCGCCCACAAGGGCCTGACCGAAGTGCCGGAGGCCTATGCCGAAGCGTGCGTGGCCAGGGACGGGCTTCGGGGTGAGCCGGGAGTGCTGGCGCTGCCGCAACTGTCGACCTTCGACTACCTGGTGCTGCGCGAGGACGAGACGGCCCGCCGGTTGATCCGGCCAGCGCTGCGCCGGTTCGTCGAGGAAGACCAGGCCCGGGGCGGGGCGCTGATCAGCACGCTGCTGGAGTACATCGCGAGCGACCTCAACGCGAAGGTCGCGGCGGAGCGCCTGCACATGCATGTCAACACCGCCTACTACCGGCTGGACCGCATCGCTGAGCGCACCGGATGCGACCTGCGCCGGCTCGCCGATGTGCAGGAGCTGTTGATCGCCGTGCGGTTGCTCTCCGGCCGCCCACCGGCCGCATCGCCGCCGGAAGGTCGGTGAACGCTCTCCAGAGTTTGTGGATTTGGCCACCGAGGTCATCTCAGCCATCGACGGTGGTCTTCCACTAGCCCTCGCAGCCCTGTCTGCTGAATTGCGCCGGCGCGCTGGCGCCTGTGGATGTGCCCATCAATGCAGGCGCCGGCGCCAATCCGGGGGAACGCGCTCCGCTGGCCCCGGTACCGATTGGGACACCGGGTGAGAGGTCGGTGGTGCGAGTTCGGGGCCCCGGTGGAACCGTCCGGTCTCGATGTTCCAGAACCAGTCCTCACCTGGTTCGAAGCTGCTGATGACCGAGTGACCGGTGGTGCGGGCGTGCTGGGTGGCGTGTTGTCCGGGTGAGGAGTCGCAGCAGCCGATGTGCCCGCACTCGGCGCAGCGCCGCAAGTGAAACCACCAGCCGTCGCCGGCCAGGCATTCCACGCAGCCGTTTCCGCTGGGGCTCACAGCTGGATTGATCCCTGGGATGGGCCCGGTTGCCATGGCAGACCTCCTGACTCGCGGGTTCTTGCTTACCACCGGAGTCTCTCTCCATCGAGAACGATTCGGATGGGACTCCGGCAGAACACACCCGATTATGACTGGCTGACAGCATTTCGGCTGCACGTTGCACCCGGGATCTATTGTGGTCGGCCAACAGAACCCTTTGTCGTTCCACCACAGTCTTTCCCCATCAGATAGTGGAGTCATGTTCTTCCCACCACAGAGGAGGTTGTGGGGGAATGTGCCGCGAATTGCTCATGTTGACCCGCTCAGTCCGATCACCGATGTGGGGTCGGCAAGTCATCCCGAAAGCCGGTGGGGAGCAGCCGTGTCACGCCGGATCGGCATGCGTGGGACTGCAGCTGGCAGGAAGAGGAGCGCGGTGAAGCGAGAAGACTCAAGGCTCTTTGATGGTGTTGCAGTGGCGGAGCGTTCTGCTGCTTCTCAAAGCCTGGGGGAGCACCCTGGTGCGCGTTCGGCGTTCGCTTTCTGGGTCGTCGCCGCGGCCATGGCATTCGCCCTCGCCGCTAGTGCGGTACCGTCCCCGCTCTATGTCGACTACCAGGCGCAGTGGCAGTTCTCCGCCGCGACGTTGACGTCGATTTACGCAGCCTACGCCGGTGGTGTGGTGGTCGCGCTCTTGCTCTCTGGGGGTCTATCGGATCGGATCGGGCGCCGACCAGTATTGCTGGGTAGCGTCGCGGTGCTGATCGCCAGTCTGGTTCTGTTCGTCTTCGCGAGCGGAGTGGCGTGGCTGTACGTCGCGCGTGGCGTGCAGGGCCTGGCCACCGGTGTGTTCACCGGCGCTGCCGGAGCCGCCCTGACTGAGCTGCACCCGCGCAGTGATCACCGATTTGCGGCGATGGTGAACAGCACTTCCGGAGCGTTGGGGATCGCAGTGGGCGCGGTCGCCGCCGGCGCGATAGCCGAGTTCGTCGTTTTCCCGCTGCGAACGCCCTACGTGCTGCTCGCGATCGTCGCGCTTGTGCTGGTGACGGCAATTGCGTTGCGCGTGCCGGAGACCGTGGAACGTACCGGTGGGGGAGGTGTGCTCCGCCTTCAGCGCTTGAAGATCCCCCGTGAGATCCGTGGTCAATTCGCCTTGGCGTCGCTCGGCGCATTCGCGGCCTGGGCGGTGGCCGGCCTCTACCTCGGGCTGGGCGGCAGCATCGCCAAGGAATTGCTGCAGGTCAACAATCACCTGGTCGTGGGCCTGGTGATCCTCAGCATGCAGGGCGTAGGTGGGGTGGCGCAGGTGGTGTTCACCAGGATCTCCAACGTGGCCGCCTCGTTGGCGGGGAGTGCAGCGTTGATCGCGGGCATGCTCATCGCGGCGATGGCGTTGCCGCTGTCGAGTCCGGTTGTGTTCTTCGCCGGTGCGATCGTGACGGGGATCGGGTTCGGTCTGACGTTCATGGGGGCGACGCGGCGAGTGGTGCAGGCAGCGCCGACCCACGCCCGCGGGGAAACGCTTGCCGCATACTTCGTCGTGGCCTACGTGGCGATCTCCGCACCGGTGGTCGCCGCCGGGTTCGTATCCGCGCCGCTCGGGCTCGCGACTACCTTCTACCTGTTTGCCGTCACGATCGCACTCGCAGCGGTGAGCACTCTGGTGGGCACCGTGCTGGGCCGGCGGGCGGATCGCACATCGCGTTGAAGCTGCAGTTGGCCTGGCGGTCGTTGCCGGCAACGGCACTCCCGTCAGGCTTCGGGAGATAGCTGCGTGCGTGGGTGGTAGCCGAGGAGATCCAGTGCAAATTGCGCGTAGTCGATGGCGATCTGCTCGGGTGTGGTCGGCCCTGCCGGTCGAAACCACTGGGGCAACGACGTGCACATGGTCGAGATGGCCCGCGTCGCGCTGCGAGGGTTGGAGGTCGTAAGGGTTCCTTCTCCGATCGCGGTGTCCACTTCTTCGTCGAGCATGCCTTGGATGTCGTTGCGCAGCCCGGCGATGCGCCGCCGGCTCGCGGGCTCCAGGCCGCGCATCTCGCTGGCGCCGATGAACACGAGATCATGCCGATGCGTGTGGAACAACGCCAGGCATTCGACCATGAGCGCCACCCGCAGATGCGCGGACCGCCCTTCACGTCGTGCGGCGGGAACCCTCCAGTGCAGCTCATCCATGCTGATGTCCAGGCAGGTCACCAGCAGTTCCTGCTTGCTGCTGTAGTGGTGGTAGACGCCCGGCACGCTCATCTCGGCCCGCTGTGCGATCGAACGCATGGTGGCACCGTGGTATCCGGTTTCGACGAACGCGCCGATGGCGGCTGTGAGCACCGGGTCTATCGCAAGCGGCGGAAAGTCCCGCCAGTTGTCGGTACGGGTTCCCGGGTGGCCAGGCGCCGCCGGCGGCCAGGGGCGCGCGGCCTCCGCTGAGAGCCCGCTGAGCAGATCGCTCGCTGTCGTTGCCAGCTCCGTCGCGATGACGTGGAGCCTGGCGACCGAGACGCCGGTCTTGCCGGTCTCGATGGCACTGAGCGTGGCCGGGCTGACGTCGATCCGCTTGGCGAGATCGCGCAGTGACGTGCCGCGGCTTTGCCGAGCTGCCCGGATGGTTTCCCCGACGAGGTCCGAACGCGTGTGTGGCGGGTGAGGGGCTTCCTCCAAGTGTTCAGCATAGCAAAACACTTCTTTATGGCGCCTGTTCAGTTCATCCGCTCATAGGTTGACCATGTGCCTTTTTAATGCGAACTTCTAGCTCCACGAAGACGCATCGTCAGACCGAACGATCGTTCCGTACTCGATGATGAGGCAGGGATTGACCATGGCTGATGTCGCCAACATGGACGAGCTCCTCCGCAGTGCCCCGACGAACTGGGGCAGGTGGGGCACCGACGACGAAGTGGGCGCTCTCAACCACCTCACCCCGCAAGAGGTGCTTCGCGGTGTCTCCCATGTCCGGACGGGCGCAGTGTTCACTTGCAGCGGCTGATCGGCGACCCGAATGGGGATCCGGTGTGGCCGGGGCGCGCGCCGGCCACCAGGGAAATGATCATCGACGAGTCCCGCTGGGATGAGGACGGTGCCCCAGCTTTCCCAGGCGGACTGCACTACGCCGATGACAAGCTCGAAGCCTTTCTGCAGGGATCGACCCAATACGACGCGCTGGGGCACGTCTGGTACGGCGGGAAGATCTGGAACGGCTACGACGCTCGCACCACGGTGGGCGGCCTGGACAAGGCCAGCGTGGAACCCATCGCCGAGCGGGGTGTCGTGGGGCGGGGAATCCTGCTCGACATGGCGCGGTACCGGGGTAAGGAGAACCTGGGCAAGGCGGAAACGTTCACGCACGAAGATCTCGAGGCCTGCGCCAAGGAGCAGGGCGTCTCCATCGAGAAGCACGACGTGCTGATCGTGCGCACCAACTTCCTCAAGCTGTTCTTCGAACAGGGGGATGCGTTCTACGAGGACTTCTGCGAACCAGGGCTGGTCTACAGCCGTGAACTCACGGAGTGGTTCCAGGACAGGGAGATCCCGAACCTGGTCACGGACACCATCGCCAACGAGGTCACCTTCGACCCGAACAACGGCTTCGCGTTGCCGTTGCACTGCGCGTTGATGCGCAACCTCGGGGTGGTGTTCACCGAGGTCTGCGATCTCGAGAAGCTGGCTGACGACTGCGCCCAGGACGGGCAGTACACCTTCCTCTACACCGCAGCCCCGCTGAAGGTGCACCAGGCGACAGGTGCGCCGGTCAACCCCGTGGTGGTCAAATGAGCACGTACAACGATCGTCCTTGGCTGGATCACTACACCAGCGGCACGCCGGCTGACATCACCGCCGACTACTCGACGATGCTCGAGATGCTCCGAGCGGCGGTGACATGTGCACCTCAGGTCACAGCGATCCGGTACTTCGACGGAGAACTCACCTTCGCTGAGGTCGACGCGGCCTCGGACGCTCTGGCAGTCGGGCTGCAGGACAACGGGTTTCGACGCGGCGACCGCTTGGGCATCTACGTTCAGAACAACCCGGCATTTGTGATCGCACTAGTAGCCGCGTGGAAAGCTGGGGGAGCAGCTGTCGCGATCAACCCGATGAACAAGGCTCGAGAGTTGACCTATCTCCTGGCTGACTCGGGTGCCACCGCGCTGCTGTGCCTGGACGAGCTCCACGCGTCGGTGGCGCGCGATGTGGTCTCCTCCGGCGCGACGCAGGTCTCCACGGTCATCACGTGCTCGGCCCTGGACTGGCAGACTCGAGGGGACCAGCGGATCTTCGGGCGGGTAACCCGGGAGCGCCACGAGGGAACTCTCGACCTGCTCGAACTCATCGACGACAACCGAGGCCGTGAGCCGCGGGCCGAGCCACCCAGGCCTGGGGATGTCGCGGTGCTGACCTACACCTCGGGAACCACCGGTCAGCCCAAGGGCGCGATGAACACGCACGGCACGATGGCGTTCAACGCCCAGACGTATCGCGATTGGATGGGCCTGACCCCGTCCGACAGCGTGTTGGGCATCGCCCCGCTGTTCCACATCACCGGACTGATCGGCCACGTCGGCGTCGCCCTGCTGCTGCCATGCCCGCTGGTCCTGGCACACCGATTCCACGCCGGTGCGATCCTGGACGCGGTCCGGGAACACCGTCCTACCTTCACTATCGGCGCGATCACTGCGTTCATCAGCCTGTCCACGGTGGAGGGAGCTACTGCAGAAGACTTTTCGTCCCTCCGGCTGATCTATTCCGGTGGTGCTCCAATCCCGCCGGCGGTGAACGAGCAATTCCTGGCGAAGACCGGTCACTACATCCACAACGCTTACGGCTTGACCGAAACGAACTCACCCACCCACCTCGTGCCACCCCACTCCAGAGCGCCGGTGGACCCCACCTCGGGAGCGCTGTCGATTGGCGTTCCGGTGTTCAACACCGCCGTGCGGATCCTCGACGACGACGGTGTGGAAGTCCCAGCAGGCCACCTGGGCGAGATCGCGATCTCGGGTCCGCAAGTCGTGCCCGGCTACTGGAACAGGCCCGAGGCCACTGAGGCCTCGCTGCCCGGCGGAGAGCTCCGCACCGGCGACGTCGGCTTCATGGACGCCGAAGGCTGGTTCTACATCGTGGACCGCAAGAAAGACATGATCAACGCGTCGGCGTACAAGGTCTGGCCGCGTGAGGTCGAGGACGTCCTCTACGGGCACCCGGCGGTGTTGGAGGCAGCCGTAGTCGGAGTTCCCGACGAGTACCGCGGCGAGACCGTCAAGGCCTTCGTCGTGCTCAAGCCCGGCTCCTGGACGACCGTGGACGAGCTCTCCGGTTACTGCAGGAACGGTATGGCGGCCTACAAGTACCCGCGGGAGATCGAGCTGGTCAGCGAACTACCCAAAACGACAACCGGGAAGATCCTGCGTCGACAGTTGCGTACCACCAATCCCTGACCCAGTGCCAGCCTGGCCGACCCGAACGCCTCGCCGACCTCGTGATGCTGGAGGCCGGCGAGGCGTTGTGGAGGAATGATCCCTTGACCAGTCACAACGCGACGTCGGAGCAATCAGAGCTGCGAGAACTCGTCTGCCCGGAGGAATTGGGCCGTTTGCTCGCCGACAGCCTGCAGGATCCGGCATGGCAGGACATGACGTGGACGCTGATCACCGGCGGTAAGTCAAACCTGACCTTCGAACTCACGAGTGCTTCCGGTCAGTTGGTGCTTCGACGTCCGCCGCGGGGCCCCTTGCTGCCGCGTGCCCACGACATGGGTCGCGAAGTGCGGGTCCTCCACGCCCTCGCGAACACGACCGTCCCGGTGCCGGAAGTCGTCGTTCAGGACACCACGAGTAGCACGATCGGCGCACCCTTCTACGTCATGGAGAAGGTGTCGGGACACGTGCTGCGTGACGAGATGCCGGACGACTACGCCCTGGCCAATGAACTCGCCGTTCGCATGCCGGAAAGCCCTCCGCCCGCTGTCGTCCACGGTGACTTCCGGTTGGATAACTGCCTGATGAGCCGGAACGAGCCCTCCACCGTGGCTGCCGTGCTCGACTGGGAACTGTCCACGCTCGGCGATCCGCTCACCGATGTCGGACTGCTGCTGTTCTACTGGCGGGAAGTCGGCGAAGCACAACGTCTCCTCAGCCCGACCGTGACAACGCTCCCGGGATTTCCCGCAAGAGATCACCTCGTTGACCGCTACGTGGCCCACACCGGTCGAAACGTGGACGCAATCCACTTCTACGAGGCGTTCGCCCACTTCAAGTTCGCGGTGATCGCCCAAGGCATCGCCGCCCGCGTCGCCGGGGGTGCCATGGCGGGTCAGGACTTCGGTGATCTCTCCGACGAGATCATCCGAATCGCGGAGGAAGGACTGGCCATTATCGGTCGGTCGGCCTGACCGGTATCCGCAGAAGCGCATCGCAGCAGAACGGAGAGGAATCATGTCGGTGCTGGACACCTTCCGCTTGGACGGGAAGGTCGCGATCGTCACCGGTGCGAGCTCAGGTCTAGGCGCGGGCTTCGCGCGCGCGTTGGCCGACGCGGGTGCTGACGTCGTACTGGGCGCGCGCCGCGGGGACCGTATGAGCGAGGTCGCGGCTGACGTCGAAGCCAAGGGACGCCGCGTCCTGGTCGTGCAGACGGACGTTTCCCAGCCGGAGGATTGCACCGCGCTCGCCGACGCCGCGATGACAGAGTTCGGCCAGGTCGACGTCCTGGTCAACAACGCGGGCCTTGGCACCGCAGTGCCCGCGCTTCGTGAGCAGCCCGATGAGTTCCGGCGCGTTGTGGACGTCAACCTCATGGGCAGCTACTGGATGGCGCAGGCCTGTGCTCGCGTTATGCGGCCCGGGTCGAGCATCATCAACATCGCCAGCGTGCTGGCCCTGATCAAGTCGTTCGCGCCCCAAGCCGCCTACGCAGCGAGTAAGACGGGCTTGATCGGCCTCTCTCGAGACCTGGCTCAGCAGTGGACCGGACGGCGGGGAATCCGGGTCAACGCCGTGGCGCCCGGATACTTCGCCAGCGAGATGTCGGCTGAGGTGCCGGCCGAAGATCTCGAGCTGTTCCTCCAGCACACGTCACCGCTCGGACGCATGGGCCAGCAACATGAGCTCGACAGCGCGATCATCTTCCTCGCCAGCCCAGCATCCTCCTACATCACCGGCATCACGCTACCCGTAGACGGTGGAATGTCAGGACACTGAACAACGTGATCTGTCTTGTCGCTCGATGCTGGCCTCCTAGCGGCTGCCTGACTGGTAGTAACCGAGCGTGTGTCCCATGCGCCGACGGTCCGGCGCCTTACCGGAGCTGCTCAGTCAGCAAGGGTGGGAACCACCCGATGATGATGCGTGGCCCGGGATCGGTGAGTATCTCTCCCGCACAGGGCTTGACAGCCACAGAAGCTGGAAGATCAAGTCGACCACCTGCGCCGCGGCCCCAGCACAGGTGGTCAACCTGCGCTGCATGTCTTTCGGGATCGAGCTGAACGCATCACCGAGTACCACGAAAGACCACTCCGCGCCCAGCAAATGAGAACCCCCACGAGCCGAAAGACTCGTGGGGTAAAAGAGTGTCCGAGGGGGGACTTGAACCCGCGTGCACAGCTGAATGTTGGCCGGAACGCGAGTCTACCGCCGGGCTTTCGACCGCGACGATCTTGAACTGCCCGCCCTGGCTGCGCTTGCACACGTGCCGATACCGGAGGTTTCCGGCAGACCCTGTCCTATGCAGGTCAAGACCTGCGACAATGACGTCTTTGAAACGCTTCAAAACCCCGGCAGCCCGCTCACCACCAGCAACCACACCTACAACCAGCTCCTACGCAGCCTGCGCGCCCCCGGCGAACGGCCTTCGCCCTCCTGACCGGACGCTGGCGAGCCCTCCGTCACTTCACCACCAGCCCCCGTAAGGGACGGGGCATCCGTGGTGAGCCGGGCAATGTGCGACGGATTTCCTGAATCCGGAGCTAGCGTTGTAGGCCAACGTGGGCGGCGCACAGTGCTACGCCGCTGAGCTTCGGACTCTGGGGAGGGTGGCGTGGATATTGAGCGCTTGTCGGCTGGGTTGTCCGAGTCGTGGCGTTGCCTGGTTCGGGACTGGGACCGGTGTTTGCGCGCCACTGGGCGTCCTGAAACAACCCGTTACAACTACCTGCTCGCGGTGGTCCAGCTCGGAAGGTACGTCGGGGCCAACGGCGATGGGGATTCCGTTGACGATCCCTCAGCTGTGTCGCGCGCGGACGTGGAATCCTTCCAGGCGTGGATGATTGAGACTCGGTCGGCCTCGACCGCGCTCAACAAGCACAAGTGTCTGCAGCAGTTCTTTCAGTGGCTGGCCGAGGACGAGCAAGCCGTGGACCGCTCGCCTGTGGACGGTGTTCGTCCGCCGCAGCCGCCGACGAAGTTGATCCCGGTCATCAGCAGCGACGACACGACACGCTTGCTGGAATCGTGCAAGGGTTCTGGGTTCATAAGTCTTCGTGATCAAGCGATGATCCGGCTGTACTGCAACACCGGCGCACGGCTGTCCGAAGTGGCCAACCTTCGTGTCGATGACATCGACTGGAGCACGGATTCGCTGATCTATCACGGTAAGGGTGGCAAGACCCGTCGTGTTCGCATGGGTCCCAAGACCGCACGAGCGGTGAGCCGGTATCTGCGAGCACGTGTGCGGCATGCGGGTTCGGAGCTTCCTGAGCTGTGGCTTTCCGAACGCGGTGGCGCCCCATTGCGCGCGAACGGCATCAAGCTCCGCCTCCGTCGCCTGGGGGAACGTGCCGGCGTCGCACGGGTTCATGCACACCGGTGGCGACACAACTACGCCCATGAGTGGAAGCGTTCCGGCGGCGATACGGGCGATCTGATGTTGCTGCTGGGCTGGAGTAGTGACGCGATGGCCCGGCATTACGGCGCGAGTGCTGCCGCCGAGCGTGCTCAGGAAACGCAGTCAAGGATGAGGATCGGTGACGATGTCTAAGCGCTCAGAACTCACTCCCGAACAACGGCGGCGCCGCGCTCGGATCGCAGCCCACGCCTCGTGGGCCAACACCCCGGATCGTTCCGCACGCACCCGCTCGGGGACCTCGGCGTTCCTTACGGGATTTGAGAAGCAGGTCGACCCCGACGGCGTACTCACACCGGAGGAGCGATCGCATCGCGCTTACCACGCCCGCATGGCCTACATGCTGGCCCTCGCCGAACGGTCCGCCGCTGCACGACGTCGGAATAAGGACCACAACGGTCAGCACGATCCGAAACACAGGTAAGAACGGAGCTGCCAATGCAGTGGGGTCCCCCAAAACCCCGTAACCCCCCCCCCCCCGGGGGGGGGGGGGGGGGGCCCCCCCGCCCCCCCCCCACCCCACTGCATTGTGATTCAGAGGTCGTCGCCGATGGCCAGCCGGTCCTGAGCCACCTGGGCGCGCTGTGCCGCGGCGCTCGCGCCGTAGTGCCTGGCCATGGTCTCTGAGCTCCAGCCCAGCACGAGCATCAGATCACCGGTGTCTCCACCAGCAGCCTTCCACTCATGCGCATAGGTGTGGCGCCACCGGTGGGCATGGAGGTTCTTGATCCCCGCCTGCTTGCCGAGGCGCTTGAGGCGGATCTTGATGCCGTTGGCATGCAGTGGCCGACCACCCCGGTCCGACAGCCACAGATCCGGTAGATCCGCACCAGCCCGCTTGGACCGGGCGCGCACATAGCGGCTCACCGCCCGCGCGGTACGAGCTCCAATCCGAACCCGGCGGTCCTTCGCGCCCTTGCCGTGAAAGACCACGGTCTCGGTCTTGAGATCCACATCATCGATAGTGAGCTGGGCGACCTCGGACAGGCGCGCGCCGGTGTTGGCGAACAGCCGGATGATCGCCTGATCCCGCAGGCTCAGGAAGTCCTTGCCGGTGCAGGCCTCCAGCAGCTGCGAGGTGACGTCGCCCTCGATGACCGGGATCAGCTTGGCCGGGACCGCGGGCTTGCGGACCCGGTCCATCGGCGAGCGATCGATCTCCCGCTCGTCGTTGAGCAGCCAGCCGAAGAACACCCGCAGCGCCTTGTGCTTGTTCACCGCCGTCGACGCCGATCGTGTCTCGATCATCCATGCCTGAAACGCCTCGATGTGGTCCCGGGTGACTTCCGTCGGGTCCTCTGCGGCGTCGTCGGCGTCGGGGTCCGGGGAGTGCTCGCCGAGGTAGCGGGCCAGCTGGCCTGCGGCGAGGAGGTAGTTGTAGCGGGTGGTCTCGGGATGGTTCACCGAACGCAGGCTGCGGTCCCAGTCGCGCAGGTACCCGGCCCACCCGGTCGACAGACCCTCGGTGAGCTTGCCAAGATCAAAAACGGCCATTCCAAAACTCCGTAGTCAAGGTGTCCATGAGCGGCGTGCTTGACTCCGGGAAGCGGTTCAAGAACAGAAAAAGAGGGTTTCCGTAGGCTCTGACCTGCGGAAACCCTCTTGCCGGTCGGGACGGCGGGATTCGAACCCACGACCCCTTGACCCCCAGTCAAGTGCGCTACCAAGCTGCGCTACGTCCCGGCCACCCCGTGGGGTGTGCCAATAGCTTACCCCACGGTTTTCGCGGCGATCATGACCCCCTCCTAAGGTTTGTTTCCGCAGGTCAAGGACAGGATCGGACTCGTCGCGAGCCGCAAGGATGCGGGTGGCGGTGATCGCCGCTCATGGCCACCTTGACTGCGTTGGCGAGCCCACCGAGGGCCTGTCGCCAACTGTGCGGGGAAGCCTTCTTCGATAGTGGTAACTACGCGGCTGCCGCGCAGTGCTATGCCGAAGCGGCGCATGTCAGCAAGGAAGCGCGCGAGCCTGATCTCTGGGCATGTGCCATGACGCGCCACGCCTTCATCAGCATCTACGAGCACCAGTTCAAGGATGCCGCCCCGTTGCTTGAGGGGGCGGCCACGCTGGCGGCGCGGGGCGATCCCGCCCGGACGACTCGGTACTGGGTTGCGGCCGTCCAAGCGCAGACGTTCGCGGGCCTGGGGGATCTGTCCAACTGCGAACGAGCGTTGGACAGGGCCGAGCACGTTGCCGGTCTGGACGACAGGGCACCCGCGACGGGGTGGCTTCGGTTCGAAGGGTCTCGGCTGGATGAGGAACGCGCCTCCTGTTTCGTCGCGTTGCGTCGCCCGGACTTGGCTGAGCCCGCGCTCAACAAGGCGCTGGGGCAAGCGAGGTCGGCGCGTCGTCGTGGCAGCGTGCTCGTTGATCTTGCGATCGTCGGTGCTCAGCGAGGGGACGTCGATCAGCTGGTGATGAACGGTGCTGCGGCAGTGGACAGCGCCAGGCAGACGGCCTCGGTCGGCTACGTTGGCCGCAAGCTCGGAGGTCTGCGAGAGCAGCTGGTGCCGTATGTCGGCGACCGGCGTGTGCGCTACCTGGATGCGCAGATCAAGGACCTCGTGTCCGCAACGAGTTCACAGTGAGGAGAAGTGTCAGTGTCGGATGAGAAGGGCCGCATCTTCCGCGAGGCGTGGATCGCTGGGGTGAACGCGCACTACCCAGGTGAGCCGAAGCCCGGCTACATCGCGCCGTGGGAAGACACGCCCGACTGGGAACGCGCGAGCGCAGCAGCGGTGTATCAGCAGGTGCAGGACTTCATCGAGGCGACTGCCGGTAGCGCTTCGAAGCTCACTCGCGAGCAGAAGGGCAGGTTCGTGGCGCTGTGCTGGACCGGCCAGATCTACAAGCATTTCGCCGATCCCAAGCCTGCCTACGTCGCGGACTGGGTGGACATGCCGGAATGGCAGCGCGAGACCGATTCCAACATCTTCGAGCGCATCGAAAACGAGACTGCGCCACGCACCGCGTAGAGGTGGTTTCGTGGCCTCCTGTTTGCCGAGTGCGACCAATAGGGGAGCGCGGCTTGAGGAAGTTGATACCGGTGCTGGAGGCGGACGCGCGGCTGGAGGATGTTGCTGATCTTCCACGATGAACGCTCCGCACGGTCGTGCTCGACTTCCTCACGGAGGTGATCAGCTCTGGCAAGTTCGCGGCCGTCGGCACCCCTGGTGATAGCGACCTCGCCAGCCGCATCGAATGGGAACGCCAGACCCGCAGCTCGCAGATGCTGAAAGACGTCACTGGCGAGGACAACCCCATCGACGCATCCAATCAGGCGATTTCCACGCAGAGTCTTCTGGCGAAGTTCGACCGCTGATAGCTTGATCGACGTGGCCCGTGCTCCGGAAAATGGAGCACAGCAATGAATCTCCTGATTGACGGAACTGAGCTGAACTTCGTCAAGGCGAGCCGTTCGCACATCGACGGCAAGGAGTGCGTCCACGTCGCCGTTGAAGGGGCTACGGCATTCCTGGTCGAGTCCGACAACCCCTCGTTCGTCGTTGAGACCCCGGTGCGCAACCTCACCGTCTTCTTCGACGGGGTGAAGCGTGGCGAGTTCGACCACCTGGTGGCCGGTGTCCTGGAGCCAGCCGTCTGATTCTCACGCGAAGGAGCCCTCGCCACATCGGCGAGGGCTCCTTGTTCAGGTGTCGATGACAGGCGGTCAGGCGTTGGCATTGCCCGCCGCCCGGCGCAGAATCGACCCAGGTGATCCAGCGGAAACCCTCTAATTCTGTTCTTGAACCGTTGCCCGGAGTCAAGCATGCCGTTGATGGACACCTTGACTACGGAGTTGTGGAAATGGTCGTTCGTGATCTTGGCGAGCCTCACCGAGTCTGTCGAGCCTGTGGGCTGGGTACCTGCGCGACTGGGGTCGTTTCCGCGACGACCGGGCACCTCCTGTTCTGGCGAGGCCCCCGTTGTCGCGGTAGCGGCACGTGAGATCTGCGCGGGCTACGTACGCCGGGGATGTGCTGAATGTTGACGCAGCGACTGCGACGGCTTGGTGGGAAAGCCGAGACTGAGGGTTTTCAGCCTGGGAGCCTGGCGCCTTGGTGGTCGAGTTCGCGTCGCACTGCGGTGGCGTCGACGTCGCCATCACGGGCGATGAATGCTGCGGCGACGCCGGCGGCTTGCCCGGTGGCGAAGGCGGTTCCCATGACTCGCAGGGAGGCTCCGGCACCGCGGTCGCCGTCGACGGTGCGTCCACCGGCGAGCAGGTTCGGTGTGTTGCGGCTGCGGAGCACGTCGAGCGGGATTCCGTAATAGCCGGGATCGGCGATGTAGTTCCACTCCACGGGTAGTCCCGGGCCGGGGTGGGACTCGATGGGCCAGGCGCCGACTGCCACGGCCTCGTCCACGGGGCCGGGTTGCAGGACGTCCTTCTCCGTCAGCTGTTCGCGACCGACTAGGTGGCGGGACTCCCGGGTTCCCAACTCCGGTCCGGTGCTGACGATGTAGGCGTCGCTGCAGCCCGGGAGGCTGCGCACGACCGCCAGGTAGGCCTGCGCCTGTTGGCGGGCGCTGCGCTCCGCGCGGCTGGTGTCAGCGGCGTCGCGCGCGTCGTAGCCCTCGTCGGCGAGGTAGGTGATCAGGTCTCCGGACACCGGCATCCGGGCGATGAGGCCTGTCTCGCCGGTGAGGTCCTCATTCCCGGCTTCCTTGGCCGCGCGCACGGCGGCTGCCAGCGCTTCGCGGGTGACCGGTGCCTCGGTCGGAATGCCGCCGAAGCGAACGCCGAGCGTGCCGTTGAGGACCCAGCCGTCGTTGCCGTAGCGCACCTCCGCACCACCGTGGTGAGCCAGGTCCGCCTCGCCGGTGGCGTCGACGAACGCCGCGGCCGCGTGCTCGTGCACCCCGGAGTGGTCGGCCACCCGCACGGCCGTGATCCGGTCGTCCTGCCGCTCGGCTTGCAGGAGGTGGGAGTGCAGCAGCACGTCCACGCCCGCGTCGTGGCAGAGCTGGTCCGCGACGCGTTTGACGGACTCCGGGTCGAAGACGACTGCGACCGCTTTGAATCGCTGCGGCTCGGTCACCGCGCCCAGTTCTCTCAGGCCGGCGAGCATCTCCTCGGCTACTCCGAACGCTATCTGCCGACGGTCTTCGGTGTGCAGTCCGCAGTAGGTCACCACGTTGCGCAGCGTGGCCGCTCCGCCGAGGCAGGGGCCGCGGTCGATCAGCAGCGTGCGCGCTCCGGCGCGGGATGCTCCGATCGCGGCCGCGATACCCGCGGACCCGCCTCCTGCGACGATGACGTCGTAGTTCTCGGTCACCCTTGGATTTCCTTTCCTAGCGGGCGGTGGCTTCGGTTTCGACCGCGGGCATGGGGTCGGTGACCCCGTGTTCCCGGACGCCGAGCATGAGCAGCATGCCGAGCAGCGGACCGGCGGCGAGGGTGGCGAAGGCCAGGAAGAACGAATGGGTCGTCTGGAAGACCGCGCCGAGCACCACCGGCACGATCGTGCTGCCCAGCTGCCAGAACGCGTTCGTGGCACCGGCGGCCGAGCCCGCGAGCCGCACTCCGGCGAGCTTGGGGATCAGCGCGACCATCAGCGGGCTGTAGCCGTAGGCGGCGACGCCGAGCAGCGGTGCCATCCAGAGGAAGCCGGTGAGGCTGTCGCGGGTACCGAAACCCAGCAGCGCCACGACGAAGGTGCCGAGCACGATGGCGGTGGGGATTCTCCGCCTGTCGCCGAAGAAGTCGGACAACAGGCCCATGAGGGGTTTGGCCACGCTCGCCGCGATTCCGAAGATCACGACCACGATTCCGGCCTGCACGGCGGAGATGTGACTTCCCTTGACCATCAACGCGTTGGACCACGTGATGAAGCCGTAGGTGCCCCACAGGCCACCGAATCCGGCCAGTCCGAGCAGCCACAGGTCGCGGTTGTGGGCCAGCGGACGCAGGTTCGGCATCGCCCGAGGCGCGCTGGTGGCGTGCGTGCCGTTGCGGAGCAGCGCGAAGCACAGGACGGCGATGACCATCGATGCCGCGCCGAACACGTGGTAGGAGGTGCGCCACCCGGAGGCGGCGATGAGGCTCGGCACGATGGCGTTGGCGATCACAGCGCCCAGCGAGGTCGCCGTCATGAACACACCCATGGCGAACCCGCGGTCCTGCGGCGGGAACCACTGCGAGATCAACTTGACCCCGGCGGAGTAGTCGCACCCCGCGAACACACCGACCGCAGCTTGAAATGCGAGACCTGTGGCCATCGAGTCGGTTTCGCCGAACAGGACCATGAAACCGCCTGCGGCGAACAGCGAGCAGCCGATCACCACGCGGGGGCCGAGCCAGTCGGTCAGCACCCCGCCGGCGGCGTTGGAGATGACGTAGCCGACGTAGTACCCGGTGGCGAAGACACCGAGCCCGGCGAGGGAGACACCCAGGTGTTCGCCGACCGACACCGAGGCCGGCCCCCAGGTCGACCGATCCACCGCAGTCATGGTGAACGCCGCCCACGACAGGGCGAGCACCACCCAGCGGTACGGGCGCCGGTCGATGACCGGCTCCGAGGTGAGACTCATCGTTGAGGCCCCTTCTTGGACACTGTGGCACCTGCCTAGAAGACATGCCTAAAGCACTGTGCGGCGACTAGCTACGCGGTCCGTCCGCACACCGGGACTGCGTAAGATCGAGGTAGAACTCCGACCGCAGATGAGTAGACCTCGTTTGCAGGAAACCGTCCAATACCCGTTGTCAAGACGTGCCATGCCCCGCAGGCATGGCAGGGGAAGCGAGGAGACCGTGGAGCTGCGCCACCTCCGGTACTTCGTCGCCGTCGCGGCGGAAGGATCCCTCACCCAGGCGGCGGAGCGACTGCACCTGACCCAACCATCGCTGAGCCGGCAGATCCGCCAGCTCGAAGGCGACATCGGCGCGGCCTTGTTCGAGCGCAATGCGGGAGGCACGTCGCTGACCCCTGCAGGGGTGGCGCTGCACCAACACGCGTTGCTGCTGTTGCGGCTCGCCGATGCCGCGCCAGACATGGCGCGCTCCGCGACGAGCCACGCCCGCGAAGTCGTGCACATCGGCATCCCCCCGGGATTGCCGGAGGGGTGGTTGCTCGACGTCCTCGCCGCGCTGGAGACCGAGGTTCCGCACGCCTCGATCACGTTGATCGAGGCCAGCAGCTCCGAGCAGCTGCGGATGATCCGCGAGGGCCACCTCGACCTCGGCATGGTCCGCGAACAACCGGCCGGCAAGCTGCGCGCCAAACTGCTGCTCGAGGTCCCCTTCGGCGTCGCCGCGCGCCCCGGACATCCCCTCGCCGGAGCAACGAGCTGCCGGATGCAGGACCTGGACAACCTGCGCATCCTCGCGCACGGTCGGCAACAGGTCCCCGTCGTCGACGACCGCCTCGTCATGGCGGCGCACGCCGCGGGTGTCGTGCCGCTCTGGCAGTTCACCCAGTTCTCCGAACACGCCCTGGCCTGCGCACAAGCGGCGAAGGCCGATGCGGTGCTGCTGGTCGAGCACACCGCGCACCGACTGCTGCCCGGCTGGACCTGGCTGCCCCTGACTGAACCGGAGCTGCCGCTGCTCACCTGGCTGGCGTGGCCCACCGAAACTCGCGCCGTCGTCCGCGCCGTCGCCGACGCCGTTCCTGCGCATGACTGAACCGTTCGGCGCGGCCCTCAGATCGAGCTGTTGGCACCATCGCAGACTCTAGAATGCGTGGATTCTGCAGGATGGAACCCCCGGGAGGAGCGATGGCGAGGGAGATGAAGCAGCCGCCGGCGTACGCGATCACCAGCGTTGATCACGCGTTGCGGCTGGCAACGATGCTGCAGCTGGAGGGTGGGCTGAGCGTCGCGGATGCGGCGGAGCGCTTGGGCGTCGCGCGCTCCACCGCCCACCGGTTGCTGGCGATGCTGGTCTACCGGGATTTCGCCGTGCAGGACGATTCCAAGGTTTACCGGGCGGGTCCTGTTCTGGAGTTGGCGTCACATTCGCAGTCGACGGTGTCGCGGTTGCGGCAGGTGGCGTTGCCGCACCTGCGCAGTTTGGTGGACAAGCTGGGGGAATCGGTCAACCTGACGGTGCGCACCGGGCGGACCGCTCGGTTCATCGCCAGCGTCGAGTGCCAGCAGGCGTTGCGGGTGGGTTCCCGCGAGGGGATGGTCTTCCCGGCGCACCGGATCAGCGGGGGATTGCTGCTGCTGGCCGAGCTCACCGATGACGAGCTCGACTCGGTCTACGCGGGGGCTGACGCCGCTGAGGCGCCTGAGTTGGATGCGCTGCGCCGTGAGCTGGCGAAGGTCCGGCGCAACGGGTTCGTGGTCAACCAGGGGCGTTCGGAGCGCGGGGTGGTGGCCATCGGTGTGCCGGTTCGTTCGGCGGATGGTGCGGTGATCGCGGGTGTGTCGGTGTCGATGCCGAGCGTGCGCTACGACCGGCAGCGGCTGCGCCCGATCGTCGCGGTCCTGTCGTCGGTCGTGAGCGCGCTGGAGAAGGACTTCAACGGGCACTGACAGCGGCCGCCCGGGTTGTGCCTGGCGAGCGGGGAGGCCGTGCTGGGCATTCTTCATAGCAGAACTTCATGTTCCTCGAGGCGCAACGATCGCAGGATGGATCGTGCTATCCGGTCGTCCGCGCAGCTCTGCGGCCCGTGATCGAGGCGTCGTGGAGTTCGATTGCCAAGAGGAGTTCAGTCCAGTGCAGTTCTATCTTGATGGTTACAAGCCGGGGGATCCGTTCGTCGAGGAGCCTCATCCGTCGGTGGCCGAGCGTCCGGCGGGGCTGCCGGAGACGGCTGATGTGGTGATCATCGGGTGTGGTCCTGCGGGGCTGATTCTGGCAGCGCAGCTCGCTCAGTTCCCGGAGCTGCGCACGGTGATCGTCGACCGGCGGGATGGTCCGCTCGAGGTGGGCCAGGCCGATGGGGTCGCTTGCCGCACGGTGGAGATGTTCGAGGCGTTCGGGTTGGCCGATCAGCTTGTCCACGAGGGGTATCAGGTCAACGAGGTGTCCTTTTGGCGACCGGATCCCGAGCGCAGCGGCTCGATCGTGCGCACCGGGCGCATCGACGACGTGGAGGAGGGCATCTCCGAGATGCCGCACATGATCGTCAACCAGGCCCGGATGCTGGCCTACCTGCGTGACCACATGGGCCGCTCGGCTGCCCGCGCCGAGCCGTTCTACGGGCTGCACGCCACCGACGTCCAGGTCGGCACCGACGGCGAGTACCCGGTCACGGTCACGCTGCAGCACGTCGAGGACTTCGAGCCGACGGGCGAGACCTCGACGATCCGGGCCAAGTATGTGGTGGGTTGCGACGGTTCGCGCAGCGGTACCCGGGAGGCCATCGGCCGCCGCCTGGAAGGCGATGCGACCAACAGCTCGTGGGGTGTGCTGGACGTCCTGGCCGTCACCGACTTCCCCGACATCCGGCTCAAGTCGGCCATCCACTCCGAGCAGGGCAGCATTCTGATCATCCCGCGTGAAGGCGGGTACCTGGTGCGGCTCTACATCGAGCTCGACAACGACCGCGACGGCGAGATGCTGCGCAATCGCAGCGCGACACCGGAGAAACTCGCCGCGGTGGCCAACCGGATCCTGCACCCGTACTCGATCGAGGTGAAGCACGTCGGCTGGTGGGCGGTCTACGAGATCGGGCAGCGCCTCTGCGACCGCTTCGACGACGCCGACGGCGAGCGTGAGCCGCGGGTGTTCATCGCCGGCGACGCCTGCCACACCCACAGTGCGAAGGCCGGGCAGGGCATGAACGTCTCGATGGCCGATGCCTGGAACCTCGGCTGGAAGCTGGGCACGGTGCTGCGCGGCACATCCCGGGCCGAGCTGCTGCGCACCTACTCGCAGGAACGGCAGAAGGTCGCCCAGCAGCTCATCGACTTCGACCGCGAGTTCGCGGCGCTGTTCAGCGCCCACTCCGATGACGACGAGGGAGGTGCGGATCCGGAGAAGTTCCAGCACTACTTCCGCGAGCAGGGCCGGTTCACCGCCGGGGTCGCTGTGCGCTACGAACCCTCCCTGACCACCGCTGCCTCAGCGCACCAGCACCTGGCCGAGGGGTTCCCGCTGGGAATGCGGTTCCACTCGGCCCCGGTGATCCGGCTGGCCGACGCCAAACCCGTGCACCTCGGACACGCGGCGCGGGCCGACGGCGCGTGGCGGCTCTACGCCTTCGCCGACCGCGCGCACCCCGCCAGCCGTGACTCCCGGTTGCGGGAACTCGCCGAATTCCTGGCCTCGGAGAAATCACCCCTGACCCGGTTCACCCCGCCCGGCGCCGACCCCGACTCCGTGATCGACGTGCGGGCCGTGCTCCAGCAGGGACACCGCGACATCACCGTCGAGGACCTGCCGCCAGCCTTCCTGCCCCGCAAGGGACCGTTCGAGCTCGTCGACTACGAGAAGGTCTTCTGCCCCGATCCGATCAGCGACATCTTCGACCTGCGGGGACTGGATCGAGATCGCGGAGCGCTCGTGGTCGTGCGACCGGACCAGTACGTCGCCCACATCCTCCCGCTCGACGCCCACGACGAACTCGTCGACTTCCTCCACGGGGCACTGGTCGAGGTCGCCACGCCGCTGTCCGGGCGTGGCGAGGTCAACGCCACGACCACTTCCTAGCAGCGCAGGACCATCGTGCACCATCTCTTTTGCGTTCGGGTGTGGATCGGTCAAGGGCGTGGGCGAGTGGTCGTCGGGCTCGCTGATCCTTGATGTTTGCGACGCACCGCAGCCGACAGGGGTAGGTGAACGCGGCGGATTTGGTCGCCGTCGGTGGCATCAGGTGACGCGGAACGCGGGGATCTTCGTGTCCAGTTCACTGGCCGAGAGTGGCGAGCTGGTAAAGTGGTCATACCTCTAGTTCTTCTGGGTGAGGAGCCGCAGCATGGGCGTCACGGACGACCCCTGGGTGCCGTTGCGTCAGGGATCGGTGTCGGATCTGATCGCGGAACGGATTCTCCAGGCGATCACGTCTCAGGACCTGAAGCCGGGGGACCGGTTGCCGCCGGAACGCGAACTCGCGAGTCGTCTCGGTACGAGTCGGCCGTCCTTGCGGGAAGCGCTGCGGTCGTTGAGGCAGAGCGGGCACATCGACATCAAGCACGGTAGCGGCGTGTTCGTCGCGGATCCCAGCGAGTCCCACGCGTTGCGCGACGCGAAGTTCGCCGAGGAGCTCACGCTCACCGAGTTGTTCGACATGCGCGAGGTGCTCGAAGTTCCCGCCACGGCATGGGCTGCGCGCAACCAGGACCGCGAGCTGCTGGCGAAGGTGACCGAGGCCTTCCAGGCTCTCGACCGGTGCGCTGGCGCCGCCGAGATCGACTGGGCGCAGCTCCGCGCGCTCGACGCCGCCTTCCACCTCCGGATCGTCGAGGCCGCGGGGAACCGCTTCCTGACCCGCACCGAGACCGTTCTGCAGGAAATCCTCGCGCGCGGGATGCAGTCCACGTTGCGGTTGCCGGGCCGGCTTGAGCGGTCCCGCCGCGATCACACGCGCATCCACGAAGCCGTGATCGCGGGTGATCCCGTCGCGGCGCGACGGGCGGCCAAGGCGCACATCGACGGGGCCCGCCGCGCGGCGCTCAAGCACCTGCGCGACGGGCAACCGACGGAGGAGGAGTCAGGGCAGGCGCACTGACGGGGCCGGCAAGCCCTGGACGCCGGGGTCGAGCCGCAGCAGCCGGCCCGCCAGCGGCTGTTCCTCGCGTTCGGCCGCCGACAGCGGGTCCAGAGCGCTCGTCACGAAAAGGTCGCCCATGTCGGCGCCGCCGAACGCGACGCTCGTGGGGTGCGAGACCGGCAGCGGCACAACGCGATCGAGCCGCCCGTCCGGTGCGTACCGGCGGAGCTCGCCGCCCCTGATCATCGCCACCCACACGCCGCCCTCGGCGTCGACGGTCAGTCCGTCCGGTCTGCCCGGGGAGTCCGAGACGTCGGCGAGGGTGCGGCGAGCACCCGGGTGGCCATCCCCGGTGTCGTAGTCGAAGACGTCCACGCGCAGCGTGGGAGTGTCGGCGTAGTAGAGCAGCCCGCCGTCGGGGCTCCAGCCCAGACCGTTGGACACGGTCACCCCGGTGACCACCGGAACCAGCTGGTCGTCGAGGCGGTAGAGGGATGCGGTGCCGGGGTCCTTGTCGGTGTGCAGCGTGCCGATCAGCAGCCTGCCCCGGGGATCGGGGCCGCCGTCGTTGAACCGCATCCTGGGATGGGGCGGCACACTGGCGACCTCTCCGAGCACCTCCGTGCCGGCCACTTCCAGCAACGTGTTGTCGCGTGCCGCGACGACGGTCGCGCGCGTGGTCGGGAACGCCGCGGCGACCTCCCCGCCCAGCACGCACCGCTGCGTGGCGCCGTCGGCGGGGGAGGTTCGGTGCACCGCCCCGCCCGTGATGTCCACCCACAGCAGGGTTTCGGTGCTCGCGTCCCAGAACGCTCCTTCGCCGAAGCGCGCGCGGACGTCGCCGACCGGATCGACGGTGACCGCGCTCATGACGTCGCTCCGGCGGCCTGCAGGAACTCGGCGGTGCGGTCGCGCAGTTCTCCCGGGTCGAAGCCGCCGTCGGGGTCCGCGCCCAGCAGGTGGTGCCCGACGGCAACGCACTTCGCCCCCGCCGCGACCACCTCGGCGGCCAGCGTGGGCGTCACGCCACCGCTGGCCATCACCTCCAGGTCCGGCATCGGCCCGCGCAGTTGCCGGAGGTAGTCGGCGCCGACCGCATTGATGGGGAACACCTTGACCACGTCGGCGCCCGCGTTCCGGGCCGACATGATCTCGGTCGGGGTGAACGCCCCCGGCACCGAGAGCAGCCCTTCGCGGCGCGTGCGTTCGACGACCTGGGCGTCGAAGTGCGGTGACACCACGAAACGCGCCCCGGCCGCGGCCGAGGCCGTGACCTGCTCGGGTGTGCTCACCGTGCCGGCGCCGATCAGCGCGTCGCCGGGCAGCTCCCGGCACAGCAGTGCGATCGTCTCCATCGGACGGTCGCCGGTCATGGTGACCTCGAACGAGCGCATCCCGGCTTCGTGCAGCGCTGCGCTCAGCCGGAGGGCCTGCTGCGGCGTCAGGCCGCGGTAGACCACGGTGAGCGGGCTGAGATCGATGTCGGTCATCGGTTCCTCCCTGCGGTGACGTCGAGATCACCGGTCGGATCGTGACGGCGGCTGAGGTGCCGGCCGCCGTCGACCGGGATGATCGTGCCGGTGATGAACGACGAGGCGTCCGAGGCGAGGAAGGCCACCGCGTCGGCGACCTCGTCGGGGGTGCCTGCGCGGCCGAGCAGCGTGGGCGGGGCGCTGTCGTCACCCCAGCTCTTGCCGTCCAGGGTGGTCAAAGTGGAGGGTGTGTTCACCACGCCCGGCGCCACCGCGTTGACCCGCATGCCCCACGGGGCCAGTTCCACGGCCAGCGCCTTCGTCGCCGCGCGCACGCCGCCCTTGCTGGCGACGTAGGGCCCGTAGCCGGGCAGCGGCATGGACTCCTGGAGGCTGCAGAAGTTCACGATCGAGCCGCCGGTCCGGCCGGCCGCGTGCAGCCCGCGCGCCACGGCGGTGCTCAGCACGCCCGTGGCGACGACGTTGACCGCGAGCACGCGGTTCCAGTCGGAGACGGAAGCGTCGAGGAAACCTCCCTTCGGGGAGTAGGCCGCCGCGCAGTTGACCAGCACGTCGAAACCGGGTGCGGCTTCGGCGCGGTCGGCGAGTGCTTCGAGCTGTGCCGTGTCGGCGAGGTCGCAGGTGACCCCTTCCAGCCGCGCGGCGACCGGGTCCTCGCACCCGCTGGCGAGGTCGGTCACGGCCGCGTCGCGGTCGACGCCGAGCACCGCCGCGCCGCGACGGGCCAGGTCGTGCGCCACGACCCGGCCGATCCCGGTCGCCGCTCCGGTCACGAGCGCGCGGCGCCCGCTGAGCTCGTTCATGCCTTCGTCTCCAGTCCTCGCTGCCGTCGCTGTCACAGGTGCCGCCGGGGGATCGCGTGCCCGCGCCGTCCGCGCAGGAAGTCCAGGTCGGCCCCGGTGTCGGCCTGGCCGACGTGCTGCCGGTACAACCCGCTCCAGCCGCCTTCCTGCCCGGCGGGCTGCTCCTGGGTGGTGGATTCGGCCGCGCGCCGGGCCAGCTCGGCGTCGTCGACGAGCATGTCGAGCCTGCGCGCGGCCACGTCCAGGTGCACGCGGTCGCCGGTGCGCAGCAGCGCCAGCGGGCCGCCCGCGGCGGACTCGGGCGCGACGTGCAGCACGATCGTGCCGTAGGAGGTGCCGCTCATCCGGCCGTCGGTGATCCGCACCAGGTCCCGAACGCCTGCGTCCAGGAGCTTCTTGGGGATCGACAGGTTGCCGATCTCGGGCATGCCCGGGTAACCGCGCGGCCCGGCGCCGCGCACGACGAGCACGGTGTCGGCGTCCACCGGCAGATCCGGGTCGTCGCAGCACGCGTAGTACTCCTCGACGGTGTCGAAGACGAGCGCGGTACCGGTGTGGTCGATCAGTTCCGGAGAGGCCGCCGACAGCTTGATCACCGCGCCGTTCGGGGCGAGGTTGCCGGTGAGCACCGCCGTGGCCGATCCCGCGGGCTGCACCGGTTGGGCCCGCGTGCGGATCACTTCCGTGTTCCAGTTCTGAGCACCGGTGCAGTTCTCGGCGAGGCTCTGGCCGGTGATCGTGCGCGCGTCGCCGTGGAGCTGGTCGCCCAGCTCGGTCACCACTGCGGGCACGCCGCCCGCGTAGCTGAACTCCTCCATGAGGAACCGGCCGGAGGGCAGCAGGTCGACCAGCAGCGGGATGTCGCGTGCCTGCCGGTCGAACTCCTCCAGCGGGAAGTCGACCTCGGCGCGCCCGGCCAGCGCGCTCAGGTGCACGATGGCGTTGGTGGACCCGCCGATCGCGGCGTTGAGCCGTGCCGCGTTCTCGAACGACCGCCGGTCCAGGACGGTCGAGGGCCGCAGGTCCTCCTCCACCAGGGACACGATCCGCTTTCCCGATTCCTCGGCGAGGGCGGAGCGGCCCGCGTCCACGGCGGGCACTGCCGCACTGCCCGGCAACGACAGGCCCATGACCTCCACCAGGCAGGCCATCGTGGAGGCCGTGCCCATGGTCGTGCAGTGCCCCGCGCTGCGGGACAGGCACGCCTCGGCCTGGCCGAACTCGGCGCGGCTCATCCGGCCGGCCCGGACCTCCTCGGCGAACTGCCACACGTGCGTGCCGGAACCGGCGTCGGCGCCCCGGAACTTGCCGTTGAGCATCGGCCCGCCGGTGAGCATGATCGTCGGCAGGTCGGCGCTGAGAGCACCCATGAGCTGAGCGGGAACGGTCTTGTCGCAGCCGGCGAGCAGCACCACGCCGTCGAGCGGGTAGGAGCGGAGGTTCTCCTCGACCTCCATCGCCATCAGGTTGCGGTAGAGCATCGCCGATGGGCGCATCAGCGTCTCGCCCAGCGACATCGTCGGGAACTCCAGCGGGAATCCACCGGCCAGCAGCACGCCGCGCTTGACCGCCTCGGCCACGTCGCGCAGGTGCCGGTTGCAGGGCGTGAGCTCCGACCAGCTGTTGCAGATCCCGATGACGGGCCTGCCGTCGAACATCTCCGGTGAACGACCCGAGTTGTACAGCTTGGACCTGTGGACGAAGCCCATCTTGCCTTCGGCGCCGAACCAGGAGGTGCTGCGTCGTGCGGGTTCGGGCGGTGTCATGACCGTGCCTCCTGCGGGGTGTGGCGGACCAGGCTCAACTGCGTCGACGAGCTGGTGGCGAGTTGGTCGCCGTTCACCTCGACCGTGAACGGGCGGGAGTGGAAGTCGAGCAACCTGGCGGGGGCGGTCACGTCGCCGTAGGCGTGCATTTCCCACGGGGCATCGAGCAGGTCGTCGGTGTTGCGGACGTGCTCGTCCACCGCCAACCTCGGCAGCAGCGCTCCGTCGCGCACCAGAACGGGAATGCGTTCCAGCGTAATGAATTCCTCGTGCAGCGCCGGGCCTTCGTACCGATCGCCGGTGACGAGGTCGGTCCACCCGCCGCGGGGGACGTAGAAGCGACGCCGCACCGGCTCGCCGCCGTCGTCGAAGACCGGAACGACGAGCAGGTCCGAGCCGAGCAGGAACGCGTCGTCGCGCCCCGTGGCGAGGTCGTCGTCGGGGAACTCCAGCGCCAGCGGGCGCAGCATCGGCCAGCCGTGCTCTGCCGACTCGTGCGCGGCCTGCCACAGGTAGGGCAACAGCGAGTAGCGCAGTCGGATCCACTCGCGCGTGATGTCCAAGGCGTGCTCGCCGAACTCCCACGGCTCGCGCGGGCGGAGTCCGTGGGCGCGCATGAGCGGCGAGAGCGCGCCGAACTGCGTCCAGCGCACGTAGAGCTCAGGCGTGAGTTCGGGGCCGAAGAAACCGCCGATGTCGTGACCCCACAAGCCGGGCATGCTCATGGCGTGCGACAGGCCGCCGCGCAGCGTCGTGCGCATGCCCGACACCGTGGACTCCGCGTCTCCACCCCACTGCGCGGGGTAGCGGTGCGACCCGGCCCAGCCGGAACGACCCCACACCAGGGGTGCGCGACCGGTCTTCTCGGCGATGGCCTCGCTGACCGCGCCGTTGTAGCGCAGCGGGTACAGGTTGTGGGCGTGCTCGGGTCCGGTTCCGTCAGCGAGCTGGACGTCGTCGGGCAGGCCCTCGCCGAAATCGGTCTTGAACACCGCGACGCCGTCGTCGAGGAAGGGTCCGTGCAGGTCCTGCCACCAGCGGCGGGCCTCGGGCGAGGTGAAGTCCAGCAGCGCCCTGGGCCGTCCGTCGGGCACGGGCGTGCCTGCGATCGTGGCGATCTCCCCGCCGGCGTGGGTGACGAGGTAGCCGCGCTCGGCGGCCTCGGCGTAGCGGGGCGATGCCGGGTCGAGGTAGGGCAGTTCCCAGACCGACAGCCGCAGGCCGAGACGCTGCAACGTGGTGATGAACTCCGCTCGTTCACCGAAGCGGTCGGTGTTCCAGATGAAGTCGCAGTTGAGCCGGTCGACGACGAGCCAGTCGGGGTCCAGGTGCAGGATGTCGCACGGGACGCCCAGTTCCCGTAGCGTGCGGCCGACCTCCTCCATCTGCGAGGCGGAGTGGTACCTGCAGCGGCCGAGCCAGTACCCGAACGCCCACACCGGCGGGACCGCTCCACGCCCGGTGAGCCGCGTGTAGGTCGTCAGCGCCTGCTTGGGGTCGGGGCCTGCGATCAGGTAGAGGTCCAGCTCGCCGCATTCGGCTTCGACGCCGAACACGCCGTTGCGGGAGTGGCCGACGTCGGCGTTGACGACGGCACCGGTGTTGACCAGCGCGAGGTAGCCCGCCGTGGAGTACCAGACCGGGGCCGGTTTGTAGGCCATGCCGGTCCCGGTGCCGAGCGCGTCCTCGACGCGCAGGCGCAGCCGCTGCCCGTTCTTGACCGAGCGGCCGAACTGCTCGCCGAAGCCGAGGATCTCCTCGTCGGGGCCGAGTTCGAGGTTGACCGCGGTCGTCTCACCCACGGTCGCGGCGGGGGAGATGGGCAGTCCGGCGACTTGGCGGAGCTTCCCGGCGGTGCTGATCAGCGTGGCGCCGGTGGCGGTGTCTTGGACTTCCAGCGAGAAGGGGCGCCGGCCGAGCGTGACGCGCAGTCGCCCCCCGGTCACGACGGTGGTGTGCTCGTCCTGCTCGACCGTCGTGCTGGTCTCGGCGTACCCGGGTGTGACGAGGATGCCGTGTTCGGTTCCTGCCGGTGCCGAACGCGGTGCGTCGGCCGCGCCGATCGTGATGCGCACGGCCTCGGGTCCGGCCCAGCGGACGTCCACCGCGACGTCTCTGGTGAGCAGGGGAGGGGTGTCGAGCTCGGGGAGGTTCGGCATGGTCGTCTCGATGCCTTGCTCGGTGAGCGTTTCGCCGGTGAGGTAACCGAAACCGTCGGCTCCCGGTTGGCAGAGAACGGCGCGCACTCGCGCGGTCACACCGTGGCCGGCGGTCGTGTCGGGATGCGTTCTCACCTCCTCGACCTCGCGCAACATGTACCGCTCTGTCAACGCTGACATCCCTTCTCCCGTGGTGACCGCAATCTTGACGCGGTGTCCCTGTTAGCTTAACTTCTGGCAAGAGGTCTTACCACTTCCCCCATGCAAAGGAAACCCCATGACAGGCAACGCCGCCGTCGTGCTCCGGAAACCGGACGACGTCCTGCGCCTGATCGACACAGGTCGGATCCGTCCCAAGAACCCCGGCTTGGTCAAGATCGTCGCGCTCGGCAGCATCTTCGTGGATGGCTGGGATCTGAGCAGTTTCGGTCTCGGGACCGTGCAGATCACCTCGGAGTTCAACCTCACCAACTCGGGGTTGAGCCTGCACTCGCTGCCCGTCATCTCGATGATCATCCTGCTCGGCGCGATGTTCGGCGGGCTCTTCGGTGGCTACCTCACCGACCGAGTCGGCCGCACGAAGATGTTGCTGATCACGCTGTTCCTGCTGGTCGGCGCCACGGTGCTGGCGGCGACGGCGCCGACCCCGGAACTGTTCTGCCTCTGGCGATTCCTGATGGGCGTCGGCGTCGGGCTCGACGTACCCGTGGCGTTGGCGTTCGTCGCCGAGTACAGCGCGATCTCCAACAAGGGCCGCAACGTCACGATGGCCCAGGTGATGTCCACGGCTGCGGCCGCGGTCGCGTTCTTCGTGATCATCCCGTTCCACTTCATCGGTGTCGGCGAGCAGCTGTGGCGGTGGTCGATCGGCCTGGGTGCCATCCCCGCGCTCATCGTGCTGATCCTCCGGTTCATCTACACCGCCGAATCCCCGATGTGGGCGGCGAAGTACGAAGGGCTCGAGAAGGCTGCGGAAATCCTGCGCAAGAACTACGACCTCGAGGTCACCGTGCAGGAGGAGCGCCGGGTCCCGGTGCCGCAGGAGGAGCGCTCCCGTGCCGGCAGTCTGCTAGCGCTGTTCCGGCCGCCCTACACGGCGCGCACCATCCTGGTCAGCATCCTGGTGGTCTGCCAGGCCGCGCAGTACTACGCGATCTCGCTGTACATGCCGAAGATCTTCAACTCGTTGTTCCCGGACAACATCGTGCTGGTGCTGGTGCTCTCCGGCATGGTCAACGTCGTCGGCGCGATCGGTGCGCTCGGCTGCGTCGCCGGGACGCAACGATTGGGCCTGAGACGACTCGGCCTGATCGGTTTCTCCATCACCGCGGGCTGTCTGGCGGTCATCAGCGGCGCGTTCAACGTTCTCGCCGCCTCGATCGCGGTGGTGCTGATCGCGCTGTTCTCGGCCGCGCACAACTTCGGCGCGGGCTACGTCGGCACCGCGATGGGAACGCTGTCCTACCCGACTGCCATCCGCGGAATCGGCGGCGGGTACACGCAGGCGATCACCCGGGTCGGCGGCATCATCGGCGCCTTCGCCTTCCCGGTCCTGCTCGAGGCGCAGGGCATGCGCTTCACGATCGGAGCGATCGTGCTCGCCCCGCTCGTCGCGATCGTCGCGCTGATGGTCATCCGCTGGGACCCGGTGGGCAAGGACGTCGAAGAACACGGTGACGAGGACGAGCACGACTTCGACGAGGTCGGCGCGAACACGTCGACGAGAACGACCTGAGCCGATGGGAGCCCTCGCGCGGCGGGGGCTCCCATCGCCGCGAACTCTCTGCCCCCGAGCCTCGGGCCGAACCGGAGGGCGCCCGGCCGTGAAGGTCCTCCGGAACACGAATCACAGGAGAAGAACGAATGCCTAGCCAGCCCACAGTCCTGATCGACGGCCGGTGGACCTCGCGCGAGTCCACCCTGGACGTCCGCAACCCGGCCGATGGCAGTCTCGTCGGCCGGGTTGACTGGACGGACGCCGAGCAGGCGGCTGCGGACGCCACAGCCGCGGCCGATGCGGCGGCGGCCGCCTTCGCCGGCTGGGCCGGCACCGGGGTTCGGGAGCGGTGCCGCCTGCTGTCGGCCGGGGCCGACATCATCGAGGAGCGTGCTGATGTCCTCGCCGACCTGCTCGCTCGCGAGGCGGGCAAGCGACTTCCCGAGGCGCGCGGCGAGATCGCCTTCTCGGTGGAGTACTTCCGCTGGTTCGCCGAGCAGGCGAGGCGGCCGCACGGGGCCGTGGTGCAGGAGGAGAAGGCGGTGCGGCGGCACCTGGTGCGCCGCAAACCGGCCGGAGTGGTGGCGAGTCTGACGCCGTGGAACTTCCCGTGCTCGATCCAGGCCCGCAAGCTCGCACCCGCGCTCGCCGCGGGCTGCACGGTCGTGGCGCGCGTTTCGGAGAAAGCTCCCCTCGCAATCACCGAGATGATCCGGTGCCTCACCGACGCCGGGCTGCCGCCGGGCGCGGTCAACCTCGTGCACGGGCCCGCTGCGGAAGTCACGGAGTCACTGCTTTCTCACCGCGCCGTGCGCATCGTCTCGTTCACCGGATCCACCGAGGTCGGACGGCTGATCATGCGTCAGGCGTCGAACCGGATCGTGCGGCCGTTGCTGGAACTCGGTGGGAACGCGCCGTTCCTGGTCCTCGACGATGCCGATGTGGAGGCCGCGGTCGAGGGCGCGATGCTGGCCCGGTTCCGCAACACCGGCCAGTCCTGCATCGCCGCGAACCGCTTCTTGGTCCAGGACGGCGTGCACGACGAGTTCGTGGCCGAGTTCGCAGCCAAGATCGAGGCGATGACGGTCGGCAACGGGGTGGCCGACCCGTGCCCCGACCTCGGCCCCGTGATCGACGACGAGCGCGCGGCGGCCGTCCGCGGTTTGGTGGACGAAGCCGTCGCAGCGGGTGCCCAGGTCCACGGCGGCGAGCAGCGACTCCCGGACTCCGGTAGCTACGTCGCGCCGTGCGTGCTCACGGGAGTGCCCCAGGACGTCGGCCTGGCCACGCAAGAGGTGTTCGGGCCGGTGGCGGGCGTGTTCCGGTTCTCCACCGTCGAGGAGGCGCTGACCACCGCCAACGCCACCGAGATGGGGCTCGCGGGTTATGTGTACTCCGGTGATCTCGGCAAGGGTTGGCACATCGGCGAGCAGCTGGACGTGGGCATCCTCGGGGTCAACGAGCCGCTGCCCAGCGTCGCCTTCGCACCGATGGGCGGAGTCAAGCAGTCGGGGCTCGGCAGGGAGGGCGCTGACATCGGACTTGAGGAGTTCACCGAGGTCCAGTACGCAGCGCTGACCCTGTGAGCGCGGCAACGGCGGTCTTGCTGGCCTTGCCGGTGCTGATCGGAGCCCTCACGCAGCGCACGACGGGCCTGGGCTTCGGTTTGGTGGGGGGTCCGCTGATGGTCGCCGCTGCGGGCCCGCACATCGGGGTGAGCTTGTCGAACGCGCTGTCGATGGTGCTGTGCGGGACCGTGCTGGCCCGGACCTGGCGGGACACCCATTGGCGTTCTGTGCTGATGCTGGCGCTGCCCGCGATCGCAGCCATCCCGCTCGGCGCGTTCGTGGCAGCGGTCTCGCCGACCGGACCGTTGCTCGTGCTCATCGGGTCGATGGTGATCGTCGCGGTGGTCGCCACGGTTCTGGCCGGACGCCAGAGGCTGCTGCGGGGAGTGCCGGGCGCGGTCATCGCCGGAGCGGTTTCGGGCTTCATGAGCGTGACCGCCGGGGTCGGAGGACCGATGGTGTCGGTGTACGCGCTCTCCGAGCGGTGGGCTCGACGAGTTCTCATCCCGACCGCGCAGGCGTACCTGCTCATGGTGAACTTCGGATCCCTGGTTTCGAAGGGGATCCCGGAGGTGTCCTGGCTCGGGTGGGTGTGCTGCGGTGCGGCCCTGGTGATCGGTGCGATCGCGGGGGAGTGGCTGGACAAGCGGATCGCGGCGAAGACAGGCCGCCGGTTGATCATCGGCGTCGCGCTGATCGGTGGTGCCGCCTCCGTGGTGCGAGGTGTCGTGACGATGCTGTGAACGCAGCGGAGGACGAGCAGTTCGTCCGAGGGCGAGGTCGGAAGGGAACCCGCACAGGACACATCAAAAGAGAGCGACCAACATGACGTGACGGAGCCCCGCCAGCGAGCGGAAGGCGTTCCCGGTCTGGGTGTGAGTGCCCAGCCCGGGAACGGTCGCTTTGTGCGGCTGGCTGAAGAGCGAGCGGCTCGACGTCGCCTCCGCCAGGGTCGGCCGCCGGTGGAACTCCAGCCGGGAGGTATGCGGTCTGCGCACGCACGGCTCGTGCTTCATGGCGACGGTTGAAGCGGTGGGCTTTCGCTGCGCCGCCCGTCCCATCGCGGCGTTCTCACGCGACGACGCCGTCCACGAGCCTCACGACGGCGTCGAGGTCGGGTTCGTCGTCGTTGTCGACGACGACGTGGTGAGCGCCGGACCAGGTGCAGTGTTGGGTTCCGAGTCGTTGCCAGAAGGCATCTGCTCGGTGCAGAACTTCGGCTACTACGGCATTCTCACGTGGCTGCCGACGTACCTCACCCAGCAGCTCGGACTCAGCACCACCAACTCCGGGCTCTGGACGGCCGTCACCGTGCTCGGCATGATCGCCGGCATCATGATCTTCGGCCAGCTGGCCGACCGGATCGGGCGCCGCCGCTCGTTCTGGATCTTCCAGGCCGGCGCGTTCATCTCGCTGTTCGCCTACAGCCAGCTCACCTCGCCGATGGCCGTGCTCATCGGCGGTGCCGTGATGGGCGTGTTCGCCAACGGCATGCTGGGCGGCTACGGCGCGATCATCGCGGAGAACTACCCGACCGTGGCACGGGCGACGGCCCAGAACGTCCTCTTCGGAATCGGACGTGGTGTCGGCGGGTTCGCTCCCCTGGTCGTGGCGCTCGTCGCCGGCTGGCAGGGGTTCGGCGCGGCGCTGGGCTTCCTCGCGCTGATCTACATCGTCGACATGGTGGCGATGCTGCTCATCCCGGAACGCGGTGGCAAACGCCTCGACGGCGCGGTCGCGTGACGGCGCTGCCCGTTTCCGACGTCTGACTGCTGGAAAGCGAGGAATCGTGCCGAACACGACGACACCGACGTCTGCGCTGCGTGCGCTCGGCGTCGACACGGACACCTACGGCCCGACGGTCAACACCGGGGGCTCTCCGCGCTACGTCGAGGTGCTCGGACGCGCCTTGGCGGAGGCGCTGCGCGAGTCGAACGCCGAGACGCTGGTCATCTGGAGCACACCCGACGAGGCGGTGCTGGCCCACGCGGTCGCGCTGCAGCTCGGTGCGACCGTCCGCAGGGCGTCCGAAGCGGAGGGAATCCTGACGCTCGACGAGCCGATCGCACAGGGCCAGCGCGCTGCGCTCGTCGCGACCGAGTGGGAAGGTCGCTGGCTGGCGAAGCTGCGGCAGTTCGTGCTCGGCAGCGGTGGCGAGGTCGTGGCGGCCGCCGCCGTCGTCGGCTCCGAGGCGCTCGACGCTGTCACCGGCCTTTCCACGGCGGCGCTCGTGCCGGCGCACGAGGCGAGGGAACTGCGCTGATGACGTCTCTCCGAGCCGACGGCAGGCGGTTGCGCGACCTGCTCGACGCGTTCGCTGCACTCTCTGAAAGCGACAGCGGGCCGGGCGTGACCAGGCTCGCCTACACGCCGCTCGAACGTCGTGCGCATGCGCTGTTCTCCGAGACCATGTCCGCTCTCGGCCTGAGCGTGTGGGTCGATGCGGCAGGAAACACGCTCGCGGAACGGCCGGGCTCCGATGTCGGCCTCCCGGCGATCGGCACCGGGTCGCATCTGGACAGCGTCCCCAACGCGGGCTCCTATGACGGGATTGTCGGGGTGTGCGCGGCGATGGAGGTGGCGCGGCTGCTGGTCGAGCACGACGTCGCACACCGGCATCCGCTGCGGTTCGTCGTGTTCGCCGCCGAGGAGGGTGCGCGCTTTGGTCAGGCGTGCACCGGCAGCAGGATCGCGGCGGGACTCACCGGTTCTGATGACCTGCCGTTGAAGGTGGACGCCGACGGCGTCACGCTCGCCGAAGCGATGGTCGGCGTCGGGCTCGACCCGTCGACTGTCGAGGACGCGCAGTGGAAACCGGCCGACTGGGCTGCGTTCGTGGAACTCCACATCGAACAGGGCAGCGTTCTCGAGACCGAGGGGGTCCGGCTGGGCGTCGTGAATTCGATCTCCGGCAGCACGAGGCTGCGTCTGGATCTCAGCGGCCGCGCGACGCACAGCGGTGGTACGCCGATGCACCTGCGCGCTGACGCGATGGCTGCGGCGGCCGAGATCGTGCTCTCCATCGAGGCGTTGGGCAAGGACGAACGCAACGTCGGAACCAGGACGACCGTCGGCAAGCTCGACCTCGCGCCGGGTTCGATGACGACGATCGCGGGCAGCGCGTCTCTGTGGGTCGACGTTCGGGGCACGGACGCGGGACGACAGCGCGACACCGCCGCCGAGATCGTGCGACAGGCGAAGCGGATCTGCGAGGAGCGCGGGCTCGGGTTCGGCCACGAACAGCTCGCCGATACCCCACCGGTGGAACTGCGGGAGGGCATCCGCGACGAGCTCGCCGCGTCGTGCCGAGCGGTCGGGGTCGAACCTCGGGTGCTGACCAGCGGCGCCAGTCACGACGCACAGCAGGTCGACCGGGTGACGCCGGCGGGCATGCTCTTCGTGCCGAGCAAGGCGGGCATCAGTCACGACCCGGCGGAGTGGACCGACATCGACGACATCGCTCTCGGGGCGACGGCGCTGACGGCGGGACTGCTGCGCCTGGATGAGAGCCTGCCGTGATCGCATCCGCAGAGCTGGGCCTCCTCGGCGGTGACCTGCCGACGCCGGTGTCCGAGCGCGCGCCGGTGCTCGCCAACCGGGCGCTGTCGGACCGGTACCGGTCGCTGCGACTGCGGTCCGCGATGATCGCACAACGCGCGCGGGCGGGGCAGTTCGTGATGGTCGCGCCTGACGCGCGGCCGGGCACGGTGCTGCCGCGGCCGATGGCGATCTACACCCGGGATGCCGAGCGCGGAGTCGTGGAGATCGTGTACGGCGTCGTCGGCGACGGCACGAGGTCGCTGGCCGCTGTCGCCGAGGGCGAGCACGTCGTCGTGACCGGACCGTTGGGGCACGGGTTCACGATCGCCGACGAGACGCGACACGTCCTGCTCATCGGGCGAGGTGTGGGAACGTGCGCGATGACGAGCGTCGCGCAGGACCTCGCCGGGACACCGGTGCGCGTGTCGGCCGTGCTCAGCGGCCGCGACCCCACTGCGGTGCTCGGCGAGGACGTGCTTCGCGGTTGCGGGGCGGAGCTGCTCCTCGTGACCGATGCGGAGGGCACCAGTCCGGTCTCCGCTCTGCGCGAGCGTCTGCACCGCGTGTTCGACGATGACCCGCCGCAGCAGATTCTGACCAGCGGGTCCGAGCGGCTGACCCGGTTGGCCGTGCAGCTCGCCGCGCGGTGGCGCGCTAGCGCGCAGGTGTCGATCGAGGCACACATGGCCTGCGGGCTCGGCTACTGCCACGGCTGCGCCGCCGGAGGCGGCGACGGCACGCTCGAGGCGCCGCTCGTTTGCCGCGACGGTCCGGTGTTCGGCATCGGCGGTGAGCCCGCGCGAAGGTCGTAGAAGCGGTTGATGCATGCGGCGCACTGCTGGGTACGGCAGCGTGGTTGTGGGAAACATGCTGCCCGGCCCTTCGCGAATCGAGGCGCCGGGCGACATCCGAGGGCGAGGACAGGACGTCGACCGGCGCGGCGTCGGTTTGCTCGTCGTCGGGCGCGAGGAGTCTTGCTCATCGTGTCCCCTGTCAGGCGCGCGGTCTGGCCACCGAGGCGCGCTGGACCAGCCGGGCACCCACTCGCATGGCTCGGCCGGATTGCGTGCCTCCGGGGCCGCGTTCGATGGCGGCGAGGACGCGGTTGGCGGCGAGTTCGGCGAGTTCGGTGGCCCCGTTGTCGATCACGGTGATGGCCGGTTGCCAGTAGCGGAACCAGCTGACGTCCTCGTGGCAGATCAAAGACACGTCGTCTGGGACGCTGACGCCGCGTTCCCGGAGTTCGGGCAGCACGCCGAAGGCCGCTTCGTGATTGGCGACGTAAAGCGCCGTGGGGGCGTCGTCGCGGTCGAGCAGTGCGGCGAGCGCCTTCTCGCCGAAGGACTCCAGGAAGGGGCCGCGCACCACCAGGTCGTCAACGACCTGCAGACCGGCCGAGGTGAGCGCGGCGGCGTATCCGTGGAAGCGTTCTCGTCCGGAGTTGGCTTCCAGCGGTCCGCCGATGTAGCCGATGCGCCGATGGCCTGCGTCGAGGAGGTGCTCGGTGGCGAGATAGGCGCCATCGGAGTCGTCGGCGAGCACTGCCTCTCCAGGAGCTTCCGGCGCGCAGCGGATGAGGCTGAGCACAGGTATGCCTTCGTCGACGATCCGTTCCAGCAGCGCTACGTTCCGGCCGGTGCCGATCACGACGACACCGTCGACCTGGTGCTCGGCCAGCATCTCCAGGTATCGCGCCTCACGGTCCTCGTCGGCCCCGGTGACGCAGAGGATGACCTGGTAGCCGCGATCGTCGAGGCGCTGCTGCAGCACTTCCGCGATCGCGTGGAACGAGGCGTTGACGAGGTTGTTGAGCACGAGCCCGACCAGCCTCGTCCGGCGGGTGCGCAAGCTCTGCGCGGCCCGGTTGGGGCGGTAGCCCAGCCTGGCGGCTGCGGCCTCGACTCGATCGCGGGCGTCCGCGCTGATCGAGGTGGCTCCGGACAGCACGCGGGAGGCGGTGCTGCGGGAGACGCCGGCTTCTTGCGCGACGTCCAGCAACGTCACTGTACGAGGAATCGTTCCCACACTTTCCATGATCGACGTCCTGAGCGGCAGGGCAAAGTGATGATACTGGTTGGAAACATGATTGTCGCACGAGCCGGCATTTCGAGTATTGCTTTAGTCGGTACCGGGTGCGAAAGTCTCATGGGATCGATTCCAAGAGAGGCGGAGCCACCGTGGATCGAACTTCAGTCAGCTGGCGGGGGTATTGGCCCGCTGCTCCCACTCCGTTCACCGCCGACGGCGCCCTCGACGAGCAGGCGATGCGGAACGTCCTCCAGCTTTACGCCGAGCAGGGCGTCCACGGCGTGCTGGTGAACGGCACGACCGGCGAGTGGTTCGCGCAGCACCCCGCGGAACGGCGGCGAGTTGCCGAACTGGCCGTGGAAGTGCTGGGTGGGTCGACGCCGGTCGTGGTCGGGTGCACGGCCTACACCCCGGCGGAGGTCATCGAATTCGCCGAGCACGCCCGGTCGATCGGGGCGGACGGCGCGCTCGCCACTCCGCCGCCGTACGCGCACCTGACCCCGGAGGAGATCTTCGGCTTCTACGAAGCGGTCACCGGGGCGGTCGCGCTGCCCTGGATGATCTACAACTGGCCGCGCGGCGTGTCGGTCGACATCGACACCGCGACCGCGGACCGCCTCGTCGATCTGCCGAACGTGGTGGCCTACAAGGACAGCACCGGCGACGAGCTCATGGCGATGGCGACGGCTGAAGTCGTGGCCGGACGGGTGCGGACCTTCGGCCGGTTCATCCACCGCCGCGGCATGGCGTTCATGCTCGGTGTCGGAGGCGACGGCAACATCGACGGCGGCGGTATCGGGGCGCCCTTCGCCGTTCCCTACTACGAGGCCGTCTGGCGCGGTGACCGCGAGGCGGCTCTGCGGTGGTCGGGCCGCTACGGCGCGATGGTCGCGGCGCTGGTGAATCCCGACTACAGCGCCAAGTTCGCGCACCCGACCGCTCAGCTGAAGGCCGCCATGAACCTGCTGGGACAGCCAGGGGGCGCGGTGCGCCCGCCGCTGCTGGACCTCACCGACCCCGCTCGCCTGGACGCGCTGGCCGCGGCTCTCGACTCCTTCGAGCTCCGCAGCGGTTCGACCACCTGACCACACCCCGATTTCGATCAAGGAGGGGACATGCGTCTCATCGCCGCTGCCCTGTCAGCCGCACTGCTCACCCTCGGCGCCACGGCCTGTGGATCTGGCTCCGACGCCGCTCCCGCCAACTGCACCGCCAAGGTCCCGGACGACCAGCTGGTCAAGCCCGGGACCCTGACCTACGCCACCAACGCCACGCTCCCGCCCATGCAGTACGTGGAGGGCGACGAGGTCGTCGGGATGCGCATCGACCTCGCCAACGAGCTGGCCAAACGGCTGTGCCTGCGAACGGAGGTCGTCAACGTGCCGTTCGACGCCCAGGTCCCCGGGGTCCAAGGGCACCGGTGGGACATGATCAACACCGGTATGTTCTACACCCCTCCTCGCGCTGAGACGATGAACCTGGTGCCCTACGAGGTCCAGGCCGTCGGCGTGGCGGTGGCAGCAGGCAACCCGAAGCAGATCAAGGGCCGCGAGGACCTCTCCGGCCGCACGCTGGCGGTCGAGGCACCCGGTTACGAGTTCGACACCCTCAACATGTTGAACGAGCAGTTCACCGCCCAGGGCAAAGCGCCCATCCAGCTGCGGACGTTCCAGACGAACGCCGACGCCTTCCAGGCGTTGTCGGCGGGCCAGGTCGACGGGGCGTCCATCGTGGAATCGGTGATGTCGTTCTACCAGCAGGGTGGGCGGTTCGAGACCGTGGTGCGCGGGCTGAACAGGGCGCCGCTGGCCCTCGGCTTCGCCAAGGACCGCAAGCCGGTGGCTGACGCCGTCGCCGCGGAACTGACCGCCATGCGGTCCGACGGGTGGATGAAGTCGCTGTTCGACGAGTACGGCGTGACCGGCTTCGACGGCGAGCTGGCCGTCACCACCGGGCCACTGCCGGTGCAGCCATGATATCGGGGAGCTGACATGTGGTCCTGGGAAGCGTTCTTCACCTTCCTCAGCAGCGAATCCCTGCTGCGAGGCGCGTGGACGACGATCTGGTTGACGGTCGTCACGATGGTGCTCGGTTTGGTCATCGGCTTGGTGCTGGCGTTGATGCGCTCGGCCCGCTCGCGATCGGTTCGGGCCGTGGCCAACTCCTACATCTGGTTGTTCCGCGGTACGCCGCTGCTCGTGCAGCTGATCATCATCTACACCGGTTTGCCGCAGCTCGGCATCAAGTTCGGCCCCATCCAGGCGGCACTGCTCGGATTGGCGCTCAACGAAGCGGCGTACCTCTCGGAGATCGTGCGCTCGGGGATCATGTCCGTCCCCCGTGGCCAGTTCGAGGCGGCGCGCGCCCTGGGGATGAAGCCGGTCACCGTGATGCGGGTGGTCGTTCTCCCGCAGGCTTTTCGAGTGATGATCCCGCCGCTGGGCAACAGCCTCAACGGCCTGCTCAAGACGACCACCCTCGTATCGATCATCGCCGTCGAGGAGTTGTTGCGATTGACCCAGTACGCCGTCCAGCTCAACTTCCGCGTCCTGGAAGGACTCGTCGCCGCAGCCTGCTACTACCTGGTGATGACTTCGGTCTGGACGTTGCTGCAGGGGCGGTTGGAAGCCCTCGTCAACCGATCGCACAGCACCGGGACCGCGAAGCGGCCGAGCCATCAGGTGCCGCAACCCGCCGAACTGGTGAGGGAGACCCGATGAGCACGAGTGGAACCGCATCCACCGCGCCCGCGCAGCCGGACTGCATCGTCGACGCCCGTGACGTCTGCAAGAGCTTCGGCCCGCTGACCGTCCTGCGCGAGGTGAGCCTGCAGGTGCGCCGCGGGGAGGTCGTCCTGGTCCTGGGGCCTTCGGGCAGCGGGAAGAGCACGTTCCTGCGCACCCTGAACATGCTGGAGCCGATCGATTCCGGCACCGTGTCGGTGTGCGGAGAACCCCTCGGGACCCGCGCTGACGGGCGCCGCGCAGCGGAGAAGCAGCTGGCGGTCCAGCGCCGCCGAACGGGCATGGTCTTCCAGCAGTTCCACCTCTTCCCGAACATGACGGCGCTCGACAACGTCGCCGCCGGGCCCGTGCACGTTCGCGGGCAGGCCAAGGCGGAGTCACGCGACGAGGCCCGAGAACTGCTCGCGCTGGTCGGGTTGGCCGACAAGACCGATCACTACCCCGGCCAGCTGTCGGGTGGCCAGCAGCAGCGGGTCGCGATCGCACGGGCCCTGGCGATGCGTCCGGAAATCATGCTGTTCGACGAGCCGACCTCGGCGCTCGACCCGGAGATGGTCAACGAGGTGCTCGAAGTTCTCGTGAAGCTGCGTGAAGAAGGCATGACGATGGTGATCGTCAGTCATGAGATGGGTTTCGCCCGTGCCGCCGCCGACCGCGTCGTCTTCATGGACGAGGGTGTGATCGTCGAGGAGGCGGCGCCGAGCGAGTTCTTCGCCAATCCGCGCAGCGAGCGTGCCCGAGCTTTCCTGGCGAAGATCCTATGAGCGGCGAGCGCGACGACACAGCGGTGTGCGTGGACGGGGTGGAAGTTCCCGCAGCCGTCGGGCAGAGCCTCGCCGGGGCGCTGCACGATGCGGGAATTCGGGTCCTGCGGCGCAATCTCGTCACGGATGAACCTCGGGCACCTTTCTGCGGGATGGGTGTCTGCTTCGAGTGCGAGGTGTCGGTCGACGGGCGGCTCCGCCGGGCATGCCAATTGCACGTGCGGCCGGGAATGGTCGTGAGCACGGGGCGGGAGCACGACGATGAGCGTTGACGGCGATCCGCGTCCAGCGGGCGCGATCGAGCGCTGCGATGTCGCGGTGGTCGGTGGTGGCCCGGCCGGTCTGTCCGCCGCGCTGCACCTCGCCCGCCTCGGAGCGTACGTGATTCTGCTCGATGAGGCCGAGGAGCTCGGCGGACAGTACTTCAAGCGCCGGCAAGGCTCGGTTCTCGCGAAGCATGGCGATTTCCGGCCGGAGGGCACCTCGCTGATCTCGGCAGTGCGGGCCAGCGGAGTGCGGTGCTGGACCGAGTGCTCGGTCTGGGGTGTCGGCGAGGACGAGCGAACGCTGCTGGTCGCCGGCCCCGAGGACGAGCCCAGATCGGTGTCCGCTCGGGCCGTGCTGGTCGCCACTGGCGGCTACGAGCGCAGCATCCCGTTCAGTGGCTGGCAACTGCCGGGCGTGGTGACACCCGGGTACGCGCTGCACCTGGCGACCTGCGATCGGATTCCGGTCGGGCAACGGGCCGTGGTGGCCGGGACGGGTCCGTTCCTGCTCCCGGTCAGCTGCGCGTTGCTCGACGTCGGTGTCGAGGTCGCGGCCGTGGTGGAGGTCAACCGTCCGTACAGACCGAGCCTGCGCGTCGCTGCGGCGTTGGCGCATCCCGCGCGACTCGCGGAGTTCGCGTCGTACCGCGCGGTGCTCGCTCGCCGGAAGGTTCCGCTGCTTCAGGGGTGGCAGGTCGTGGAAGCCAACGGCTCGGGAGCGTTGGAGCGGGTGCGCATCGAGTCTGTTGGCGGCCGAGAGGCGGGTCGCGAGTACGACGTCGACGCGCTCGCGGTCGCCTACGGGTTCCGGCCCGCCACCGAACTGGTCCGCTTGCTCGGAGCGCGGTGCGAAGTGCGGCAGGGCGATCTGTTCCCGCGCACTGATGGCCGGGGGCGCACCACGGCCGAGGGTGTCTACGTCGCGGGCGAGAGCGCCGGCATCGCCGGAGTGCACGTGGCGCGGCTGCGCGGGGAGGTCACCGCGGCGTCGATCGCGGCTGACCTGGGCTTGCCCGGCGCAGCGGAGCCCGCACGGGCGACGCTGCGGCGTTTGCGACGCGGGGAGGCGTTCAGCGCCGTCACCGCTGATCTCTACCCGGTGCCGGATTCGCTGATCAGCGGTCTGTGCGACGGCACGGTGATCTGCCGGTGCGAGGGCGTGACCGCAGGGCAGATCCGCGCCGCGGACGCCGTCGGCTGGAACGACCGCAACAGCGTCAAGGGCGCGACGCGCGCCGGGATGGGGCCCTGCCAGGGCAGGGAATGCGCCCCGGCGGTGGCCGCTCTCTGCGGGGCGTCGGGCTCCACCGAGCCGTTCCCCGCCCGGATGCCGATCAAACCCGTGCCGATTCGGGTCGCGATGGGCGAGTCCGCCGAGGAGGTCTCTTGAGTGCTCCCTTCCGCTTCCGTGATCATGAAAGCCGACCGGCGCGGGTGTCCCGCGGGCAAGCCGAGGAGACGTTGTGACGACTTCGACCGCTGATGTCGTCGTGATCGGCGCTGGCATCCTCGGTGCGGCTGCGGCGCACGAGCTGGCTGCCGCCGGCCATCGCGTCGTCGTGCTGGAGCGCCGGGCGCCCAACCGGGAGGGGTCCGGGACGACCGCGGGGAACCTGCACATCCAGGCGATCCACACCCGGCGGCCCGGACAGCCCATCCCGGCCGACAACCGGAGGTTCCTGCCGTTGCAGCTGGCGGCCTCGCAGCTGTGGGGCGACTTGGAAGACCGGCTCGACGCGGATCTGGAGGTACGCCGCAACGGCGGATTCATGGTCGCCGAAACCGCTGAGCAGACGAGGGAACTCGTCGAGAAGAATCGGATGGAGGCCGAACTGGGACTGCGCACCGAGGTCCTCGACGGCACAGCGGCGCGGTCCGAACTGCCGCTACTGTCCGAGCGGGTGGTCGCGGCGACGTGGTGCGAGCTCGACGGGTACGCCAACCCGTTGCTCGTGGCTCCGGCCTACCTCACCGCTGCCCGCCAACATGGCGCCGTGGTCCGCGGCTTCTCACCGGTCACCCGCATCGCCCGCACCGGCCGCACGTGGCAGGTCAGCACGAGCGACGGCACCTGGTCGACCCCGACGGTGATCAACGCCGCCGGACCGTGGATCGGTCAGGTCGCCGAACTGGGGGGCACCCGGCTGAACATGACCCCCGTGGCGATCCAGATGCACGTCACCACCAGGGTCCGGCCGATCATGCGCCACCTCGTGCAGCACATCGGCGAAGGCATGTCGGTCAAGCAGGTCAGCGCCGGGCATCTGCTCATCGGAGGCGGGTGGCCGGCCGAGCGGCTGGACCTGTCCGGGCGCAGCGCACCCAGCTTGGCGAGCATGCGCGGAAACCTGCTGCAGGCGGCCCGGATCCTGCCGTTCCTCGCCGATCTGCAACTGCTGCGGATGTGGGCGGGGCCGCTGGCGGCAACACCGGACGAGATGCCGGTCATCGGCGAGGTTCCCGGGGCTCCCGGGTTCTTCGTCGCAGGAGGGACCTACGCGTTCACCCTCGCCCCGCTGTGGGCTTCCGCGTTGGCGCGGCTCGTGGCGGGCGGGAGTCCGCCGCTGCCGATCGATGATCTGGGCCCGGCGCGCTTGTGCGCGGACGCGGCGGTCACGAGCTGAATCCGACAACACCGAGCGATGGAGGTAGGAGATGACAAGCCTGCGGATGTTCGTCAACGGGCAGGCCATGTCGGGGGGTGAGCTCAACGGGGCCCTCGCTGGGGGTCGTTTCATCGGACCGGCCTGGACGGCCGCCAAGTACCGCTTCTACTCGGTCCGGGACGATTTCCCCGGCCTGCACCCGGACGTCGCGGGAGGCTGTTCGGTCCCGGGCGAACTGTACGAGGTGGACTATGACCTGCTGCGGGAACGCTTGCTGCCGAACGAGCCCCCGGAGTTGGAGCTCAGCGTGATCGAGATGGCGGACGGTTCGGGCTCGCTGTGCATGCGCCTGCGGGACGACCAGCTCGACGCGGAGGGCGTCGTGGACATCAGCGGGGCGGGTGGCTGGCGGGCGCACCTCGCCACAACGGGGAGGACGTCGTGACGGGCGGTGGGGAGCTCCTCGTTCGAGGCGGCACGGTGGTCACCGACTCGTGGGCCGCTCCGGCGGACGTGTTGGTTCGGGACGGGCGGATCGCCGCGCTGATCGAGCCGGGCACCGGCCCGCGTGGGCTGGACGAAGTCGACGCCGCCGGCAAGCTGGTGCTGCCCGGCGGTGTGGATCCGCACTGCCACGTCGGATTCACCTCCGGTTCTTACACCACGCGGGATGGCTACTTCCAAGCCACCACGGCAGCGGTCTTCGGCGGTACCACCACGATCGTCGATTTCGCCATCCCGCGGCCCGGCGAGTCTCCGGCAGAGGCGTTGGAGCGACAGCGGGCGAAGGCCGGGCAGGGCGTGTGCGACAGCGCCCTGCACGCGTGCGTCACGGATTGGGACGAGACCATCCCCGAGCAGTTGCGCTCGTTCGTCGCCGACGGCGTCGTCACCGTGAAGATGTTCACCACCTACCGCGGCGAGACGATGGCGGACGAGGACACCATCCTTCGGGTGATGACCCACCTGCGGGACGTGGGTGGCATGGCGGTCATCCACTGCGAGTCCAACCACATCATCGAGGACGTGCAACACCAGTGCGCTGGTGGCGGCCACATCGGCGCCGGGGATCACCACCGGACCCGCCCGGAACTGGCCGAGGATGCCGCGGTGGCGGGAGTGCTCGCCATCGCCGAGTCGGTGCGCGCCGCGGTCTACTTCGTGCACCAGTCGACGGCGGCTGCGGTGGATCAGGTCGTTCGCGCTCGGGGACGTGGGATCCGGGCGTTCACCGAGGCGGTGACCCATCACCTCGTGCTGGACGAGAGCAAGTACGCCGACGCGCATCCCGAGCGCTTCGTGTGCTGCCCGCCGCTGCGCTCTGCGGCGACCGTGCGGGAGCTGGGGGTCCGCTTGATGGCGGGGGAGGTGACCACGGTCGGCAGCGACCACTGCTGCTACGACACCGCGCAGAAGCTGGAGCGCAAGGACGACGTCCGGCACATGCCCAACGGGCTGCCCGGGGTGGAGACCCGGATGCCCGTGATGTTCTCCGAGTTCGTCGTGCAGCGCGGCCTTCCCGCGCAGCGCTTCGTAGCGATGACCTCCGCGAATCCCGCGCGGCTCAACGGCCTCTACCCCCGCAAGGGATCGCTGATGCCGGGGGCGGACGCCGACATCGTGGTGTGGGATCCGGGGGCGGTGCGCACCGTTGACAACACCGACCTGCACATGGCGACCGACTACTCGCCGTTCGAGGGATTGGCCGTCACGGGTGCGGTTTCCACGGTGGTGGTGGGCGGCCGGGTGGTCGTGCACCGGGGCGAGCTCCTCGACGCCACACCCCGGGGCCGCCACCTGCGCGCCTCGCAGCTGTGGCGGCCGGAGGTGCCGGCCCCGGCCGCGCTCTGAGTCCTCGCAGTGCACGGGGCCGGGTTCTGGCGGTTCAAGTGGGAGGCGCACAGGACTCCGTTGCCTGGCGCCGCAGCACCATTGAATCCAGTGCCCTCTCGAGCGTGGTGATCGCTGTACGTGAAGGCCGTCGAGAGACCGAAGACCTACCGGGGTTGAACCGAACAGAGCTCGCAGGCAACCAGGGATCGCGAAACGATATCGGTTGCATCACTCGCGGGTATGACCCATCAGATTCGAAGCCTGATGTGCCATTCCCGCTGACGAAACCGGAATCGGCGTTTCCGCTGGTCGCCGGGCAAGCACTTGCTTGGGCTTCTCCATCTTGCGTCACAGAAGTGCGCATTCGGGCGAGAAAGGCCCTGCTGCCGCAACATTCGGGTGGCTATTCACTCCGCCACTGCTCCGCTAGGGTGCTCCGCCATAGCCAGCAGGGTGAGTCTGCGCACACATGCCTACACGCACAGTCCGTCACGCTGCTGGCGATGCCCACCATGCCGCTGATGCGGCTGGAAATCGCTGGGAACAACAAGGTCCGCTTCGAGTGCCCCGCCTCGAGGTCGGGCAGGGCATCAACACCTCGGTGGTCATGATGATCGCCGAGGAGATGGACACCAGGCCCTCCGACATCGTCGTCGAGATCTCCGACGCCCGTCCGGAGTTGTTCATCAACCACTTCACCGGTTTCTCCAGCGGCGTTCGCGCCTTGTGGAAGCCGCTGGCCTCCATGGCCGCTGCTGCTCGATCCCGGCTGGTCACCGCGGCGGGCAAGCGCCTCGGAGTTCCGGCGACCAGCCTGTCGGTCCGCGACACCGCGGTGCACGCGCCCGACGGCCGCTCGCTGACCTTCGGTAAACTGGCCAAGGAAGCAGCGAAGGTGACCGTGCCAGCCGTTCCCGCGAGCCCGAAGAAGACCGAGCAGCACAAGGTACTCGGCAAGCCGATGAGCCGCGTCGACGCCCGCGGCATGGTCACCGGGGCGACCCAGTACGTCGGCGACATCAAGATTCCCGGCTCGGTCGTCGCCGTGGTCGTGCGACCGCCCACTGTGGACGGCAAGGTCGCCGCGTTCGACGACTCCACCGTTCGCTCCCCGCCCGGGGTGTCCGACGTGGTCGAGCTGTCCAGCGGTGTCGCGGTGCGCGCCGAGAACACCTGGCAGGAGTTGGAAGCTGCGAAGTAGCTCCAGGTCAGCTGGGTTCCGCGGAGTACCTGCAGCGCGGCGGCCGGATCGGCCGGGCGCAGGCGTGGGTCGGCCAGGCGCTGTCGATCAAACCGGTGCTGATCATGAAGGACGGCGTGATCGACCAGCTGGCCAAGCAGGCCGCGCAGAACATGTGAGCCGCTGACGAATGATGAGGAGCGCCCCGGACTCAACAAGTCCGGGGCGCGGTCCCTCTCTGATTGATCAGCCAAGGTCAGCAGGCTCTGCCGCAGTTCGTCGTAGCAGGTGTTGATCACCGGGTGGGACTGCTCATGGTGATCTGTGCGAGAGTTTCAGTGGCGAATGAATCCAACGATGGCCACGACTCCCCGGTGCGGTCGTTCGCCGGGCGCCATTGCGCTTGGCGTTGGTTTTGCGCGCCTCGGGCCTCATCGCGCGGTGGCGAGCTCGGTCTCCACGTGGCGGGGTTGGGCTGCGATGAGACCGACGATCAATTCGAGGACCAAGGTGGTGATCAGGACGATGAGGGGCACCGTCCAGGTCGTCGTCAGGTCGTTCAACGCTCCGATGGCGAGGGGGCCCAAGGCTGCGAGGACGTAGCCGCCACTCTGGACGAAGCCGGATAGCTGTGTCGCGGTGGCGGGTTCTCGGGCTCTGAGCGCGATCAGCGTCACTGCCAGTGGGAACGCGCCGTGCAGTGAGGCGAGCAGCATCACCCAGAGCAGGGGTGCGGCGGTGGGCGCGAGGAGGAGACCGAGGTATCCGGCGAGCCCGCCCGCGACGATGGCGACGACGTAGCGGCGCTGGCTGTCTCGCCGGGTCGCGATCCGGGGCAGCGCGAGGCTGATGGGAATCGCGATCAGCGCCGACACGGACAGCATCAGAGCCGCGTTGTGCGAGGTGAGCCCGGCGCTGGTCAGGATCGCTGGGAGCCAGCCCATCATCACGTACGCGTTGAGGGACTGAAGTCCGAAGAACGCCGTGAGGCTGAGGGCGGTCCGACTGCGCAACAGTGCGGCGGTCGAGCAGCCGCGGGGCTGATCATGCCGCACCGTGGACGCCTCGTGGCGTCCGGTGCGGAGCAGGACCATCCAGGGGATCATGGCCACGGCGGCGAAGACCGCCCAGCTCCCGAGTCCGCCCCTCCAGCCGTATCCCGTCGCGTCGCTGAGGGGAACCGTGACTCCGGCAGGCAGCGCGACACTGGCTGCGGCGCTCATGGAGTAGATGCCCATCATCAGGCCGACTCGGTGCGGGAAGTGCCGCTTGATCAGGGACGGAAGCACGATGTTGGCGACAGCGATGCCGGCCAGTGCGAGCACGCTGCCCGTCACGAATCCCAGTGCTTCGCCCGCGGCGGCCCGGCCGCCCAAGCCGACCGCGATCGCGATGACCCCGACGAGCACCACCTGCTGTTCCCCGATGCGCCGGGACAGAGCCGGGGCGACCGCGCCGAAACCGGCGAAGCAGATCACCGGCAACGCGGTGATCACGCCCGCCAGCGTCGCGCTGATGTCCAGCGATTCGCGCACCTGGTCCAGCACGACCCCGAGACTGGTGACCGCGGACCGCAGGCTCAGCGCGGTCAGCACGATTCCGATGACCACGAGACCGCGTCTCAGGTCGGTGCCGGCCGGCCGGGTGCCGCTGCTCTCCGATGTGACCACTCATCCTGTATAGCTGGTCACATGTAACCAGTCAAGGCTGGTCGGTGGTAACATCGCGGCATGGAGCTCCCCTACGAGCGGCCGGAGGACCGCCCCGCCGCCCCGGCCCCACTCGACCGGGTGCAGGACTTCGTCAACACGCGGATCAACGTCCGCGATACCGGTGAGTTCCGAGATGAGTTGTCCTCGCCCGCGGCGCTGCGGAGTTGGATGAGCACCCGCGGACTGATGTCGGAGCGCGCCCGCGTCAACCGAGCCGATGTCGAGCGCGCCATCGTCGTCCGCGAGGGTCTGCGCGCTCTGCTCGCCCGCGACGGCGGCGCCGACGACGAGTTGCGCGGACTCGACGAGGTGGCCGCGACGCTCCCGCTGCGGGTGAGAATCGGGACCGAAGCCGAGCCGACCCTCCTGCCCACTGCCCGGCAGGGCGTCGACCACGCGCTCGGCGCCCTCCTGGCGGACACCGTCCTAGCGCACGTCAACGGCACGCTGTCCCGGCTCAAGGCGTGCCGTGATGAGTCCTGCCGCTGGGTCTTCTACGACTCGTCGAAGAACCGGTCGGGTACCTGGTGCTCCATGGCCACCTGCGGATCCGTCGCCAAGAAACGCCAATTCAGCGAACGGCGTCGACAACAACGCCGAGGGTGATCCGTCATGATCTGGCAGTGGATGGTGGTCGGAGCGCGTCTTGGGGTGCGTTCCGACGACGTCCTGGTGTCGGAGAAGTCTCAGAGCTGATCGGGAAGCAACGGCCGCATGAAGGTGCGCTCGTAGCGGAGCACGCACCCGCTTTCATCCCTGATGCGATCCGCTTCGACGAAGTCGGGATCGGTGCCGAAGAGTCCGCGGTACTCCTCGTAGGCGGCCAGGCTGGGAAAGCTGAACAAGGCGAGGGCTTTGTCGCTGGCGCCTTCTGCAGGCAGGAAGTACCCGTGGTGAGTGCCGCCGTGGCGATTGACCAGTTCAATCCAACGACGGCCGAAGCGTTCGAACGCTTCGATCTTCGCAGGATCGATCACGTACTCAACAACACAGGTGATCACAGATCGATGCTAGCAACGCTGAGGCAGCGGCAGAAGCGTGCGTGCCGACGGAAGATCAGCGTCGGTGACAGCCCGTCCATCCGCGCCCATCACCGGGGCGAGGCCAATTCCTTCCCAGGATGCCGGTCCAGGTCATGTGGAACAGGCCTCGCCCCTGGGTGATCCATGTTCACGGGTGGAGGATGACCTTGGTGTAGCCCTCGATGCGTTTGTCGAACTTGTTGTACGCATCGGGAGCATCGTCGAGCGGTAGCTCGTGGGACACGACGAAACTCGGTTTCGCGCGGCCAGCTGTGATCAAGTCCCGCAGTTTCCGGTTGTACTGCTTGACATTGCATTGGCCGGTTCCGACGACTTGGCCCTTCTCGAACATCTTCCCGATCGCCACGAGCAGCATGCCGTGCTGGGCGTTGGGATCCGGTCCACCGGGGTCAGAGGGCACGTACAGGCCCGGCACACCGAGTCGGCCCGTGGGACGCACGGTTTGGATCAGCGAGTTGAGCACGGTTGCCGGCTCTTCCTTCGACGCATCGCTCGTGTGCGCTTGGTAACCGACGGCGTCCACGCCCTTGTCGGTACCTTCGCCGTCGGTCTGGTCCTTGATCTGCTCGACGGGGTCGCCCTTGCTGAAGTCGATCGGTACAGCGCCGATCTCCTCGGCCTTCGAAAGGCGTTCAGGTATTCGATCGACCACGAAGACCCGTGCTGCGCCGCGCAGCAAAGCGGAGTAGGCGGCCATCAGTCCCACAGGCCCGGCACCGTAGACCGCACATGTGTCACCGGGCGAAACCTGCGCCAGCTCGCAGCCGTGATATCCGGTGGGGAAGATGTCGGCCAGCAGCACGTAGTCTTTGTCCCGTTCGGATTCCGCGGGCAAGGGCAGGCAGTTGAAGTCCGCGAACGGCACGCGCAAGTACTCGGCTTGTCCGCCCGTGTAGGGGCCCATGTTGACGTAGCCGTACGCTCCGCCGGCGAAACCGGGGTTGACGGTGAGGCAGAAGCCCGTGTTGCCCGCCAGGCAGTTCTTGCAGAATCCGCAGGCGACGTTGAACGGCATCACCACGCGGTCTCCGGCTTTCAGGCCAGTGACGCCCGGACCGACTTCCTCGATGGTGCCCATGTTCTCGTGCCCGAACACGATGCCGGGTTGGGCGGCCGTCCTGCCTTCGTACATGTGCAGGTCAGAGCCGCAGATGGCAGTGGAAGTGACCTTGACGATCACGTCGTTGGGGTGCTCGATCTTCGGGCGGGGTACCTCTTCCACCGCGACCGAGAACGGCTCCTTGTAAAGAACTGCCTTCATGGGTGAGTGCCTCCGTTCCTGAACACAAGCAGCACGGGAGTGCGGCACACCCCAGGGTCGGGGGAGCGCACCGGGATCGCCAGCCAGACGAAGGCCGCATAACTGGACGGGTCTACCGCGCCAAGATGCGGCAGCGCCTTTTCAGTAGATGAAAAGGTTTAGAACTAAACGCGTGCGCAGGGATTCGCGGCGAGATCCAGGCGTGCGGCCCGGAGCTCAGCCGGGTTCCCCTCGACTCTTCCGATGCAGCACCCAGCTGAAGTCGATCAGGGCGATGGCTGCGAGAACGACCATGACCCAGCCGAACCACGCCAGCCCGGGCACGAGCAGGAAGAGGCCCACTGCTGCTCCAGTGCAGAAGATGAGGCCGAAACCAGCCAGCCACAGTCGCAGCGTCAAGGCGCTTCGCGCTGCGGGCGCTCCCAGGTAGCGCACAGCGGGGTCGTGGTAGCCGGGCAGACCGCGCGCGTAATCACGTCGGTTACGTCTTTCCTCCATACGCGGGGGCTACCCATCACGCTGACTCCTGAACGTCAGCACCGAGTTCACGCGGTGCGCGCGGCGTTGGTGCTGGACTCGGGGCCAGCGTGAATCATGTGGCCGGCGAGTGGGGATCAAACGTCCTGCGGGCCTTGTCACCCACACCCGCGACGGTGTGGAGCACGATACGCGGGGAAGCCAGGCGTGATGAGGCGGCCGAGGACGTGGATCTGGCTGAACCGCGGAAGGCGTGACTCGGGCCGTGGTTGCGACCAGTCGACCACCGGATTGACACTGCTCGGCAGGTCGAAAGGCCCGATCGCGCAGGTACCGCGGACGGCGAGGCGACGGAGGAGACCATGGCGCGTGCGCCAGGCGAAGAGCAGGCCCCGGTCGCCGGGACGGCGAGGTTGACGGCAGGGGCGCTGGTGGCCGGCGCCTCGATCGTCGCCGCGTTGGGTGGGCTGCTGTTCGGTTACGACACGGGTGTCGTCGCAGCAGCGCTGCCGTACATCAGCGACGCGTTCGCGCTCGGCGAGACGATGAAGCAGGTGGTGACCGCCTCGCTGCTGGCAGGTGCCGTCGTCGGTGTGATCGTCGGTGGCAAGGTGGCAGATCGGTTCGGCCGCAAGCGGACCCTGATGGGTGTCACCGTCCTGTACGTACTGGCAACGCTGGGCTCAGCGGTTGCTCCTGGTGCCGGATGGCTCATCGTTTCGCGGGTGTTCCTGGGCGTGGCGATCGGCATTTCTTCGCTGGTCGTACCGACTTACATCGCCGAGCTCGCGCCGCCTCGCAATCGGGGCAGGCTCGTGTCGCTGCACCAGTTCATGGTGACCGTCGGGATCTTGATGGCCTACCTCGTCGGCTACGGTCTGTCCGAATCCGCTTCGTGGCGGTGGATGATCGGGGTGGGCGTGCTGCCCGCGGTGTTGATGTCGGTGGGGCTGCTGGCCCTCCCGGAATCCCCTCGATGGTTGGTCTCCCACAACAGGGAAGCGGAAGCGCGGGGTGTGCTCACGCGCACCCGGCGAGCAGATGAGGTCGAGGCGGAGCTCTCGGAAATCCGGGAAGCGGTCCGCGCGGAGGGGCGCATCACCTACCGCGAGCTGCTCGGTCCGCGCTACCGCCGATGGATTTCGGTGGGCGTGGTCGCAGCGGGGGCGAGCCAAGTCGTCGGTGTGAACGCGATCATCTACTACGTGCCGACGATCTTGGAGGACGAAGGGTTCGGCAAGACCGCGGCGATCGGTGTTTCGGTGGCGATCGGGGTGGTCAACGTGTTGTTCACGCTGCCCGCGCTGCTGTGGATCGACCGAGTGGGCCGTCGCCCCTGGATCCTGGGCGGTACTGCGGTCATCATCCTCGCGCTCGTGGCGATCGGGATCGTGTTCCTGTTCCCGCTGCAGGGCGCGACCGTGAGCTGGCTGATCGTCGTGCTCATGATCTACGAGTCAGCGTTCGCGTGCAGTCTCGGCATCGCCATCTGGTTGGTCAACAGCGAGATCTTCCCGAACAACGTTCGAGGTCAGGCGGCATCGTTCGGGATCGTCACTCACTGGGCGATGAACCTCGTCGTGTCGCTGACCGTCCTCACCCTGATATCCGCGCTCGGTGCTTCGGTGGTGTTCTGGATCTACGCGTTGCTCGGCGCGCTGTGCCTGGGATACCTCTACCGGTGGCTGCCGGAGACCAAGAACCGCAGCTTGGAGGAGATCGAAGCCAGTCTCACGGCAGACCGCGGCGACTCCGCCCGCACGCACTGATTCGTCCAACGCTGCGCTCCAAAGCACCGGCGAAGCGCGCTCGGCATGGTCATGGAGCGCTGCGCAGTCAGCGAATGCAGGCGTTCGGCATGCTCGACGCACTCGCAACGCCACGATGTGCTCCGCGACCTCGCCGAGGCGCTCCGTTCCGCTACTTCACCGCCAACGTGAGGATCTGCGTGGTCTGGTTGGGGGAGAAGTTGTCGTCGCTGATCAGGACCAAGCTGCGGCGGCCATCGGGCAGGCGTGGTCCCCAGGTCATGCCTTCGATGTTGTCGATCGTTTTCGGGGCCAGGTCGGCGAGGTCGACCAGCAGCTGCTTGCGGGCCGGTTTCACGTCGGTGCTGGTCAGTGACTCGACGTGGTGCACGTCCGTGGCGGCACGGGTGTCAACTCGGTAGATCCGGATCGAGTTGCCGACCCCGCTGACGAATGCGCGTTCCAGCACCAGGTACTGATCGCCCTGGTCAGCCAGGATCGCGGTGGCGCCGTTGTTGGCAGAGCCGCCGGTCGGGGAGGTGGCGAACACCGGGTCGAGCGGGTAGGCGTGCTGGGCGAGCACGGAGCCGGTCCGGGACTGCGTGGTGATTCGGGACAGCGCGCCGTGCTCGGGGGTCGGTGACTCGCCGTCCTGCAGCAGAGGTCCTTCCATCGCGGTGACCACCTTGGTGCCGCCAGCGGCGAAGGTCAGGCCTTCCAGGACCTCGTTGCGCTTGGGTCCGGTCGTTGGCTCCATGCGCAGGTTGGCCGGCAGCGGAAGGTCGTGGGTGAAGCTGCCGTCGGTGTCGGCTGCGCGGATCGACGGGTCGATCAGCTGCTCGCCGCGATCGCCTTCGCTGGTCCACCAGAAGTTCTCGGCCAGCGGATCCCAGCGGACGTCTTCGGGATCGACCGATCCTGCCGGGTAGGGCGTGCCGTCCGGGCGCAGCAGCGGGTGGGTGCCGGTCAGCTCGAACCGGGTGCCGTCGAAGTCAGCGGTGTAGTACCGCGCGGGGTGTCGTTCCGAACGATCGTCGCTGATGACCACCCATTGGCCGGTTCTCGGGTCGTAGTCCAGGCCGGACAGGCCGCCTACCGTCGTGCCGTTGAACTGCATGGCGTGGGGCAGCGTTGTTCCGCCGACCAACTCGACCTGGCCGTCGTCCGCAGCGGCTGGCTGCGCAGCCACCAGCAAACTCGTGGCGAGCACCACGCCCGGAACACTCGTCCTCATCATGTGGGTAGCGCATCCGACTTCGGTGGCCGGCAAGTGGCGTGCAGGTAGAGGAAGGGTGTCCCGGTTCTGGCCGTTGAGGTGATCGCCGGTGCCGGTGCGGTGCGTGTTGGTGACGCCGATGAATTCCGGTGGTCTGCGCGGTCTGAACTCGTGCGAGAGCTGACAACACTGCGGAGGGGTGAACACCGTGGCCGAGCAGACGACCATGACGACGGGGGTCCAGAGCGTCTCGATCCCAGTGGCTGACCAGGACCGGGCGCTGAAGTTCTACACCGAGGTGCTCGGCTGCGAACTTCGCGCCGATTTCGAGGTGTGGGAGGGGGCCAGGCTGGTAGTGGTGGTACCGCCGGGGGCGAGCGTGGCCCTGTTGCTGCTGCCTCCCGACGGCGAGATACCGGTGGCCGTGCGGCTGGGCACGTCCGACGCGGAGGCCGCCTACGCCCGGCTTCGTGCGGCCGGCGCGACGCTCCACAACGACGAGGTGCTGCACTTGGACGGGCAGCCGCCGATGTTCTCGTTCGCTGACCCGGACGGCAACGGGCTCGTGTACCTGGAGGAGACTCGTGGCCCGGGCGTCGGCTGACCGCACGCGGTCGACGGAGGCCTCACCATGCTCGCTTCCGCGGAGGTGATCGGGTCGCTTCACCTTCGCGTGGTGTCCGTTGTGGGAAGCGCTGCGATCTGCTCGGAAACCTCGACGAGATCGCGGCCGACGATGTCCGCAGGGGTGAACACCTCGCCGTAGTGGCCTTCGAGTCGGCTGGCCCACCCGGTGGTGAGTCCGGCCCGTTTTGCGCCGTGGCAGTCGAATGCGTGCACGGCGACCAGGGCTACTTCTGGGGGTGCGTGACCGAGCTCGTTGAGGGCGTAGTCGTAGACGCGGACGGGCGGCTTCCAGCTGTGGACGTCGGCCACGCTGAGGACCCGGTCGACGTGGTGAGTGAGCTCGTTGTGCTCGAGGAATCTGGTGGTCGTCTCGGTCGTTCCGTTGCTCAGGCACACCATGGAGATGCCCGCCTCGGCGAGCGTGCGCATGGCGGGTTCGACGTCGGGATGCGCTGGGAGATCGTGGAATCCGGCCAGGACGTGGGCGATGGCGTCGTCGTCGAGGTCGCCGCGGGCGAGCGTTCGCAGCGCTGCTGCGGCAACCGCCGGAAAGGGCTCGTAGTCTCCAGCGAGGGTCAAGGCCATGCCGTCGCGCAGGAGCCGGTCGAACCAGCGCTCAACCAAGTCGGGAGCGAGTCCTACGTCGCTGAACCGGTCCCGCAATGGCTCCAGGGACATGAGCGTTTCGACGACGTCGAACGCCACCGTCTGAGGTCGGGTGGGCATGACTGGTCTCCTGTTCTGCGTGATCGTGTGTCGGCACACGGTCGGTGGGCTCTCCTAGGGTCCCCGACATGACGACACAGCCAGTCCACGACCCGCGTCCACTGTTCGCTCAGGCTGTGGATCAAGCCGAACAGCAGATCACGGCAGTCCGTCCCGACGAACTCAGCAACAGCACGCCTTGTGCCGACTACGACGTTCGTGCCCTGCTGGGGCACATGGTCGCGGTGCTGCGCAAGATCGCCCGGGCCGGCGCCGGAGGCGACGCCCGAAACGTCGCTGACGTGGCTGACGGCATCGCCGACACCGACTGGGCAAACGCGTTCACTCAGGCTCGCGGCGAGGTCGAGGAGATCTGGGCCGACGACGCGCTGCTCGACCGCATGATCACTCTGCCGTGGGCCACCTTGCCCGGCCGTACCGTTGTGGATGCCTACACCCACGAGTTCACGGTGCACTCCTGGGACGTTGCCGCTGCCACAGGACGGCTTGGCGAACTGGACCCGGTCCTGGCCGAACGGGCACTCGACGCGTTCGCCGAGTTCGCTCCACCTGAGTCCCGCAGTGGGCAGGGTCCGTTCGGGCCGGTCGTCCAGGTGTCCGACGACGCTGACGTGTACACACGGCTGGCCGCTTACGTGGGTCGCCGGCCTTGATCTGGACGCCGGGTGGCCAACTAGCGAGTGGATGGCTGGTTCGCCGCCGGCAACCTCTCGCGGCGCGTGCTGGTGGGCGGGTCCTAGCTGTTGCCCCTTCGCTGAGATCTCGGAATGTATGGGAGTGCCACGTAGGTGGCAGAAGCGCTGGGCTGGTAGGTGCCAGGCGATTGCGGGGCGTGGCCGGTGAGCCACAGTGTTTCCAAATTGCGGTGGTTGGTCCAGCTCGCGGCGCAGAGCACGAAACAACCTGGGTTCGACTGGTGTTCGCGACACCAGTCCAGTGCCTCCAGCACATCGCAGTCGTCCAGCGTGTAGGTGCTGCACGTGAGCCCGCGAAGGGGGTTGTGCTCGGCGACTTCCCAGGACCACAGCTCGACCATGAACGAGGCGTCCGCGCTACTGCACACTTTCCGGTCATCGAACTCTCGTACGTGCATGGCCGTCCATGATGCGCGCAGCATTCGCTCGTTGTCTGCGATACGCACGGACTCGTGTGTGTTGCTTCACGTCAACCCCGCACTGGACGTGGTTCCGGCGTGGGTTCGTCCGAGTTTTTCGCAGCATCAGCAGCTGTTGCCGTGCCACTTCTGCATGTGGGTGGCGTGGCTGGGCAGGTAGGCGCCGGGTTTGAAGAAGTGGTCGTAGAAGTCCAGGTCGAGGTGGTGGGCTTGGACGTAGTTGAGGATGAACACCGTCGGCACCGTTGCGGGAAACTTGCCGAAGGTGTCGGAGAGGTACTGGGCCTGGAGCCCGACGCACTCCTTGAACGCGTCGTCGTGGAGCTGAGCGCTCCCGCGGAAACCGGGGCTGTCGGTCCAGGCGCCTGGGGTGTCGCGGTGGAACGGACCACCGGGTCCGAACTTGCGCTCGGCGAAGGCGTCCACCGCTGCCCTCATGTCTCGATGGTGGGGTGGGCAGTAGGCCTCGAAGACGTCTTCCCGGCCGGTGGGGTTGGGGGTCGACCAGCGTTCGTCGACGTCGTAGCGGAAGCCGAGGCCGGGCACGTCGGGGTCGCCCGAGGCGCCGAGCATCGAGAACCGGTCGATCCCGTCGAACATCCACCCGCCTAGTCCCATCGCCTGCAGCATCAGCACGCCCGCGTAGCAGGAGGTCGCCAGCTCGGCCGTGGCTTCGGTGAGCACGTACTGCTCGGTGAAGGTCAGCGGGAACGGCTCCTCGACGTCGACCAGCGTCCTGAACTCCTCGAGGCCGGGGATCGTGCGGTGGTTGATGTCGTCGTAGATCGCGTAGCCGTTCTGGGCGAAGAAGCACAGCACGGCGATCAGGTGCTGTGCCAGGTCGGCCACCGGAATGACCAGCAGCGAACCGGGAACGTTGACGCACCAGGTGTTGTGCCCCTCGAGGTGGGGCTCTTCGGCGGGCAGGTACAGCCTCCCGGCCGAGAGCTGGCGTGTTCGCTCGCGGTGGCGCTCGACCATCAGCTCCGGTGTGACGTCCTCGGACGCCGGGTCGACGAGTGCGCCGGCATCACGGGTGGGGAAGAAGTAGAGCCCCGAGTCGTCTGTGAAGAACAACTCGGCGGTGTGGAATCCGGCCGCGGACGGGAAGGTGCGTCCAGCGGCCGCGCCGGCGTAGTTCGCGACGTGCGGTGCGTAGTGGGCGTTCCGGGTGATCGAGTAGTGCCAGCCCGTCGTGCCGCCCATCGCGCTGAGCACGAGCATGCGTTCGAGCTCGGTGAGGGAGAAGGGCTCGTGCCGGGAGCGGTAGGCCAGGGGACCGTCGGGGATCTCGTCGCCCAGGGCGAAGCGCCGCGAGCGCCGGCCGAAGAGAGCTTCCACCAGCGGGAAGGCCGCAACTTCTGCCATCGCCGCAGCTCCGGCGGTGATCCTCTCGTTGAACCTCACCACGATTGATCATCTCCGTCCCGCGTGCGTTGCTGTTCCAGTCCAGCGCAAACGGAAGTGAGGCGACCAGAGTCGGAGGTCATCGTTCGCGTTCGCCAGCGGTTCGGACAGGGGGTCCGGAGCGGAATGCGGCAACGACAGGAGCCAAGGTGTGCACCTGCATCGCGGAGGTCCCCAAGGCGCGGACGGTCGAGATCGCGCTCACTGCCTCCCGCGAAAATGGGCGCACCGTGGGAGTTGGCCGCCATGATCCAGGCCGGCTTGCCGATCACCGGCTTCGCCTCGATGGCCTGCCTCATCAACTTCGGCCGAACATGCGGTCGCGTTCGCCCGCCGACCGGCGTGAGGCGTCGAGCGCCTCGTGTCTGCGGGAGTGCGGCAACGCCAAGGTGCTGACCAGCTGCGTTGGTGATCCGAGCTGCGACACGACCATCGGCGGTCGATGCTGGTCCGAGCAACACCGCGGCGGAGGGGGGAACGATGTCCAGTCCGGGTACGGAGGAGCAGGGCGCGTCCAGCGGCACGGGGCGGGCGGAGTGGAAGGCGCCTGATCAAGCGGCGTCGCCGGCTGGGTCGTCGGGTTGGTTGGCCTTCGGCGGCTGGGTGCTCGTCCTGGCGGGTGCGTTCAACATCATCGCCGGTCTCGCGTCACTGTTCCGTCCGGACTACTACGTGGTCGCGCCGGGTGCGCTGCTGGTGTTCGACTTCACCTTGTGGGGCTGGATCTGGCTCGCTGTCGGAGTGGTTCAGGTCCTGGCTGGTGCGGGCTGCCTGGGCGGGCAGCGGTGGGCGCGGATCGCCGGCATCGGCTTGGCGGGGCTGGCGGCGATCGGGCACGTGGCGTTCCTCGCGGCATTTCCGCTTTGGGGACTCATCTCGATAGCGCTGTCGGTGCTGGTGATGTACGCCCTCGTGGTCCCGGACAAGAACGCCGTCGCCTGAGCCTGCGCGAGGCCCGAAGTCGTCAGCGGTCGATGAGCAGGTCAGCACGCCTGCGTCGCGCAGTGGGTCGTGCGAGAGCCGACGAACGGATGTGTGATGAGACCGGGGCTTGGGGTGATGCCAACACCGTCGGTTACGCCGTGGGGGCGGCGGGTTTCGCGGTGGTGGCCACGGCGTTGATCCAGGTCCTGCTGCGCACGACGCCCCGCGCGATCTCGTTCTTCCAGTGGATCATGATGTTGCTCGTGGTGATCGCTGTGGTGCTGCCGTTGAGCCTGGATGCGAGCCTGGACACGCGTATCGCCACGGCCGTGCTCAACCTGGTGCTCGGGTGGACGATCACCGCGATGGTCTCCGGCAACGCGAGCCCGCGACGCCGGGCCTGGCGAAGGGTGACGGTCACCAACGACGGCAGCAACGTCCCACCAACCCCGCCGACACCGATGGAACCTCCGACACCACCGGACACACCGGACTGCCCGGATGGGCAAACACCAGATCCGGACGACCCAGCGCACTGCCTGCCCGGCGGCGGTGCGGAGCCGATTGAGGGCAACGGCGCCGCTGCCGATCCACCGAACAGCAGCCCGCATCTGGCAAAAACGGCGTGGACACCACCACGCAGCATCGAAGCCTGCCGCGCCGGTGCCTTGGGACACCAGCGCCGCACACTCGCGTCGCACGGTGTCCTTGACTTGGAGGGCGCCACCGCTAGCGATCTTCCGCGCAGCCCGAAGTACGTCGGTGTGTGTGATCACGTGCTGGGCGATTTCGAGGTTTGAGTCACCGAAGTCGCACTCGGTGAAAGCCAGCGCCCAGATGTCCGCGTCGATGTTGTCAGATGGATGCCGATCGACTCGATACCAGGGGGAACCCCAAGGCGCCGGAGCCGATGAAGACGTCGAGGGTGTCTTGAGCGGTGATGGGCATTGGCATGAGCCTTTCACCAAGCAAGTTCCATCGACATGACAGAGGGCGGGTCGCTTTGTCTCCTAGTTCGACGATCATTGTGCCAGCGCAGACGAATAAGACGGCGCGTACTGGCTCGCTGAGCGCAGGAATCTATGCATGTCTGCGAATCCGGCGACGGCGTCCGTCCGCGCTGCGACTACGCCCGACGGCACCAGCTCGCGGAGCAACCCTGTTGTCGTAGACCCGGGTCGCGTGCGGTCGCTGCTGACAAGTTGTGAACCAGGCTTACGGCTGCCACGGGGTCCTTTGGCGGAGTCGGTGAACTCATCCCACTCGGCCTACTCCGTCCGGGCCGATGCCGACGAACCGGCACGCCGGGACCAGCGTGCAAATCGCCCAGTCGAGCCAGAGATCGTGCCGCAGGGGGAGGCCTGGCAGGAGACGGCGGTGTGGCAGTGGGACGTGGTTTCGCACCCGGTCGGCCGCGCGTCGCGGCAGGCCTGGAGGCTCGCTCAGAGGCAACCGGGCCCTTGGTCGGGACGTCACTCTGATACCAGCAGAAACACGAGTAACGCCGGTAAGAAATTGTTGAGCTGGTGCGTGACTATGGCGGCAGTGAGGTTGCCGGTCAGCATCCGGGCCACGCCCACCGGAATCGAAATGATGAGGAGCAGTGGGGTGCGGAGCGGCTCCGCATGCGCGAGCGCGAAGAGCACGGTCGTGATGGCCAGGATGCCCCAGGCGTTCCACCGCCAGTGCTCGAATGCGCGCCACAGCACACCGCGGAAGAGCAGTTCCTCGCAGATGGGGGCGAGGAGCCAGATGATGAGGAAGACGGCGCCCGCAACGGGTAGGCCGAACTGCTTGCCGCGGAAGGTCTCGCCGAGTGCGGATTCGGCCTGGTCCGGCCCGACCCACCGGGTCCACAGCATCGCGGCGGGCAGACTCACCGCAAGTCCGACGGCTCCGATCAGGAGACCATGACCGGCCGCACGCCAGCTCCAACGCAGAGCCAATTCACGCCGGATCCGCGCGGTACCGGGACCGGCTCCCAGTAGCGCAGTGCCCGTGATGGCCACCAGGGCAGCCAGTACGCCGGGACCCGTGAGGTTCGCGAGCATGGCCGCAGGAGATACGTTGCCGGGCGTCTCTGCGAGCACCAACGCCAGCATCGACGTACCGAGGAAAGTGATCACCGCCGCGGCGAACACGACCATCATGAGAAGACCGGCTCGCCCGCCCTGGGCAGAGCGTTCTTCGGTGGCGGGCATGTGTTCCTCGCTCCGGGCGTCTCGTCAGCCGGACGCCTGACCGTTGCGCGGCTGATGACACCCGATTACCCGGGTCTGGCCGGAGGTACCCGAGCGGCAAAGGCTATTTGCGCCGCCTAGTGAGCCGTACTCGTGCAGCGGACGTGACGTGACTCTTTGCGGCTCAGCTGTGTTTCGAGGAATCGGGTCGACCGCCGGCCGGGGATGTGGGCTGTTCGTCTCGTTCGGCGTCGGGGGCGGTTCGCGGCGAGGCGATCTGGTGGGTGGTGTCGGTCTCGGCCGCTGTGGCCATGGCCTCGGCGGCGGCTTCCGATGCCCTGGCGGCGTCTTCGGCTGCTCGTGCCGCCGACTCGTCGGCGGAGCCTCCTGGTGCGGCCGTGGTTTTCGGCAGTGCCTCGGTGAAGGCCCGGGAGACGTCCTGGAGCGCCGAGGTGACTTCGCTCGGGATCACCCAGAAGGTGTTGCCTGAGCCTTGGGCCAGCTGGGGGAGTACCTGGAGGTACTGGTAGGCGAGGAGCTTGGGATCCGGGTCGTTGTGGTGGACGGCCTGGAACACCTGGTCGATGGCGCGGGCCTGGCCTTCGGCCTTCAGGATCTCCGCGGAACGGTTGCCCTCGGCGCGGAGCACGGCGCCCTGTTTCTCGCCCTCGGCGGTGAGGATGTGCGACTGACGTTGGCCTTCGGCGGAGAGGATGACCGCGCGCTTGTCGCGTTCCGCTCGCATTTGCTTTTCCATCGCGTCCTTGATGGTCTGAGGCGGATCGATGGCTTTGATCTCCACCCGGTTGACGCGCAGTCCCCACTTGCCGGTGGCGTCGTCGAGCACGCCGCGCAGCTGGCTGTTGATGGTGTCGCGTGAGGTCAGCGTGCTCTCCAGATCCATGGACCCGACGACGTTGCGCAGCGTGGTAACGGTGAGCTGTTCCACGGCCTGCAGGTAGTCGGCGATTTCGTAGGCGGCAGCTCTGGGGTCGGTGACCTGGAAGTAGACGACGGTGTCGATCTCGACGACTAGGTTGTCCTCAGTGATGACCGGCTGCGGGGCGAAGGAGATGACGCGCTCCCGGAGGTCGATTTTGGGGTGGACGCGGTCGACGTACGGGATGACGAAGTTCAGGCCTGGGCGCAGGGTGCGCTGGTAGCGGCCGAGCCGTTCGACGTTCCGGGCTCGTGCTTGTGGCACGATCTGCACCGCGCGAAACACGGTGACGACCACGAGCAGGACGAGAAGTACTGCTGCGATCAGCGCGGCTGAGAATTCCATGGGGTCACTCCTGTGAGTAGACGATGGCGGTGCTCCCGCTGATCCGCATCACGTTGACGGTCGCGCCGACGGGGATCACCACCGTGTCGTCGTACGGGCGCGCCGTCCACTCCTCGCCATTGAGGCGGATCCGGCCGCTTTGGCACGTCACCTCCTGAAGAACGGAGGCGGTCCTTCCGATCAGCGAGTCCACTCCGAAAAGCTGGGGTTCGGACCGAAACCGGTGGCGGCGTGCAACGGGGCGCACGATGAGGACACCGGCCAGGGAAGCGGCGGCGAAGACCGCGAGCTGGGCGGGCAGCGGCAAACCGATCGCAGCGGTCCCAGCCGTGATCAAGGCAGCGACGCCCAGCATCCCCAGTGCGGCCGTCAGCGTGAAGATCTCCGCGATGCCCAGCAGCACCGCGACGATCAGCCAGATGATCGATTCGCCCATGGCGACCTCTCTGGAAGCGGTCGACCGCTAGTCCGCGACGAGTTCTCGTTTACCACTGTGGGCTGCTGGAACGGCGCAAACAAGGCATGGGCACGACCAAGACGGCGTCGTTTTGTTTCCGGGCTCCTGCAAGCAAGGTGTGCCCCGACGAGGTCTTCTGGACCTGCTCTCCGCGAATGCATGAAGACCGGCCCCACGCACGGCGGACCGCATTGCAGACGATCACCGCCATCGCGGCGGGTCTGCTGGCCTTCCTGCTGGTCTCCGTCCTGCGGAATTCCGCGAGCACGTCAGTGCGATCGAGGGGGCCAGTCGAGGATTTTGGCTCCCAGTACGGCAGCCTCCAGGGGGAAGCGTTGCCCCGGATCGGTGGCGGAGTAACCCGTGAGCTTCCGAACCCGGTCGAGCCGGTAAGAAACGGCGCGCACGCTCAGGTTCAGTTGCTCGGCCGCAGTGTGGATCGTGCCGCAAGCGAAGTATGAGGCGAGTGTTTCGATGAGCGGCCGTGCACCGCCCCGCGCGTGCCGCAGGGGAGCCAGCACAGTGGCTATGAGGTCGTCGATGGCCGCTCGGTCACGGAGCAGGACCTGGAAGACGAGGAAGTCGGCTGCCTTGACGACGCGATTGTGGTAGTCCAGCCGGTCGGCGAACGCGAGGCTCGCCCGGGCTTCGTCATAGGACCTGCGTACTCCTCCGGGGCCCTGATGCGCACGACTGATTCCGATGCGGCACTCCGGCCGGCCCCCGATCGCTTTGGAGACCTGGTCGGCCAGATCGGCGGGAGCTTCAGGAACGGTGCCGGGCGCGACGCACACCAGCGATTCGTCCTTTGTCGTGAACAGCAGATCCCGTGTATCGAAACAACGGCACAAGGCCGTCTCGGCAGCGCTGAGAGCCTGGGTGCTCTCGTGGAACGCTAGATCGCCCTCGATGACGATGACCACGTGGCTTTCGGCCAGGCGAAGACCGAACCGCTGAGCCCGTTCGGCCATGGTCCCCAGATCGGTGCTTCCGTGGAACAGATCATCGATGAACTCCCGCCGAGCGGCCTCCTCTTGTCGCAGCGCCAGTCGATGGGCGTTCTCGTACCCATCAGCGACCGCGGCGACCGCATCGGCCACCGCGCGGAAGCCGGCTTCCGCTGCCCGTTCGGACTCCGGTTTCGATTCCGGGAGAGCTTCCCGCCACGTCAGGCGTGTCGCGATGAGATAGCAGCGAAGGAGGTCCTGCAGCGGAACCCCGGATTCCGCCGCCCTCCGGCCGGAGCCGTGGCACGCCTCAATCTCCTGGCGGGTGGGTTTCCGGCCGGTTGAGAGGACGGCGTTGAGAACATCCGGATAACTCGCGAGGAAGGTAGCACCCACCCCGGCCAGCTTGGAGGCGTTGGCCGTGATTTCGGCGCATGTCGCTCGCCCATCCTGCACGGAATGCATCATAATCCGGTTTTGAGGCAGGTGAGCGTGAGTCGAATGCGGACCTTCCCACTCGTGCACCTGTCGGCACGGGACTGGTGGGGAGTGCACGGCCGAGGCCGCTCCCCGGTGCCGCGCCTGGCGATTGCCGACGTGTTGCACAAGACCGGGTGGCGCCGAATCGCTACCCGATGAGCCACATCGCGGCGAGCAGGCCAGGGACCGCAGCGCCGAAACCGCCGAACGCGTGCACGATCGCTGCGAGCACCGATCGTCGGCCACCGGCCCCGGCGAGCAGACGCATGGCGAACCGGCTGAACAAGCAGTACGTGAACAGCGCGCTGCCGAGGCCGATGCTCAAGCCCGTGCGAGCCTCGCCAGGACCACTGACCGCGAGCGCCACGCCGGTCGCTGCGCCGAGCAGGAACGCCCCGACGAGGCTGACCATGACGGCATCCCACCGCAGCATGCCGTCATCGTCCCGCCGAAGCTGTTCGACGAGTGCTCGCAGCAATACCCCGCCGATGCCGCCGAGGAGCATGGCCAGAGTGTTCATCATCGCGCCGCCTGGGAATCTGATAACTCGTCGGGCCACCGTGGTCTTCCCGGTGCCGGTCGATCGGATGTGTCGTACCTCGAGTACTACCAAAGGTCGGCATGAGACCGAAGAAGGCATCGTGGCTAATTACCTTTCGGTACTGCCTTTCTCCGTTTCGAGTGACAAGTGCGCCCAAGCATCTGGAAAGCGCAGTTGTTTCACATCTGTTTCGCGTGCGGTATCCCGATACGAGGCTTAAGGTGTCGTGTGCCGCTCGCGGTAAGCGGCGGCCGTTGGCTTCCGGCGGCTCGCCTGATCCGGTTTGGGGGAAGCTTCGATGGCTGAGCGAACAGAACGTCGCCCCGGTTATCGCCAAGGGCTCGGGGGCGAGCTGCTTGCCGAATTCCTGGGCACTTTCGTCCTGATATTGCTGGGGTGCGCATCAGTTGCCGTCGCAGTCGCCGGACTGCCGGGGTCTGGACGGCAAACAGACCCCTTCGGGGCGGCGAACTGGCTGATCATCGTGTTCGGCTGGGGCTTCGGGGTGGTGTTCGGTGTCTACGTCGCAGGGGGAGTCAGCGGCGCGCACATCAACCCCGCTGTGACGCTCGCGTTCGCCGTACGGCGAAGGTTCCCGTGGCTGAAGGTTCTCCCATACATGATCGCCCAGGTTGTGGGAGCCTTCGTCGCCGCCGCGCTGGTCTACTCGGTGTACAGCTGGGCCATCGATGCGTTCAACGCCAAGGCCGGCGTGGCTCGAGACCAGTCCCTGGACACGTTCGCGATCTTCGCGACATTTCCCGCGGAGTACTTCGGGGGGTCATGGTGGGGCCCGCTGCTCGATCAAATTGTGGGAACAGCAGTTCTCGTGATGCTCATCTTCGCTCTCATCGACACGCGGAACACTGCTCCGACGTCCAATCTTGGACCGTTTTTGATCGGCATGGTGGTCACCACGATCGGATTGACCTTCGGCCCCAACGCCGGATACGCCATCAACCCGGCGCGTGATTTCGGCCCCCGTCTTTGGACGTTCTTCACCGGCTGGGGCGACATCGCACTGCCGGGTACCTACGAAACGTTCAGCTTCTACTTCTGGATTCCCATCGTCGGACCGCTCGTCGGCGGGGTGATCGGCGCGATCGTCTACGACATGTTCATCGGACACGTAGTTGCGGCACGTACCGCGGGCCCGGAACCGGGGCGGACCACCGAAGTACCGCCTGACGAATAGGAGCCCATTGGCCCGGTTAGTGCATCGCGCTGAATCCTGGCGCCGCCGAGCAAACCAACATGCGCGAGGGGCGCGGCGAGCGCGTCGGCGTCGTTGGGTTGACCGCGCAGCGACCGTTGAGACGTCCCCAGATGCGTCGGCAAGCCCGATGAAATCTCTACGTGGACGCCCGCGTGGTCGAACTGCTGGACGAGGTCGGCGCGCGTCTTAAAAGGTGCTCATGCCTGGTCGTCGAGAGGTGGCCGTGGCGTTCAGTCGGTGTTGGTCTTCTCGAGGCGTTGGTACATCTTGTTGCGTGTGCTCAGGATGATCGATGCGAGCAGGGCGGCGAGCAGTGAGCCGGCGAGGACTGCGGTTTTGACGTGGTCGGTGCGGGGGTCTGCGGGGTCGTAAGCGAGTTCGCCGATCAGCAGCGAGACGGTGAAGCCGATTCCGGCGAGCAGGGCTACGCCGGCCAAGTCCCACCACGACAGTCCGGGGTCCAGGCTGGCGCGGGTGAATTTGGCCAGTACGAACGTCGACCCGAGAATGCCTGTGAGCTTGCCGAGGACGAGCCCGGCGACCACGCCGAGGGCGACCGAATCGGTCAGGGCGGAGGCGAGGCTGTGGCCGCTGAGGGGCACTCCCGCGGCGAACAGGGCGAACAGGGGGACAGCGACCGAGGCTGAGATCGGGCGCCACTTGTGTTCGAGGCGCTCGGCGACCCCCGTCGGCTCGTTGTCGCGGGCCAGGACGGGGACGGTGAAGGCGAGCAAGACTCCGGCGATCGTGGCGTGGACTCCGGAGGCGTGGACGAACAACCACGCCAGCAGTCCCAGCGGCACAAGGGCCCACCACCAGGTCTTGCGCAGCTGCACCAGCAGTCCGAACACAGCGAGGGGAACCAGTGCGGCCGCCAGCATCCCCGGGTGGAAGCTGTCGGTGTAGAACACGGCGATGACGGTGATGGCCAGTAGGTCGTCGACCACGGCGAGGGTGAGGAGGAAAGCGCGCAGGGAGGTCGGTAGGTGTGAGGAGATCACGGCCAGAACGGCGAGTGCGAAGGCGATGTCGGTGGCGGTGGGGATCGCCCAGCCTCGCAGCGCTGTTCCGTCTGCGCCGATGTTGAGGGCGATGAAGATCAGTGCTGGTGCGATCATTCCGCATACCGCTGCCACGATCGGCACCACGGCGGTCCGGGGGTTGCGCAACTCGCCCGAGACGAATTCGCGTTTGAGTTCCAAACCGACGACGAAGAAGAAGATCGCCAGGAGTCCGTCGGAGGTCCAGTGCGCGATGTCCAGGTCGAGACCGAGGGCGGCGCCACCGGGCCACGGAACGAAGGACCGTGCTGCTTCGTAGGTGTCGTGCCAGGGTGTGTTTGCCCAGATCAGGGCGATCCCCGCGGCGACCAGGAGCAGGCTGCCGCCTACCGTCTCCGTCCGCAGGACCTGCGCCACGGTGCCGGCCTCGCGGCCTGAGATGCGGGCCAGCAACGTGCGTGGGGAAGTGCGCGCGGTGTTCATGAGATGTCCATCTGATCGGGGACTGTTGACCTCGCCGACCAGACTTCCCGGCACACCTAGCCACATATTCTACGCGAGCCACCGCGCCCGCGTCCTCCCGGCCCCATCCAGAGGGAGGCAGGCGAGCACCGGGCCTGCCGCGGCGCTTGCCAGCTTGCGTGCCACCGCGTTGCCCTGTTGGCGTGGTCCCCTAGGTTCGGCGGAGGCTCGGTTACCTCGCGCAGAGTCGTCGTCGAACGCTGCTCACTTGGCCTCGCGGGTGTGCCGAAATAGCTCGCACTGGGTGTCACGGCGGTCGGTTGCGCTCGTGCCACGATGCGTAGGTCAGCAGCAAGGCGGCCGTGAGGGCCGCGACGAAGAATTCCATCCCCTGCCCGAGGACCAAGCTCAGAAAGGCGAACAGTGCTGCCAGAACACCCAGCGCCCGCCACAAGGTCATCCAGCGCATCACCTTCGTGATAGCTCGAGGTGTCGTCATCCTGTGCGCGAATTCTGGATCATCAGAACTGAGCTGACGTGCGATCTTCTTGAGACGACGGCGTTCACGGCCGCGGGACATGAAATCCCCCAAACTGCTCTGGCGAAGTGCAAAGCCAGCCACCGTGGTTCTGCTGGTGGAACGGATGTTGCGTTCTGCCGTACCGGATCTTTGTCGACCAGAGCGGAGTGTCGCGAGCGAAGCGTGGCGAGGCCGCCAGCTGCGCGGGTTGGCCATCGGGAGGGTTTCAAGTTTACCGTCGCGCGCTCTCTCGGAGGCCGTTCGAGGCGTGATCACGAAATCTCAACCAAGCTTGAAGTCGATCGTGCTGTCAACATTGCCAGCAGTTTCACGCAGGAGAGTGGTTCCGCAGGTCGGCGGAGCAGCAGTGTGACGCAGCGGATTGCTGATGAAGGTGTTGTGGAAGTGCCGGAAGACGCCTCTAGGATGGCGCTGATCCGCGCGTGGAATCCCGCTGCGGAGGACGCTTGATCGAGTGGGTGCCTGCCCGTCGTGCCGAGTTCGGTGAAAGAGGAGCCTTCGTGCCGGGAGCGGATAGGCGAGGGGCCGTCGGGGTCTCGGCGCCCGAGGAAGCGTCGTGGGCGATGGCGGAAAGAGAATTCCACCGAAGGGAAAGCGGTCAGGTACGCCATGACTTCAGATCCGGCAGCCTGATCTGGATTGAAGCTCGCCACGCCTGATCAACCCCGACTCCCACCGCCGGGGGAAGAGGCACCACCAGGACCGGAGGCATCATGGGCCTTCCTTCAACGGGTTCGGCACTAGCTTGATGTGGTGCGGCTTTGGCCCGCTGCGGGTTCGACATCATCGCTCTGATCGCAATTCAGCCATCGAACCCACCACTCGGTGTCGACGGGCTCGTTCGCGGCTTCGGCGAACGCGTTGAGCAGTGCGGCCACCTCGCGTCCCTCCTTCGTGATGGAGGGCACGGCCCGCAGCAAGGAGTGGATCTCGGCGCGACGCAGCTTCATCGCATTCCCCAGCAGTGCTTTGCCTTCTTGGGTGAGGCCGAGCCACGCTGCACGGCGGTCATCTCGTCGCCGAGTGCGTGTGATGAGGCCTTTTGCCACCAGCCGGTCAGCCAGACGAGTCGCAGTGGAGGTCGCGACGCCGAGTTCCTGGGCGAGGTCACTGGTTCGCTGCTGGCCAAGCGACACCAGAGCTACCAGGGCACGATATTGAGACACGGTGACCTCGCTGTCCAGCCCGCCCAGACTTCGAGCAGTGATGGCAACCATGGCACGCGCAACCGCCTGAAAAGCATTCAGCAGTTCGTCTTTTCCGGAATCAGGAGCGGGTAGTTGTGACATGGTCACCCCGTTCGGGCCACTTGCACGCAGACCGGCAAGCAAATGCTGACATGGTCAGGCCCGTTGCACAACGGGCCTACAGTGCCGTCTCAATTGCCTGCTCGGAAGCCACGAGCGGGCTCTAGAGCAAGCCACTCGACTGGCCAGCCATGAGCCGCAGTCGGTCCGCGACCACACCTCGATCATTCGACCTGGGCGTCGAGAACGACTAGAGGTGTCCCCTGCATGCACGTCGTGACCCTGCTCGATTCGATTCTTCCCCGGACAAGAGCCCTCACGCCTGGCTGGAGCGTGTGCGGCGGCTGCACCAACAGGTACTCCCGATCAGCAGTTCTCAGGACCACGCAGTTCGGTTCGACGCCGCGCTGCACCTCCCCACGCACGGTCGTCTCTGATCCGCCAACCGATGGCGCAGGTGCCGACGCCGAGGGTGGAGCGGCGGGTGGTGCAGGATCGCCGCAACCTACCGGCACAACGATGGCGATGCTTGCGGCCGTCGTAGCAAGCAACACTCGATAGCTCATCCGGTCTCCTGGGCTGGAACCACGTCGTGTCCACCTGGAACCCTCGACACCGAAATGCCCGCACTCGACCTGCTCAAACCGTCCTACCCAATCTCGTGCTCATTGCAGTGCCGCAAAGAGCTCTCACCACTGTGCTGGCAGCGCGAGCACGAGTAGTGTGATGCGAGAAGACCATCAGGCCGCTCGCGACTTCCAGGGCGGTGACTCCACATGCTTCGTGAATACTTGCGTGCGCACACGAACCCACCCGTGTTCGTGATTTCAGGGATCGTCGCGGTGGGCTTCGTCCTGTGGGGCGTGCTCGCGCCGGGGCACATGTCGGCGGTCGCGGGCTCGGCGAACTCCTTCGTCACGACCTACTTCGAGTGGTTGTACATCATCGCGGCGACGTTCTTCCTGATCTTCGTCGTGGTGTTGATGCTCAGCCGCTACGGTGCGGTGAAGCTGGGCCCGCCTGACTCCACACCTGAGTACAGCAACCTGGCCTGGTTCGCGATGCTGTTCACCGCTGGCATGGGCATCGGTCTCGTCTTCTACGCGGTCAGCGAACCCATCACGCACTTCACGTCGCCGCCCACCGGCCAGCCGGGAACGGCTGAGGCAGCGCAGAACGCGATGAGCTACACGTTCTTCCATTGGGGTCTGCACCCGTGGGCGATCTACATCGTGCTGGGTCTTTCGTTGGGCTACTTCGCTTTCCGCAGGGGATTGCCGTTGCGTCCCTCCGCAGCGCTGTACCCGTTGCTCGGCGACAGGATCAACGGCTGGGTCGGAAATCTCGTCGACGTTCTCGCGGTGTTCGGAACGCTGTTCGGCCTGGCCACCTCCTTGGGCATCGGCGGCCAGCAAGTGGGCGCAGGAGTGAGTGCGTTGTTCGGCCTCACCAACACGACCACGTTGCAGGTACTGCTGGTCCTGGGAATTACAACGATCGCCGTGGTGTCAGTGATGTTGGGTATCGACAAGGGTATTCGACGACTGTCGCTGGCCAACCTGTGGCTGGCCTTCGGTTTGATGCTGTTCGTGTTCTTCGCCGGGCCATCGTTGGACCTGTTGAACACCATTGCAGCGAACGTCGGGCATTACCTGCAGAACCTCGCCGGGCTCAGCCTGCAGACCTTCCCCGGCGACAGCGTTGCGCAGGAATGGCAGGCGTCCTGGACCCTGTTCTACTGGGGCTGGTGGATCTCCTGGTCGCCGTTCGTGGGCATGTTCATCGCCCGCATCTCGTACGGCCGCACCATTCGAGCATTTATCGTTGGCACCCTGCTCGCCCCGGTCGGGGCATCCATGGTGTGGCTGACGATATTTGGCAACTCCGCGCTGCAGTTGTTGTTGGGCGATCCAAACAACCCGCTGGCTGACGCAACTTCGGAGTCTGCGCTGTTCGTGATGCTCAACCAGCTGACCGTGCCCGGAGTCGTCACGCTCGTCGCCTCAGTCGTCGCGATCCTCGTGGTGGTGCTGTTCTTCGCGACCTCCTCGGATTCCGGCTCGTTGGTGGTCGACATCCTCACCAACGGTGGTGATCCACATCCACGGTGGCAGCAGAGGCTCTTCTGGGCCGTGCTGGAAGGCGTCATCGCGGCGGTATTGCTCCTCGCGGGCGGCGCAGCTGGCGGTGAAGCTCTCGGCGCGCTGCAGACGGCCTCGATCGTGGCTGGGTTGCCGTTCTGCGTGGTCTTGTTGTTCCTGTGCTGGGGGCTCGTTCGGGGTCTGAGAACTGAACGGCTGCCAGCCGTCGCCTCCTTGCCACCGGAGCCATTGACCGAACTGCGGCGGAGCACGCAGCGCCGGAGTCCATGGTTGAGATCGCGTGGCAAGTACTAGCCGCAGTGGAGAACCGCCCTGGAGATTGGCAAATCTAGGGATATGACGGTCGCCGGGCGTTCCTAGTCGTGATCGGGATGTGCGCGCGGTGGCGTGCCGACCTTCCAGTAGTACCTGCAGGAAAGGCCACCGGCGCCGAGACAGATGCCCAAGAAGATCAAACTCGGCAGATTCAGGACGATGCCACCGAGAAGGAAGACGCCACCCAAGGTCGCCGTTGCCGAGAGCATACGAGTTTGCCAGTCCGCAGTGGATCGCACTGGTGCCCTCCGGACGTATGCCACCAGCCCCGGGTCAGTCTCTTCGAACCAGTGCTCGATCTCGCGCAACTGTCGTCGCTCGTGCCGACTCAACATCGCAGGCCCCCGAACCACTACTCGTCGCACTACGCTGCAGGCCGTTGTTCCCCTCAGCCGGCCAAGGGACACGATCGCGGAGAGGGCAGCCATGCCCCACCGTGGGCTCGCGCGTGCTGGGACTCGCCCGGTCGTTGTGCCTGTCCTCTACCTAGCGGCTTCGGAAGATATTCCGGCAGCGACGCACCCCGGGCAGAAATGGAGACCGAAGGACCAAGCCGATCCGCGCCAACCACAGCGCTGCAACTCTCGCCAACGTGTCGGCCATCCGTTGTCGGCGCTGGTCCAGCGTCTGATCGCGTACCCGCACCCATCGCACACGACTCTGAGGGCGGCCTGCTCGCCCCGTGGTTCCGGGCGAGCCACCCGTGCTTCCGGAATGATCGTCATAGTCTGTCCTTTTGGATGCGATCGTGCCGGCCCATACTGCGTCGAACGCCAAACCTTCCTGCGTTTGCACAGGCTGACCAACCGCAGCCACGCCTGTTCCCTCCGTTTATGTGCAATCTTGCAAGTAAAGGATGAGTGGGGTGGAGCTGCAGAGCAACGTGTTCCCTCAGCCATTTTTGGCGGGCTTCATTTCAGCATTCATGCAAGATTTCCGGGGCTTGCCCGCGCCACCGAGCACGAGCTCCAGGCGAGGACTCTGCGTCCTGGGAGTCTCCCTATGCGACTAGGAAGGCGTGGGGACACGAGTCCCTTGATTGAAGGGGCAGTAGCTGCCTGCGAGTTCGCCGGTGAGGCGGCCGTGCATGGCGGCGCTGCGGGTGTTGAGCCCGACGATGTCGACCTGCTTGTCGCGGGCCTCGTACTTGCTCGAAGGTGTAGCGCCGCGATTCGTGAGTGCTCGTCAGGAAAGCGAAAACCGCCGCAAAACGCAGAGAAGTTGAGATCAACGTCTTGCCGGGTCAGCCAGCTTTTCAAGCGTGAAGCCGCTGGTGGCGAAGCCCCTGGTAGTCGTTCCGCATCAACGTCTGAGGCTCGTCAGATCGCACGTCGCCATTCCCGATCGTCGCCTGGTGCCCCTGCAGCCAGGCTGTTTGGCACTGGTTATGGCGCGGGACCTAGGGTTCGTCCGCGCGCAGTTGGTAGCCGCTCGTCCAGGCGTGTGGCAGGGAGGCCGCCAGTTCCGCGAGCGGGGTGGGTTTGCTCAGGTAGTAGCCCTGGACGTGGTCGCAGCCGATGCTTCCGAGGAAGTCGAGTTGTTGGGCGGTTTCGACACCTTCTGCCACGACCTCGAGCCCGATCCCGTGGGCCATGGTGACGACGCTGGTGACGATGATCCGGAGTTCGTCGGACTCGACCAGGTCGGTGATGAACGAGCGGTCGATCTTGAGGGTGTCCAGCGGGAGTCGTCGTAGCTGGGCCAGCGAGGAATATCCGGTGCCGAAGTCGTCGATCGCCAGTGACACGCCCAACTCGCGCAAGGTGTTCAGCACGCGCGCTGCCGCCGCCGGGTCGTGCATGATCGCTTCCTCGGTGAGCTCGAGGCACAGCGCCCGGCCGGGCAGGCCCGAATCCGCGAGGGCGTGCTGCACGAGGGCTTGCAGGCCGGGGTCGTCGAGCTGACGTGGTGAGAGGTTCGCGTTGAGGACCAGGTCGAGCTGGTGGCGCTCGCGTTCGGTGGCGACTTGGCGGGTCGCGGTGTGCAGCATGTGCGCGCTGACGGAGTTGATCAAGTCGCTTTCCTCGGCCACGGGGATGAATTCACCGGGTGGGATCGGTCCGTGGGCCGGGTGCTGCCACCTCAGCAATCCCTCCACGGCCACCGTGCGATCGACGCGCAGGTCGACGACGGGCTGGTAGGCCACCCAGAGCTGGTCCTGGTGCACGGCGTGGCGCAGGTCTTGTTCCAGTTCCATGTGGCGCTGCACGCGCGTGCGGAGATCGACGTCGAAGAACGCCGAGCATCCACCACCTCGTGCCTTGGCCTGGTACATGGCCACATCGGCGTCGCGCAGGAGGTCCTGGCCGGTGCGGTCATCTCCGGGTTGGGCGATGACGATCCCGATGCTGCCGTTGACGTGCAGGTGTCTGCCGTGCACGTGGATCGGTTCGGTCAGGGCGGCGAGCAGGAGGTTGCTGTGCTTTCCGAGGCTGTCGTCATCGGTCTCGTCGTGGGCGAGGACGACGAACTCGTCCCCACCGAGTCGGCCGACCAGGTCGTCGGGGCGTGTTGCGCGTACCAGCAGCTGCCCGGTGTTGCGCAGGACTTCGTCGCCGACCGCGTGCCCGAGGGAGTCGTTGATGATCTTGAAGTTGTCCAGGTCCAGGTACAGCACGGCTGTCGACTGCTCCTGCTGCCGCGCCTGCTCGATGTGCCGGAGCACCAGCGTGCGGTTGGCCAGGCCTGTGAGCGGGTCATGAGTGGCCTCGTGCTCCAAGCGGTTCTGGGCGGCCCGGCTCTCGGTGATGTCGACGAACGACATGACGATCTTGTAGGGCGTTCCTGTGTCGGTGCGCAACGGGCGAGTCGTGACCGCCAGCCACGCGTTGCGACCATCGGTCCCCTCGAAGCGGACCACCTCGGCGTTGACCGGATCTCCGGGCCACGGGGGTCGGAGGGTCTCCTCGCTCAGCGCCTCACCGGCTTGGTCGAACAGGCGCCAGGACGCAGGGGTAGAACCGACGAGCTCCGACTCGTTCGCACCGAGGATGCGGCGGGCAGAGGGGTTGGACGACTCGATCTCGCCGGACGAGCTGAGCACGATGACGCCCTCGTCGAGCGCATCGACCACGGTCGCGAAATCCTGCTCCGCTCGGTGGCGCTCGGCTTTCTCGTGACGAGCCAGTTCCTCCTGCATCTGCGCTATGTGCCGGGTTTCGCTCAGGATTCGTGCACGCATCGTCTCCACTGCACGCGCAACTGTCGTCAATTCGGGTGGACCTGCCTCTTGAACAGGACGGTCGAGGTCACCCTCCGATACTTGGTTGACCTGGCATACGAGGGTGCGCAGGGGGCGGGTGAGGGAGTTGCGGAGCAGGAGGATGGCCGCTGCCCAGAAGAGGAGACCTGCCAGGACGAGGCCGCCGTTGAGCCAGTTCGCGGCGGTGCGGGCTGCATCGGCTTGGGCTGCTTTCGCGGTCGCGATTCCGTCGACTCGCGCGCTCAACTCGAGCAACGTGCTCCGCAGCGCGTTGGCCCGCTGCTCTTCGGACTGCCTCTCCGCGGGCGACAGGGTTGATGGGCCTGGATCGCCGCTGCGTGCGATCAGCGGCTCGACTGATTCCCGCCGCCAGGTCACCGCGGCTGCAGCGACCTGCCGCTCGAGCTCCTGCACGACCGGGTCGCCGGCCAGCCGATGACGAACGGTTTCCTGGATCTTGGCGGCGTTGTCCTGTTCGGCTTCGTACTGCTTGAGGAAGAAGGGGTCATCGGTCAGCAGGAACGCGCGCACGCGGTTCTCCTGCTCGGAGTAGGCCGTGATCAAACGTGCGATGTCGTTCTGCGCCGGCACGATCTTGGTGACCAATTCCGTCGTCGAGTCCACAGCTCGATCTCGCAGGGCGAACATCGCTGCGGTGATCAGGGCGGTCACCGCGATCAGGGCCCCGACGAGCAGGTATATGCGTCCGATCAGGGAAAACGGTCCTCGCCATCGCGCAGCCACACGGTGAGTATGCGAGACACCACCGAGTACGACACTTCTGCGCAGGACACCATGCCGAGCATGCTCGCGTGGGTGAAAACCACAGGTAGAACGCTCGGGGAGCGCCCTTTTGCGGGACAACATTTGGAAAAGCAATGAATGGTCTCGCACTGGGCGAGGAACCGGCCGCGAGACCGTTCGCATGTGACGGGGTGGCGTCGTTTAGCCGAAAGATCGGGGCATGGCGGTGTTCGTGGCGACCGCCGGCCGCGGAGTCGTCAACCCGACTGACCACAGGCTTCGTTCTAGGGCCACGAGCCGGTGAGCCCCTTCGCCGGCCGGTCCGGCAGATCCTTTTTACAGGTCGCTGTCCTGCGGTGATACTAGCTGGCGAGGGGGGAGTACTTCCGCAGGTTCTGCCGGTCAGCACGGACATCATCGGTGTCCCCGGCGGGCCGCCCCGACAGCAGGGCGAAGGAGACCCCGAACCGCCATGTGCTGTTCGGGAGTTGCCATGCCCAGTCATGTGATCGCGGCTGCTGAGCCGTCGGTGGGCTCTGCCTGGATGTGGGCGATCAGCATCGCCGTCCTGCTCGGGCTGCTGGTCCTCGATTTCGCCATCACCCGCAAACCCCACGAGGTCAGACTCCGCGAAGCTCTGGGCTGGTCGGTGTTCTACGTTGCTTTACCTCTGTTGTTCGCCTTGGTGTTGTGGGCCTGGTACGGCGGGACTCCGGCGCTGGAGTTCTTCACCGGGTACGTGGTGGAGAAATCCTTGTCGGTCGACAACCTGTTCGTGTTCATGATGCTGTTGGCCGGATTCGCCGTGCCGCCTGCGCTGCAGCAGCGCGTGTTGTTGTACGGCATCGTCGGGGCGCTGGTGCTGCGCGGCATCTTCATCGCCTTGGGTGCTGCGTTGCTGCAGGCCGGCACCTGGGCGTTCCTGGTGTTCGGCGCGATCTTGTTCGTCACCGCGGTCAAGATCCTGCGCGACGCATTGGCCGGCACCGCGTTCGACCGCGACGTCTCTCAGCTGAGGTCGGTGCGTTTCCTGCGCAGGCTGATGCCCGTCACCGACGACTACCGCGGGCCTCGGCTCACGGTGCACGAGGCGGGGCGGCGGGCGTTGACGCCGTTCGCCGTCGTGGTGGTGGCGGTGTTCGCCACCGACGTGGTGTTCGCCGTCGACTCGGTACCTGCCGTCTACGGGATCACCGAGGACCCGTACCTGGTGTTCGCCACCAACGCCTTCGCCCTGCTCGGGCTGCGCGCTCTGTACTTCGTCCTGCACACCGCGCTGGCCAAGCTCGCCCACCTCAACTACGGCTTGGCGATCATCCTCGGGCTCATCGGTCTCAAGTTGGTGCTGCACTGGGCCCACGGGATCTGGCCTGCGGTCCCGGAGATTCCCACGCCGATCTCGCTGGTGGTCATCGTGCTGGTCCTCGGTGCCGTCACCGGGACCAGCCTCTACGCCCGCCGCTCCACAACCATCACACCCGGGAGCTGACCATGCTCACCTTCTCTGCGATCGAGGCGATCGCCACCGTCATGGTGCTGAGCGCGCTCGTGATCACCTGCTTGGTCCTGTCCTCCGCCGGCCCACCCCGTGGGCCCCACCACCACAGCCGACCACGCTGAACCGCACAGGCGCCCGTCCGATGCCGTCGGCGATCGTGGGTTGGCGCCAGAGATGGACCTGAGGTCGTCGAGAGCGGCCGGCCCATTGAGCGTGCGCCGCGCAATCCCTCGTTGGACGAGGCGCTGGGTCGCGGCATAGATCGTTGGACGGGGATGCACCGGCGGCCGTGGACGGCCGCCGGTGGGAAGGGGCTAGGCCTCGGTGTCTTGGGCCAGCCAGGGCATGTTGTCCGGCTCCTTGCGTCCGGGCAAGTATGCGTTGAGCAGCGGCGGGATCCAAGTCGCCAGCGGCAGGCCGTCGAGCTCCTCGGAGACCTGGCCCAGCACCTCCGCTTGGGTGGCCTCGGGGTGGATGCGGATCTGCACCGGCCCGGAGCCGAGGTAGCGCTGCCGCGTCGGTCGTGCGGCGAACGGTGATGCCGGGCGAGCGTGTGCGGTGCGCACGAGTTCCGGGAGGTGTGGGCGCAGGTGCTCGATGGCCTCGAACACCACCGTTGTCGTGGTCCGGTCGGCGCGGTCTTCCCGGTAGCGGTCCAGGCGTGCTTGCAACGCATCCGACACGAATATCGTCCAGGGATTGCGCATGGACACCTGTCTAGCAGAGCCCCGTACGGCACTGGGTCTCGCTCCCTGGGACGACGTCGAGGAGCAGGGATACTCGGCGGCATGGTGCATCGCGACCGGGACGCCCAAGGCCGGCCTCGGAATGCCCGACCGCGGGACGGGCTTGGCCGCCCGCTTCCGCACGACGCCGCCGGCGTTGAGCGCGTCGATGAAGACCTGGTGCTCACCCCGGAGGAGAGCCTGGAACGGGCCCAGCAACTGCTCGATGAGGGTCGCCCGTTCCACGCCCATGAGGTTCTGGAGGGGGCGTGGAAGACCGCGCCCAGCGCAGACCGCGCCCTGTGGAAGGGGCTGGCCCAGCTCGCCGTCGGCCTGACCCATGTGCGCCGAGGAAACGCCACCGGAGCGACCGCGCTGCTGCGCAGGGCCTGCGACCACATCCGGCCTTACCGCGAGCACCCCCCGCACTCCATCGCCGTGGCCCAGCTGGTTGACCACGCCGCCGACCTCGCCGACCACGTCGAGCGCAGCAGCCTCACCACGGTCCCGGAACAACAACTCACTCCCAGGCTGCGCACGACCGATGACGCGCCCGAACCTCGTTGACCCCACTTGCGGCGAGCGAGTCAGCGCACAGGAGCGCGCGAAGGGTCAGTAGTTGGCGGAGTCTCGCCAGAAGAGGTCGGCGAGGCGGTCGACGGTGCCTTGCATCTGCTGCAGGGCTTCGGGGATGTGGGCGCGGCCGAAGCGGCTGCGGGGGCCGTTGAGGGTCAGGATGGCGACCATGGTTCCCGCGCTGTCGCGGACCGGGCGTGACAGCGACAGCAGTTCTGGTTCGAGCTCGTTGTCGATGATGGCGAAGCCTTGCTCGCGGACTTGCTCCAGCTCCTTGAACAGGGCATCGCGGTCGGTGATGGTGTACGGGGTGAACGCCTCGAGCTCATCGGGCAGCGTTCGGTGCAGCTTCTCCACGAGCTGTTCGGCGAGCAGGACCTTGCCGGTGGAGCTGGCGTGCATCGGGTAGCGCTCGCCGACCATGTTGCGGGAGACGATGCCGACCACGTGCGAGCCGGCGGCCTCGGCCACGAGGTCGAGGCCGTCCTGGGAGTTCGGTATCGACAGGGTCACCGACTCGTTGAACTTGTCGGCCAGTTCCTGCAGCAGCGGTTGGGCGTGGGCGACCAGGCCCGCGTAGGGGTCGGCCTGCCTGCCCAGGCGGGCGAGTTCCCAGCCGAGGACGTAGTTGGTGTCGATGCGGTCGACGAAGCCGCCTTGTTCCAGGCTGTGGAGCAGTCGGAACGCGGTGGGCCTGCTCAGGCCCGCGGCTTTGGCGAGGGTCGTGACCGTGGCGCCGGTGCGCGGTTGAGCGGCCAGTTCGCGGAGCAGGCGCATTGCTTTGGTGACCGACTTGTTGGCCAAGTCGGGGTGCTCGGGCTCGTCGCCCATCGCTGCTCGCCTCCTGATCGCGCCTGACGGGTGCTGTCGTGCGAACAGCCTAACAGGCGCGTTCACTTAGTGGACGCGCTGGCGAGGTCGGGTCCGAGGTGTGGTGCCTCCCGAGTGGGGGGCCTCGGCGAGGTTGTGACACCCGGTGGATGGTATCGCCGCTGGTGAGCGGGCGGTGTGCAGCGATCGGCGGTGCTGGGTGCCGCTGTCCGTTTCGAGGGAGTTGCTGGTGGCGTCTCCGGGTCGACGCCGGTCTGGCATCAGCCTCCAGGAGTGTTCGAATTCCGAACAATTCGTTTGCGCGGACGAGCCTCATCCGGGGCTTGCGGGTTGAGCTGAACCCCCAAGCCCCGGATGCCGCAGGTCAGGCCGGGGAGACTTCGAACTGCACCGAGCCCCAGTCGGCGAACTCGCCGGTCCAGGTGCCGGGGGCGTTCATGCGGACCGCTTCCAGGCAGCTTCCGGGCAGGATGATCTGGCCGGGTTCGAACTCGACGTCGTACGCGGCGAGGCGGTTGCACAGCCACGTCGTCGCCGACAGCGGGTTGCCGAGGATGTTGTGGGTGTTGCCGGACATCACCGGTTCACCGTTGAAGTGCAGGGTCCCTCTGGTGTCGCTGAGCCGGAGGTCGCTGATCCGGCGGGGTGTGCCGCCGAGGATCACCGCTCCGGTGGAGCCGTTGTCCGAGAGCGTGTCGGGCAGGTCGATCGCCCAGTTCTGCACCCGGGAGTCGATGATCTCGATCGCTGGCACGGCGTACTCGACGGCGTTGATGACGTCGGCGACGGTGAGGTTCGGGCCGCGCAGGTGCCGTGTGAGCAGGAACGCGGGTTCTAGTTCGACGAAAGGTTCGATGAACCGCCCGGGGTCGACCGCGGTGCCTTCGTAGGTGAAGGTGCTGGCCAGCAGGAAACCGTAGTCGGGCTGGTCGAGCCCGAAGGCGGCCTGCATGGCCTTGGCGATGTTGCCGAGCTTGTATCCGACGACGCGGTCGCCTTCGGACACGGCCATCTCGACGGTGAGCCGCTGGACCTCGAAGGCGGCGTCGGCGTCGAGCTGCTGCCAGGTCTTGGTCGGTGCGGCGATCGGGGCGCGGTTGAGCCGCGCGTGGCGCAGCGTCGTGGCGATCTCGTGGAGTTCGGTTGTCTGCATCGGGGTTTCCTCTTCTTTGAGGGCTTGGGGCGTCAGTGGCCCGCGGCGAGTGCGGCGTGGGCGTACTCGCGGCCGGGGTGGTCTTCGGCGAGCCGGGTGTTGCCGGGACCGTGGAGCTTCTCGCGCAGCGTGCGGCCTTGGTATTCGGTCCAGACGGCCTCGCGGCGCTGGAGTTCGGGCACGACGAGCTCGATGAAGTCGGCGATGTCCTGGTACTTCACGGCGTTTCCGAGGTTGAAGCCGTCGATGTCGCAGTCCTCGACCCAGCTGATGAGCTCGTCGGCGACGGTCTGAGGGGATCCGACGATGGTGGGGCCGCTGCCGCCGATGCCGATGAACTCGGCGATGTCGCGCGGCGTCCACTCCTTGTCCGGGTCCATCTTGGAGAAGAGGTCCACCATGGTCTGGCCGGCGTCGGTCTTGACGTGCCGCAGCGGTACGTCGGGGTCGAACTGGGACATGTCCAGCGCGGTCCAGCCGCTGTAGCGGGCCATCGCACCGGAGTAGCTGACCAGCTTGCGGTACTGCTCGTACTTGGCCTGGGCCAGCTCGTCGGTCTCGGCGACCACGACGTTGAGCATCTGCAGCACCCGCAGCGAACGCGGGTCGCGGCCGGATTCGGCGGCTTGCGCGCGCAACGCGTCGACCTGGCGCCGCAAGGCCTTCTTCGAGACCGCGTTGACGAACACGCCCTCGGCGTGGGCCGCGGCCAGCGCACGGCCCTTCGACGATCCGCCCGCCTGGAAGATCACCGGGGTGCGTTGCGGGGAGGGCTCGCAGAGCGCGAAACCGGGGACGTTGAAGTACTTGCCCTGGTGGTTGATGTCGTGCACCCGCTGCGGGTCGGCGTAGAGGCAGCGCTCGACGTCGCGGACCACCGCGTCGTCATCCCAGGAGCCTTCCCAGAGCTTGTAGCAGACCTCCAGGTGTTCGGCGGCGACGTCGTAGCGCTCGTCGTGCGCGGGCAGCAGGCCGTTGCCGACGTTGCGGGCTGCGCTGTCGGCGTAGGAGGTCACCAGGTTCCAGCCGATGCGCCCGTCGGTGAGGTGGTCGAGCGTGCTGAACTTGCGGGCCAGAGTGTAGGGGTGCTCGTAGGTGGTCGAGCCGGTCAGGCCGAAACCGAGGTGCTCGGTGGCGGCGGCCATCGCCGAGATGACCAGCGCCGGGTCGTTGGCGGGCAGCTGTGCGCCGTCGGCCAGCGCTCCTGCTGCGCTGCCCTGGTAGACGTCGTGGTAGCCGGCGTTGTCGGCGAAGAACACGCCGTCGAAGTGGCCCTGCTCGAGCAGTGTGGCGTACTCGGTCCAGTAGCGGACGTCCTTGTAGCGGTGGCCCTGGTCGTTCTCGTGCCGCCACAGGCCGGCCGAAAGGTGTGCGGGGCCCTGGAACTCGAAGGCGAACAGGCGCATGCGGCGAGACAGCATGTCTTCTACTCCTCTATGAGCTTTCCGGAGAAGGGGGAGGCACCTCGAGCCGTTGCGGTTCGAGGCGGGGGAGAGGCCGGCGGGCTGGGGCCGCCCGCCGGCGCGTCGTCACTGCGGCGACGCCCAGTTCTGCGAGGTACCGGGCTGGTGGGTGCTGCGCGGCAGCCCGAGCGGATTGGACTCGCGCAGGGCTTCCGGCAGCAGGAATTCGGGCGCGTTCTGGTAGGTCACCGGTCGCAGGAAGCGGTCGATGGCCGCGGTTCCCACCGAGGTGGTCGACCCCGCGGTGGTCGCGGGGTAAGGCCCGCCGTGCTGCTGCGCCGGGGTGACCGCGACGCCGGTCGGCCACTCGTCGAACAGCACGCGTCCGGACCGCGAGGTGGCCAGCGCGACCAGGTCGGAGACCTGCTGCCGCTCCGCCTCGTCGGGCTGTCCGGCCAGGTGCACGGTGACCGTGAGCGTTCCGGGGACCGCCGAGATCACCTCGCGCAGGTCCTCATCGGCGTCGTACTCGGCGATGACCGCGCAGGGGCCGAAGTTCTCCTCCAGCAACACGGGCTCGGACAGCAGGTTGGCGACCGATCCGGCGTGCAGGACGGTCGGGGTGACCTGCGGGACACCGGAGGGGTCGGCGTGTTCGGTGCCGTGCACGAGCACCTCGACGCCCTGGGCGGCTGCGAGCTCGGCGGTGCGTTCGCGGTAGCGCTCAGCGATGGCCGAGGTGAGCATCCGCGCCGGCGGAACCTCCTGGGCGAGTTCGGTGATCCGCTTGGGCAGCTCGGAACCACGCGGCAGCAGCAGGATTCCGGGCTTGGTGCAGAACTGCCCGGCACCGAGGGTGAAGGAGCTGACGAATCCTGCGGCGATCTGCTCGCCGCGCTCGCGCTCAGCATCGGTGGAGACCACCGCGGGGTTGATGCTGCCGAGTTCGCCGAAGAACGGGATCGGGTTCGGGCGGGAGGAGGCGATGTCGAACAGCGTCCGGCCGCCGGCGACCGAACCGGTGAACGCGCCCGCGGAGATGCGCGAGTCGCGCAGCGCGGTGACCCCGGCCTGCCTGCCGGTGAGCAGCGCGAACGTGCCCTCGGGCGCTCCGGCGGTCCGCAGCGCCGATTCCACGACTTCAGCGGTCTTGCGCGAGGTCTCGGCGTGGCCGGGATGCGCCTTGAGCAGGACCGGGCAGCCCGCGGCGAGCGCTGAGGAGGTGTCGCCGCCGGCGACGGAGAAGGCGAAGGGGAAGTTGCTCGCGGCGTAGACCAGCACGGGCCCCAGCGGGATCAGCCACCGGCGCAGATCCGGCCGAGCGCCCAGCACGAAGTCGGGGTCCTGCCGGTCGACGGCGATGCGCAGGTAGGAGCCATCGCGCAGCTGCTCGGCGAACATGCGCAGCTGCACGGTGGTTCGCTTGAGCTCGCCGGTGAGCCGCCCCTCGGTGAGGCCGGTTTCGTCCATGGCCTCAGCGATCAGGTCGTGGCCCGCGGTGTCGAGCGCGTCGGCGACCGCCGACAGCGCGTCCGCCCGCTCGTGCGGTGACCGCTGTCCCCAGTCGGCTGCCGCGGAGGTCGCGGCGGCCAGCAGCGCCTCGAGCTCCTCCGGGGTTTCTTCCGGTTCGGTCAGGTGCGGTGTGGTGTTCATCTGGTGGTGTGCTCTCACTTCGTCGTGGCGGGGAGCGGGTCTAGGCCTGGGGCTGCTGGTAGGTGCCGAGTTGGCCGCGGTGGAAGATCAGGGGTTGGCCGTGGCCCGCTTCGAGTCGCAGGACTTCGGCGACGACGATGACGTGGTCGCCGCCTTCGAGTTCGTGCCGCGGTGCGCAGTCGATCCAGGCGTGGGCGCCGGTGATCTGCGGGCTGCCCTCGGCCGATTCGCTCCAGTCGAGCTGGGCGAACTTGTCGGACTGCTTGCTGGAGAGGGCTTTGCAGACGTGGTGCTGGTCGTCGGCCAGGACGCTGGCGCTGAAGTGGCCGCTGCGGATCTTGGGCCAGCTGCTGGAGGTGGTGGCAACGCTGAAGGTCACCAGCGGCGGGTCAAGCGACAGCGATTGGAACGTGCCCACCACGAGTCCGGCGGGGGCGCCGGTGGCGGGTTCGCGACCAGCCACCACGGTCACGCCGGTGGGCAGGTGGCCGATGACGTCGCGGAAGTAGCGGGGCTCGATCGTCGGGGTCGACAATGTCATGATCGCGTTCCCTCCCAGTCAGTGCCGGTCGTTTCGGTGGGTGGTCAGGTGAGAGTCGTGGTGATGTCGCGGGCGACGCGGTGGCCGCTTTCGATGGCGCCGTCGATGAACCCGGCCCAGACGTTGGCGTAGTCGCTGCCGGCGAAGTGCAGGACGCCTTCGGCGCGCTGCTGGGCGGCGAAGTAGCGGGTGAGCTGGTTCGGCTTCTGCATCAGCCAGGTCTCGCGGGAGTGCGGGTCGGCCATCCAGTCGTGCCCGGTGACCTCCAGGACTTCCAGGTCGTCGCGCCACACCCGCAGCGCCTCGGCCACCGCGTCGCGGTCGTGGGGCGAGATCCGAGAGGCGTCGGCGCCGAAGGAGACCAGCACCGCGTCGTCGTCGCCGAGGAACTCGGTGCGCACCACCGACAGCGGGTGCGAGGCCGAGGAGTAGGCGAAGAACGGCTTGATCGGGCCGCGCACCCGGATCCAGACCTTCACGCCCTTCGAGGCCGTGCCTTCGGCGGTGGCGGCCTTCTTCTCCGCGCACAACCCCGGTGAGACGTCCAGATCGCCGAGCAGGTTCTGCGGCAGGGTCAGCACCACCCGCCGCGCACTGATCCGCTCGCCGCCGGTGGTGGTCACGACCGCGCCGTCGGTGTCGTGCTCGATGCGGGAGACTTCGGTGGAGGTGCGGATCTCGGCGTCGGTGTCGGCCACGATCGCCTCGACCAGCGACTTCGTGCCCGAGGCCAGCCGGAACACCGCCGAGGCCTCGTGCATCAGGTGCCACGAGCCCGTGGTGGCGGCCGTCCAGCGCAACGCGCTGGTGAACGCGCCGTCTCCCAGCGGGGCGTTGAAGTGCCCCACCCACGCGGCCTCGTTGGCGCGGTACTCCTCGACGGGCAGGTCCAGCTCGTCGAGCTTGTCCTGCACGCTGAACCCGTCCACCGAAGCCAGCTCGGGGTTCGACAAGGGCTTGTCGGGCCGGGGGATGTGGTGCATCGTGCCCTCGAGGAGACGGCGCATGCCCGGGTCGATGAGCTCCATGAACCCGTCGAGGGTCCCGGTGCGGACCTCGTCGCCGGCCAGCCAGTAGGCCTCCTCCGGTCGCGGCCCGCGAGTGACCTCCAAGCCGTAGCGGTTGACCTCGGCCCACGCGTGCGGCTGGACCCAGTGCAGCCAGGTCCCACCGATCTCCAGATCCCGGCCCAACCGGTGATCGGTCCACACCCGGCCACCCAGCCGGTCGCGGGCCTCCAGCACCGTCACGCGCAGGCCCTTGCGGCCCAGCTCGCGGGCGGTGATCAGACCGGCGACCCCGCCGCCGACCACGACGACATCGGTTTCTTCAGGCACAGCGGCACTCCCTCGCAGTCGGCAACGCCGGGTTTTCGTGGGCTCAAGATCGAGCAAAGAACGAACAGAACGTTCAATATACGAACGCGACGGGAGATATTGTGACCCCGCTCGCCCGATGCGTCAAGAGTCGCACCGGGGGCGGATGTGCAAGGTCAGAAGCAGATTTCTGTTGACGCCGTGCGGACGCGGTGCCACCATCCGTGGACAAAGCGTTCAGTAAATGAACGAGCGTTGTGGTGTGTCCTCCGGACGGCCCAGCGCGCAGGATCCGGCCATCACTCGCAGCGGCGGTCAGCGCCAGCCGGGTGATCCACGTGCAGGAGAGATCGATGCCCACGTCGAGCATTGCCGAAGCCGTCGCCACCCTCGCCGCAGGCGGGAAGGTCCTCGTCGTCGACGACGAGGACCGGGAGAACGAGGGCGACCTGATCATGGCCGCTGAACACACCACCACCGACGAGGTCGCGTTCTTCCTGGAGCACACCTCGGGGTTCCTGTGCGTGTCGGTCGACGAGCGCCGGGCCGCTGAGCTCGACCTGGACCTGATGGTCTCCGCCAACACCGAGAGCCACGGCACGGCGTTCCTGGTCAGCGTCGACTACCGGCACGGCACGACCACCGGCATCAGCGCCAGCGACCGCGCCGCCACCATCCGGGCCCTGGCCGATCCGACGCTGGTGCCCTCGGAGCTGGCCCGTCCCGGCCACGTGATGCCGTTGCGCGCCAAGCCGGGCGGAGTGCTCGAGCGCACCGGTCACACCGAGGCCGGCGTGGACCTGTGCCGCGCGGCCGGACTCAGCGGTGCGGCCCTGCTGTGCGAGATCGTCACGCCCGACCGCAAGGACATGATGCGCCGCCCCGAACTGGATGCTTTCGCCGCGGAGCACGGCATTCCGATGATCTCGATCGCCGCGCTGGTCGACTGGATGCGCGAGCACGGCGGGGCGCGGCGCACCGGGCAGGCCGAACTGCCCACCGATTTCGGGCACTTCCGCGCGCTGAGCTACGAGACCGCCGACGGCGTCGAACACCTCGCGCTGGTGATGGGCGAGGTCGACGGCGAGGACGTGCTGGTCCGCCTGCACAGCGAATGCCTGACCGGGGACCTGCTCGGCTCGCTGCGCTGCGACTGCGGCTCGCAACTGCGCACCGCGATGGAATCGGTCGCCGCCGCCGGGCGCGGCGTCATCGTCTACATGCGCGGGCACGAGGGCCGCGGCATCGGGCTCGGGCACAAGCTGCGCGCCTACGAACTCCAGCAGCACCAGGGCATGGACACCCTCGAGGCCAACCGCGCGCTGGGTCTGCCGGTCGACAGCCGCGACTACGACCCGGCCGCGCTCATCCTCACCGAACTGGGTGTCGGGTCGGTGCGTCTGCTGACCAACAACCCGGACAAGTGTCGCGCGCTGGCCGATCGGGGTATCACCATCAGCGAGCGGCTTCCGCTGGAGGCCGAACCCAACGAGCACAACATGCGCTACCTGGCCACCAAGCGAGACCGCATGGGCCACCTGCTCGAACAGCCGGCCTGAACGAAGGAGTTGGACTCAGCGATGACGGATTCGCTACCGCGCACCATGCACGCGGTGCTGCTCCACGGCCACGGCGGTCTCGAACAACTCGAGTACCGCACGGACGTGCCCGTGCCCCGGCCGGGCCCCGGCGAGGTCGTGATCAGGGTTGCCGCGGCCGGCATCAACAACACCGACATCAACACCCGGATCGGTTGGTACTCGAAATCGGTCGGGCAGGCCACCAACACCGGCGGCGCGACCGGGTTCGACGAGGTGAACGACGCCGACGCGACCTGGTCGGGCGAGCCGATGCAGTTCCCGAGGATCCAGGGAGCCGACTGCTGCGGCCACGTCGTCGCAGTCGGTGATGGCGTGGACCCGTCGCGGATCGGGGAGCGGGTGCTGGTGCGGAACATGCTGCGCAGCTACGTCGACTACCGGCCCTACGAGTGCTGGACCTTCGGCAGCGAATGCGACGGCGGGTTCGCGCAGTTCGCCGTGGCACCGGCGCGCGAGACCCACGCGGTGGACTGCGACTGGTCCGACGTGGAGCTAGCCGCCGTCCCCTGCGCGTATTCCACCGCCGAGAACATGCTGCACCGCGTTGACCTCGGTGCGGAGCGGGTGCTGATCACCGGAGCCTCCGGCGGTGTGGGCTCGGCCGCGGTGCAGCTGGCCAAGCTCAGGGGAGCGACCGTGATCGCGGTCTGCTCGGCCGCCAAGGCCGACGAGGTGGGCGCTTTCGGTGCCGACCGGGTCATCGATCGCGGCGCCGATCTGGTCGCTGAGCTGGGCGGGGGTTCGGTCGACGTGGTGGTCGACCTCGTGGGCGGCGAGCAGTGGCCGACGTTGCTCGACCTGTTGCGTCGGGGAGGGCGTTACGCGACCGCCGGTGCGATCGGCGGGCCCATCGCGCAGATCGACCTGCGCACGCTCTACCTCAAGGACCTGACGTTGGTGGGCTGCACCTTCCAGGGCGACGAGGTGTTCGCCAACCTCCTCTCCTATGTCGAGGCCGACGAATTCCGGCCCCATGTCGCGAAGGTGTTCCCGCTCCACGAGATCGGGAAGGCGCAAGAGGAGTTCTTGAGCAAGAAGTTCATGGGCAAGCTCGTGCTCACGATGCCAGAGGCCGAAGGTTGAGCATCGCCGAAGTCCACGTCTACAGCCACGATCTGCCCGTCCACAACGGTCCCTGCCGGATGGCCCACGCCGATGTTTGGGCGCTGAAGACCACGCTGGTGAAGCTGGTCGCTGACAACGGGCTGACCGGCTGGGGCGAGACGTGCCCGGTTGGTCCTACTTACGCTGAGTCCCACGCGGCCCGTGCGGTCGCGGGCTCGTCCAGCACGAGGATGATCTGAGCACGGCGATCAGCCAAGACGTTGCCGAGGGACCGGCCTGAAGGTCTGCAGGCTTAGATCCAGCGACGAAAACCAGTCGCGCCCAGGAGGCCTTGGCCCTCACCGCGGCGGCGACCGCGTGGTCGACGTCCTCGGCGGTGCCGTCCGGGGCCTGGCACAGCACCCGCTCAGAGCACGGGTCGACCACGTCGAGCACCCGAGCCGAGGTGGAGTCGACGTAGCCGCCGTCGATGAAGTGACGGGAGGGCGGCATGTCTGAGGCCGAGCACAGCGGACGCGAATCGGCGCTGCGCAGCACCTTGCCCGGGGTGGCGGTCGGCAACGGTGCCCGCTGGCCCAGCGCCGCGGCGGCTTCGGCCGAAACCCGATCTGCGGTCTCGGCGTCGAGCTCCAGCAGTGGACTGCGCGGAGTGCCCACCGGCAGACCCAACGAGTTGAGGATCGCCTTGACCGCGGGGACGAACGGCATCGACATCAGCGACTCCATCAGCGGGTAGAGCCGAGACCACTCGGCGCGCGCCCGGTCCAGCTCGCCGGCCTGCAGCGCGCGGTGGATGGAGACCAGCTCGGCCGGCACCACGTTGCCGCTGCCGGCGACCACACCGGCCGCGCCCTCGGTGAGGGTGGCCAGGATGAGCGTGTCCCAGCCGCCGAAGGTGGTGATCACGTCGCCGTAGCGGTGGATGAGCTGGCGCACGCGCGACATGTCCGCGTTGGTGTCCTTGACGTAGCGGATGTTGTCGACTTCGCGGGCCAGCCGTCCGATGGTCTCGGGGGAGAGGTCGACCCCGGTCACGCCGGGCAGGTTGTAGAGCATCACCGGGATGTCAACGCTTGTGGCGACGGTGCGCATGTAGTGCTCGGTCTCGTCCTCGGTGAGCGGTTCGTAGTACGGCGTGACCAGCATGACGACCGAGGCGCCGGACTCCTGCGCGTGGCGGGACAACCGGATGGCCTCCGCCGTGCTCACCGCTCCGGTTTGCGCGATCACCGGGACACGCCAGGCGGTGTGCTCGACCACGGTCTCCACGACCAGGCGGCGTTCCTGCTCGCTCATCGCGGCGAACTCGCCGGTCGAGCCGCACGCGACCAGCCCGTCGACTCCGCCGTCGATGTTGCGGTCGACCACACTCCTGAGTGCTTCGACGTCGATCTTCCCGTCGGCGGTGAACGGGGTCGGCAGGGCTGCGAGAATACCGCTCAATTGCTGCGACATGCAGGAAGCTCCTCGGTTCGTCTGCGTTCGGGTTGAGTTCCGTGACAGCCCGCGCGGGGTGGGAGCAACGCGGGGGCAGGAGTAGCGCTTGGACCGCTGCATTCGAAACGGGACGGTGCGCGGCGCTCATCGAGCGATCGCGCACGGCGCGGCGACCGCCCTCGATGCCGCGCGCCGGATGTCTTGCACGTCGCTGCACTGCGTCGTCGTGGATTCACTGCGGTCATCGGACGGTTCCCGCGTGCGGACCGGAACGCCGCGAGCTCACGCGGCGCAACGTGCTACTGGCAGCACCTCCGTTGAGCGTTCAATATACGAACGACATGTTCGATGCCGAGGAACGTACTGAGGTCGCTGTGTTGTGGTCAAGGGGCATCAGGCGCGATGGGGCGGGATGGTCGCCGAGGCGCAACGCCAAGATGTTGGTGCGCCTGTGGGCGGAGTTGTGGTGCGCTTCTTCGCGAGATCGGCCTGCCTGCTGGCTGTTTGACCGTTTCAAGGGAGGGCTCCTGGCGAGGTGTCTTCCACTTCACAGAAACCCTTGACTTGCTTGCTGGGGCTCTGTCAAAGTTTTTGGTCATTACGTTCGAAAAATGAACACAGTCGGGTGTGTGGTTGCGGCAGGGCTGGTTCACCGCCGCGTGTCAGCACCCGCTCACCAGTTCGTCCGCGCTCGGTGCCGATCTGCGGTCGCAGCTTCGAACCAGGAGAGCCGCGCACCCGTTGTCAGGACCCCCTCCAGGTCTGCACCACGTTGATTCGCCTCGATCGTCAGAAACGAGGGACAAGGATGTCCGATACAGGCAGAAGAAGTGGCCGCTCCGTGCCGCCCGAGGGCACGCGCAGCCTTCGCGAGGAGGATTGCATCGTCCTCGACAAACCGGCGCTGGTCCGCGCACAGGTCGGTGCCGGCGTCGGCAACTTCATGGAGTGGTACGACGTCGGGGTCTACGGTTACCTCGCCGTCACGCTGACCCAGGTTTTCACCGCGGGCATGGACCACACGCTCGGCCTGCTCGTGACGCTGTTCGGGTTCGCCGTGTCGTTCCTGGTCCGACCGCTCGGTGGCATCATCCTGGGCCCGCTGGGCGACAAGATCGGTCGCCGCAAGGTCATGTTCTTCACCATCGCCCTCATGGCCGTGGCCACCACCCTGATCGGACTCCTGCCGAGCTCGGGCACGCTGGGCGCTGGGGCTGTCGTGCTCCTGTACCTGCTGCGCATGGTCCAGGGCTTCTCCACCGGCGGCGAGTACTCCGGTGCGGCGACCTACATCGCGGAGTTCGCGCCGGACAAGGACCGCGGGTTCTGGACGTCGTTGCTCAACAGCGGTTCGCAGCTGGGATTCGCGGCAGGTGCCGGTGTCGTCGCGGCGACCAGCGGCATCGCCACCCACTTCTGGGGCCCGGACGCGATGGTCAACGGCGGCTGGCGCATCCCGTTCCTCGTGGCCTTCGTCCTCGGCATCATCGCGATCGCACTGCGCAGCCGGGTCTCGGAGTCGCCGAGCTTCGAAGCGGCGCAGCAGAAGACGGCGGAACAGGCGGCCAACCCGATGTTCGTCCGCCACAACCTGCCGGGCGTGTTCAAGCACTACTGGCCTCAGGTGCTGATCGGCATCGCGCTCATCGGTGCCGACGGAGCGTCGTCGTACACCCTGACCAGCTACATGCCCACGTACCTGGAGACCCAGGTCGGGATCGCCACGTTCCACACGGCACTGGCCACCGTCGTCATCCTCGTGCTGCAGGCGGCACTGCTACCGGTCTTCGGGCGGATGTCGGACAAGCTCGGGCGCAAGCCGGTCTACCTCGCAGCGGCGATCGGCAACCTGGTCCTCCTTGTCCCGGCGTTCGCGCTGATGAACTTGGGGACCACGTGGGCGCTCTACGTCGCGCTGATGCTGGTGATGATCCCGGGAACGCTGTTCTTGTGCATGAACGCTGCCGTCATGGCCGAGCTGTACCCGACCGCGTCGCGCTACTGCGCCGTCGGATTCGTGCAGAACATCGCGACCTCGTTGTTCGGCGGCACGGTACCGCTGGTTTCGCAGCTTCTGGTGCAGGTGACGGGCAACAGCTACGCCCCGGCCTTCTACGTCATGTTCTTCTCCGCCATCGCCCTGGTCGCCGCCCTGTTCATGCGGGAGACCGCCGCACGCCCGCTGCGCGGATCGGTCCCGGTCGTCGCCAGCGGCGAGGAAGCCCGGGAGCTTGTCGCCAGCCAGGACACCAACGAACGACTGGACACCTCGACCATGCTGCTGGCGCCGCTGCCGAAGGTGGACGATCGGGCCTGAACCGACCGACGGCGAACAAGAAGCGGCACCCCTGGCAGCGGTAGTGCTGCGTGTCTCGTGTGAAAGGTCGTCCTGCCGATACCGATGATTCGATGCTGGATGACCAGTTTCGGTGGCCACGGGCAACCTTTGAGGCAAACGGGTGGTCAGAAAAGGGGGGGGGGGGGGGGGGGGGGGGGGGGGGGCGCGCGCCCCCCCCGCCCCAAGGGTG